>JAFEBY010000036.1 GCA_018242465.1 Pseudomonadota bacterium | reverse complement strand
GCATGGCGGCGGTCAAGCCGGTGCTGGTCGCCGAGCTTGCCCGCCAGTTCGGCCTGAAGCCGCAAACCGCGCCGGCGCCCGATCTCGCCGCGCTGGCCGGCCAGCGGCGCGAGGCCGCCTGATCGCCGGCAATGCGCGATAATGGCGCCATGAGCGAACCGCGCCCCACCGAAGCACGCAACATCCCGCTGGCCGTTGTCGAAGGTGGCACGCTCGAGCCGGGCGCCAAGCAGCTCGCCGGCGACAAGATCGGTCGTTCCCCGGTGCAGTTCCAGGACGCGCCGGTGCTGCGCAAGCCGTCGTGGATCCGCGTGCGCTTGCCATCCGGCAATGCCGTGCAACAGCTCAAGTCGAAGCTGCGCGAGAACCGCCTCGTCACCGTCTGCGAGGACGCCAGCTGCCCGAACATCCACGAATGCTTCAGCCACGGCACCGCGACGTTCATGATCATGGGCGATGTCTGCACACGCCGTTGCAGTTTCTGCGATGTCGCGCATGGCCGCCCCAAGCCGCTCGATGCGGACGAGCCGCGGCGCCTGGCTGCGACCGTTGCCGACATGGGCCTGCGCTACGTGGTGATCACCAGCGTCGATCGCGACGATCTGCGGGATGGCGGTGCCCAGCACTTCGTCGACTGCATCCGCGAAACGCGCGCTGCGGCGCCGGGCATCCGCATCGAAATCCTGACGCCTGACTTCCGCGGCAAGGGTCGCATGGAACGCGCGCTGGAGATCCTCGCCCAGGATCCGCCTGACGTGTTCAACCACAACATCGAAACCGTGCCGGACCTGTATCGCAATGTGCGTCCGGGCGCCGACTATGCGTGGTCGCTGGAATTGCTCAAGCGCTTCAAGGCCCAGCATCCGCAGATCGCCACCAAGTCGGGAATCATGCTTGGCCTCGGCGAAACACGGGAACAGGTCGAAGCCACCCTGCGCGACCTGCGCGCGCACGACGTCGACATGATCACCATCGGCCAGTACCTGCAGCCGTCGCCCTCGCACCACCCGGTGTTGCGCTACTGGACGCCGGAAGAGTTCAAGGCGTTCGAGGACTACGGCATGGCGCTCGGCTTCGAGCACGTCGCGTCCGGGCCGATGGTGCGTTCCAGCTACCACGCCGATCGCCAGGCCGCCGAAGCCGGCCGCCATCACGCCTGAACCGGCGGGCCTGACCGGCCATCCTGAACACGCGCCGCCATCCCCTGGCCCATGACTTCCGGGTCGCGTGCTCCAGACCATGGATGTGGCAGAGTGAACGCTCGCGCATTCCGCGTGTCCAAGCTCCAGATTCGATCTTCGAGGATTCCATGAAGCGACGCAGTGCAGTATTGGCCCTGGCCCTGGCGATTCCGCTGGTGCTGGGCGCGGCGGTAGTGACCAGTCATCCTTCGGCCACCACCGCGAAGGCGAGTGGCCCGCTTGCCCAGAACGCGGATCAATCGGTCACCGCGCGCCTCGTCTACGGCCTGCTTTCCAACAGTCGCTACGCCTATCGCGCGCAACCGCTCGACGAGGCGTTGTCAAAGGAAATCTTCAAGAAGTATTTCGACTTGCTTGATGGCAACAAGATGTACTTCACCGCCGGTGAAGTGGCCGGTTTCGAATCGCAGCGCGACAGTTTCGATGCCGCGTTCCGCAATGGTGACATGAAGGTGCCGTTTGCGATCTTCGAGGCTTATCGCAAGCACGTGCGCGAACGCGTGGCCTACCAGCGTTCTCTCCTCGGGCAGGACATTTTCCATTTCGATGGCAACGACCGCTTCGAATACGACCGTGAAAAAGCCGCGTGGGCCGACCAGGCCGCACTCGACACGCTGTGGAAGCAGTCGGTGCGCAACGACTGGTTGCGCCTGAAGCTGGCCGGCAAGCAGCCGGACGACATTCGCAAGACGCTCGACAAGCGCTACGCCAACAATCTCAAGGGCATCAACGAACTGGATTCGGAGGACGTGTTCCAGTTGGCGATGAACGCATACGCCAATGCCACCGATCCGCATACCGATTACTTCAACCCGCGTGCGGCCGAGCGCTTCAACCAGCAGATGTCGCTGTCGCTGCAAGGCATCGGTGCGCAGTTGCAGAAGCAGGACGACGTGGTCGTGGTGCGCGAACTGGTGCCGGGCGGTCCGGCCGCGATCAGCAAACTGCTGCGCCCGGGCGATCGTATCGTCTCGGTCGGGCAGGGCGGTTCCGGTACGCTGGAAGACGTGATCGGTTGGCGCATCGACGATGTGGTCGAGAAAATCCGCGGCACCAAGGGCACGCGCGTGCGCCTCGGCATCGTGCCGGCAAGCGCGCCGATCGACAGCAAGCCGCACGTGATCGCCTTGACCCGTGACGTGGTGAAGCTCACCGAGGACGCTGCCAAGGGCGAAGTGATCAACCTGCCGGCCGCGAACGGTGCTCCGGCGCGCAAGGTCGGCGTGATCAAGCTGCCGAGTTTCTATGAAGACTTCAGCGCCCGCCGCAGCGGCAATGACTACGCCTCGGCATCGCGTGACATCAAGCGACTGCTGGATGGTTTCAAGGCGCAGAACGTCGATGGCGTGGTGCTGGACCTGCGCAACAACGGCGGCGGTTCGCTGGGTGAAGCAGTGCGCATCACCGGTCTGTTCGTCGATACCGGCCCGGTGGTGCAGATCCGCCAGTCGGGCGGTCGCGTCGAAGTGGATGGCGACGATGACGCTGGCGTGGCTTGGTCCGGCCCGCTTGCGGTGCTGGTGAACCGAGGCTCGGCATCGGCTTCGGAAATCCTCGCCGGCGCGATCCAAGATTACGGTCGCGGCCTGATCATCGGTGAGACCACCTTCGGCAAGGGCACGGTGCAGAATCTGGTCGACCTCGACCGTTTCCCGAGCGCGCGCAAGACCCAGTTCGGCCAGGTCAAGATGACGATTGCGCAGTTCTTCCGGCCGTCGGGTTCGAGCACGCAGAACAAGGGCGTCGAGCCGGACATCCACTTCCCGGTGACTGTCGATGCCAGCAGCTTCGGTGAAAGCATGTACGACAACGCCCTGCCGTGGTCGAGCATCCCTGCCGCGCCGCACCTGCAGTACGGCGTGTTCGCGCCGATCCTGCCGCAGCTTGACGCCAGCCACGAGGCACGCATCAAGCACGATCCCGAGTACCAGTGGCTGCTGCAGGATCTCGCCGAGTTCAAGGCGCTCAAGGCCAAGCACTATCTTTCGCTCAACGAAGGTGAGCGTCGTGCCGAGCGTGACAAGAACGAGGCCAAGTTGAAACAGCGCCAGGCCGAACGCAAGCAACTCGGGCTGCCGCTTGATCCGCTCGCGGACGATGCCACCGACGATGGACTGGCCGGCAATGAACGCGACGTCGCCAAGGAAGCCGCGCGCGACAAGCTCGCAGAAAATCGTCCGGATCCGCTGCTGCGCGAATCCGCCGCGATCCTTTCCGACGCGATGGGCCTGCTCGCCCATGATTCGCGCCTCGCCAGCCAGGTATTGCCGCAGTCCGGCAACGCGGTGACCTGGGTCCGTTGATCGCGACGTTCAGCGCGATGCGCGGGTTGGCAATGCCAGCCCGCGCTTGACGGTATCCAGCACTACGCGGCTCTCGAAGCGCTTGATGTTTTTCTGCGGCTTGAGCAGGCGCTCGAGCAGGGCACGGTATTCCTGCACGCTCGGCGTCGCCACCATCAGCAGGTAGTCCCAGTCGCCCGCCAGCTGGTAGCACTGCTGTACTTCCGGCGCGGCACGCATGCGGGTGTAGAAGGCGCGCAATTCCTGGGCCGACTCGGTGTCCATGCGCACCCACACCATGATCAGGGTTGCCGATGCCAGTGCGTGCGGGTCGATCAGCGCGACCCGGCGCATCCCCTGTTCGCGGTACCGCTTGATGCGCCGCTGCACTGCGCTGGGGGACAGCCCGACGGCATCGCCGAGGGCGTCGAGGGTGAGGTCGGCATCTTGCTGCAGCAGTTCGAGCAGGCGCTGGTCGAAGCTGTCGAGGATGTGCGGCTGGTTTTTCTTCATGCAAGATTCTTGCGCCAATACGCATGATTTTTCAATCAGGATGCGGCCACCAAGAGTAGCCTCGGGACGATGAATAGGCCTTCCGACACGCACGCACCCACGGGCACCGCCGTCATCCTGGCGCTGGCCGCGGTCTACGTCATCTGGGGGTCGACCTACCTCGCGATCAAGTTCGCGCTGGAAGGCGGCTTCACTCCGTTCTGGCTCGGTGGCATCCGTTTCCTGATCGCCGGCGGCGTGATGTTCGCCTTCCTGCGGCTGCGAGGCGAACCGATGCCGACGCGCGCGCAATGGAAGAACGCGGGAACGATGGGCATCCTGCTGCTGGTGTTCGGCAACGGGTTCGTCAATTACGCCGAGCAGAGCGTATCGTCCGGGCTCGCAGCGGTCGCGGTTGCCTCGGCGCCGATCTGGATCGCGCTGTTCGCACGGATGAAGGGCGATCGCCCGACGCGGCTGGAATGGGTCGGGGTGATGATTGGCTTCATCGGCGTGATCTGGCTCAACGCCGGCAGCAGCTTGCGGGCATCGCCGGCAGGCCTCATCGCATTGCTGATCGCGCCGCTGGCGTGGTCCTATGGTTCGATCTGGAGTCGTGGCCGCGACTTGCCATCTCCGTTCATGACTTCGGCGGTGCAGATGTTGTGCGCCGGCGTGGTGATGAGCATCGTCGCCACGGTGCGCGGGGAACACCTGCATGCACCGACTGGCCACGCCATCGCCGCGACGGCGTATCTGATCGTGATGGGTTCGCTGATCGGTTTCAGCGCCTATGTCTGGTTGCTGCACCATGTGCGCCCGGCGCTCGCCGGCAGCTATGCCTATGTCAATCCGGTGATCGCGGTGATGTTGGGCGCATTGCTGGCCAATGAACGGTTCAGCGCGAAGGACCTGATCCCGATGGCGATCATCGTGCTCGCAGTGCTGGCAATGACGATCGGCAAGGCCGCACGCGGCAAGTTGGGGCCGGCGAAGCCATGACCGCCGCGACCGATCGCGAGATGACGCGTGGCACCTGGATGGCGGTCGCCAGCTTCGTGCTGTGGGGCGTGATGCCGTTGTACTGGCACGCACTGAAGTCGGTGCCTTCGCTGGTCATCGTCCTCCAGCGCATCCTGTGGAGTGCATTGTTCGTCGGTGCCTTCCTGCTTTGGCGCGATGGGCGTGGCTGGTTGCGCAACGCGCTGGCGCAGCCGCGCTTGGGGATGCTGCTAGCTGCGAGTGGCATGCTGATCGCGTTCAACTGGGGCCTGTACATCTGGGCGGTCAACGCCGGCCACGTGGTGGAAACCGCGCTGGGATATTTCATCAACCCGTTGCTCAACGTGTTGATCGGCGTCGCCTTCCTGCGCGAACGACTGCGCCCGTTGCAGTGGCTGTCGGTGGCGATCGCGGGCATGGGCGTGCTGTGGCTGACCATCAACTACGGGCGCCTGCCGTGGATCGCGCTGGCACTGGCAGGTTCGTTCGCGTTGTATGGCCTGATCCGCAAGCTGGCGGCAGTGGACTCGGTGAGCGGACTCGGCGTGGAAGGCGCCTATCTGTTCCTGCCTGCGCTGGCCATGCTGGGGTGGCAGTCTGGCCACGGCGGCATTGGTTTTGGCCAGGGCGGATGGATCACCAGCCTGCTGGTGCTGTCCGGGATCGTCACCGCACTGCCATTGGTCGGTTTCGCCTACGCGGTGCGACGCGTGCCGCTGACCACCATCGGCCTGATGCAATACATCGCCCCGACCCTGCAGTTCCTGCTCGGTGTGTTCGTTTTCCACGAAGCCTTCGACGGCGCCCGACTGATCGGCTTTGTGTTGATCTGGACGGCACTGGCGTTGTTTGCAGGCGAAGGCCTGCTGCGCTCGGCTGCGGCAAGCGCAAGCAAGGTCGCCGGGCCAGACTGATTACTGGTTGGGATCGGCCGGACCAATCGTCAGCAAGGTCATCCCGACCGGTGCAGCGGCGCCATCACCCTGCTCGGTGGCCAGCGCTCCCTTGGCGCGCACGCGATAGCCCTCGAGCTTGAATACATCGACGATGTCGCTCTGGGCGACCAGTTCGATGTCCTGGATGTTGTCGACGCGCTTGAAGTCGGCGTGACTGCTTGCCAGCGGCGACACGCAGGTCGGCGCGTCGAGCTTCATCATCAGCGCCTTGCGCGTCATCTTGCCCGGCGCGGTCACATCCTTCGTATACGTTTTGCCGATCAGCACGGTCTGCGCCGGCGAATAGTGCAGGCAACCGTCGTTGATCGCCGGGTCGACGGGTGCCTGCTGTTGCTGGCAGGCGGAGAGTACGAGCGCCGACAAGGGCAAAGCGATCAGGAACTTGTTCATGCGATCTCCTTCCAGACTTCGCGGGTGAGGTTGATCGGGTCGTCGTTGGTGCAGGCGACGTCGTCTTCGATGCGAATGCCGCCATAGGGCTTGAAGCGTTCGACCGCGTTCCAGTCGACGCTGTTTTCCAATCCCTTTGCCTTCAGTTCGTCGAGCAGCATGTCGATGAAGTAGATGCCGGGTTCGATCGTCACCACCATGCCGGCGGCGAGCGGGCGGGTCAGGCGCAGGTAGGGATGACCATCAGGCTTCGGCAACGTCCCGCCGTGGTCGCTTTCGGCGAAGCCGGCGACATCATGCACTTGCAGGCCGATGCCGTGGCCGATGCCGTGCGGGAAGAACGCGCTGCTGACGCCCGTCGCGACAGCGGCTTCCGGGGATATCGTGATCACGCCGAATTCCTTGAGTACGCCCGCGAGTGCGAGATGCGCATCAAGATGGATCTGCCGGTAGTCGACGCCGGGGCGCACCTGCGCGCACATCGCCTGTTGCGCGGCATCGACGCGTTCAATCATCGCCGCGAAGTCGTCGTTCTGCGCCGAATACGTCCGGGTGATGTCGCAGGCGTAACCGGCGTGGCTGGCGCCGGCATCAATCAACAAGCTCAAGCATGGCTTGGGCGGCAGGCGCAGGAGGTCGCTGTAATGGAGGATCGCGCCGTGCTGGTTGAGGGCGATGATGTTCTGGTACGGCAAGTCGAAGCTGTCCTGGCCCGCAGCCTGGCAATAGGACATGTGGATGCCGAACTCGCTGGCGCCGGCGTCGAAGGCACGTTTGGCGGCGCGGTGGCCGCGCACGCCGCGACGCGTGGCTTCGCACATCATCGCGATTTCATACGGCGTCTTGTAGCCGCGGTGGTATTCCAGGTGCTGGATCACTTCGGCGGGATTGTTGGGCGCGAAGGCCGTGCCGAGCGCACTCTGCGGCTCGCCGAGGATGGCTTGGCGCGCCGTCGCCGAGAGATGCTGCCTGGCTTCGTCGGGCGTGCGGATGGTGACGATGTCGAAATGATCGACCCAGTACCCGCTCGGGGCCTGCGGCACGACATGCCAGTAGTCGCGCGGCTGCAGGAAGATCAGCTTCGGTCTCTGGCCCGGCGTGTAGACCAGCCAGCTGCCCGGCGCGCGCGTAACCGGCAGCCAGTACTTGAACTGCGGATTCACCGCATAGGGATAGTCGCGATCGTCGAAGACCTGGTAGTGCGAGGTGCCACTGGGCACGACGAGCTGGTCGAAACCGCCGCGTTGCAACGCGGTGTCGGCGTGGCGTTTGACGGTTTCAAGGTGGTCGGCGAAAAGGCCGGCGAGGGAAGGCTCGGACATGGGCGGATCCTGGCGGATGACGCCGTATTGTCACTCAACGGGGATTTGCCGGGCGTGGACGAAGGTCGTCAGGCCTGGGCGCGCTCCCCGGCCTCACACCAGTGCGCGATTCGCTCCATCGTCGCCGGGTCGATCAGGATGAAGCGCGCACCGACCAAGTCGCCGCCGTGTCTGGTATCGCTGCCGTTCCACATCACTTCGACGCCGCACTCGACCTGTCCACCGCCGAGTTCGTCCGGCAGCGCGAACGCCCATTGGTAGAGTGCGCCTGGACGCAAGGTGTCCGCCGGGATCGCACCGCCACGAACCACCTGGATTCCGGTGGCGCAGAGATTGCCGACGCGGCCGACGATCGCGCCGGTCAGGGCGTCAACGACCGGGATCGTGGCGCGGACATCGCGGCGGGTGGTATAGCGCTGGTCGGCGCTCACGACGCCACCGCCGCGGGCCGCACGAACAATTTCCCGAGGCTTTCCAGAGTGCCGAGGGTGCTGTTCCAAGCGCGATCGAGCAGGCTCATTTCATGCTTGCGCGCCACGCGCACCTGGCCGGTCGCCATCAAGCGCGCCAACTGGTCGAGCTGCATTTCGGCGACGCGCGCGCCGCGACGATTGACCAGCAAGGCATTGCCG
This sequence comes from Pseudomonadota bacterium, assembly GCA_018242465.1. Classification (GTDB taxonomy): domain Bacteria; phylum Pseudomonadota; class Gammaproteobacteria; order Xanthomonadales; family Xanthomonadaceae; genus Solilutibacter. The sequence continues at coordinate 3,090 of JAFEBY010000036.1, read as the reverse complement.
GTGATGCGGCTGTACCACGACAGGCGGCGGCGGCGCACCTCGCCCTGTTGATTGATGATGAAATCGAGCCAGCAACCGAAAGGCAGTGTGTTCAAGTGGTTAAAGCACTCTTCTTCGCGTTCGCTGCGCGGTTCGGGCATTTCCTCCGCCAGCTGCATGGTTTTCGACGATCCGCCGAACCTCGGGCGGGCGCGGATCAGCGTCACCAGTTCCGTCATCGACATGCGCGCGCCATTGCGTGGCTGCGATGCGCTGCGGCTGAGGGTCTCGGCAACCTCGCTGGCTTCCTCCGAGTGGTAGCCGGTGCGCTTGAGGATCTCGAAGATCGAATCGCGCAAGTCCACGTCTTCGATCGCATCCGTCGCGGTCACCACCTGGAGCATGCGGCCGGTCAGGCGATCGTGGCGCTGCCACAGCGCCGAGTGATCGTCGTGGCGCAGGCGAATGAAGGTGAGGGCATCTTGCCATGCGGTGCGGATCAGCAGTTCGACCTGCGGTCGCAAGGTGGTGCCTGCGAGTTTCTCGTCAATCATGGCTTGTGCGGCATTGCGGGCAATGGCGATGCGTTCCAGCCCGCGTGACGCCCCGATCTGATGGCGCTCGGCGGCCTCGCTACGCTGTTCATACGCATGGTGGGCGTCATCGAGTTCCTGATGGATTTGCTCGAGTACGGCGCCGTCGCCGCGATATTCCTGCTCGACGCGAGTGACCGCGTGGGCCAGTGCGGCGTCGAATTGCGGGTCGGCATCGGCCTCGTCGGCGATGACCGCGCCAGACTCGGCGACCCGGCTCATGATCTGGCGGCCTGGATGCGTCGGTTCTTCGAAGAATTCCTCGCCGGCCAACGCCATTCGCAGCAGTGGGATCTGCAAGCGCTTCAGCAATTCCGTCGCGCCCGATTGCGCGCGCACGTCATGGCTGACGGCATCGTAGAGCATGCCCAGCAATTCGATTGAATCACTTTGCTGTTGCGACAACTGGGCTTTGCCGCCATGCAGGGATTTGGCCCGCGCCTTGAGTTCATCATGCAGGTGGCGGATGCCGAGTGGACGGCCGTTGGCATCATGCGAGGACAACGAGTCGAGCATTTCTGAAACGATATGGGCCGGCAATTGCACGTGCGCGGCAGTGGCGGCCGGAGCCTGCCCCTTGGCTTTGGCCAGCAATGTGCGTGCGACCGAGAAATCCGGGGCAGGATGCATGCCGACGGACCGGTCGCGATCCTCGTACTCCGGCTGTTCGAACCATCTGATGCTGTGGTGTGTCACGGTTGAAGTCGGGGCCACTGCCGCAGCCTTGGGCGTATCGGCATGCGCAGGCTGGACAGGTGTTGCAGTGCGCTTCAATGATGGAATGAAAGTCAGTCCGGGCAGGATGCTGGCGCCTTCCAGCTCCTTGTTGATACGGTTCACCAGCGCCGGATAATCGTGGAACAGCGCGCGGGCGACGACATCGGTCACCAGCATGTGCGGGAAATCGTCGCCGAAGACCCGGCGTGATGCCTCCTCGACCGCGCGGATCAGGCGACGCGGTCCGACCGGAATGCGATCGGAATTGAACGCCGGCGTGCCGGCCAGCACGCCGAAACGCTGGCCCAGCAGGTACAGCGGCAGCTTGCATTGGTTGGTGACCTGGCCGATGCCTTCTGCTTGCGGCTGAACGACATGTTCGCCCGTGTCCGCGAGCGTCCAGCTTTCGGACGACACCCACAGCTCCGATTGTTGCGGCTGGTGGTCCTGGTCGCGAATGGCGATCAACTCGTGCTCGATGCACTCCAGGAGTGCCGGCAGCATTTCGTTGCCATGGATCGACAGCTGTTTGCAATGCGAAAACGCGATGATCTCGCGGCGGGCGGCCATCGGGTTGCCGATCATCAACGGCATTTCCTCGCGCAGACCGGCAAGCGCCTGCCGCACCGGATGGGCCATCCCGTCGGCGCATGCGGCCATCATTTTCGAAATTGCGTTCTGCACGCGTGGCGGCAGCGTACGCGGCTGCCCGAATTGCGGATGTTCCATATCCTTGGCTCCGGTCCCGTCCGTTGGGTCCTTGGGCCGATATTACTGCGGACCCCGGCTACAGGAACAGGCCGATCACGTCATTTGTGAACCGTCGTCCCAACTCTGTTGGGATCACGTGGTCATCCCGGAGATCCAGCCAGCCGCGTTCAGCAGCGATGCCCAGCTCGCGGGCGATGGCCGCCGCCGGCAGCCCGGTGCGCAGTTCGAACAACCGGAGGCTGAAACCGCCGTTCAAGCGCAACGCATTGAGCATGAAATCGAACGGACGTCGTGCCGGCACGATGTCCTCGTCGCCACCGATCGCTGCTGCAGTTCCTGCGTCGCGCAGCCAGGCATCGGGATGCTTGGTCTTCCAGCGCCGCAGGATGCGCTGGTCTGCACCCAGCGTGAGCTTGCCGTGCGCGCCGGCACCGATGCCGAGGTAGTCGCCGAAGGTCCAGTAGTTGAGGTTGTGCGCGCATTGGCGCCCCGGTTGCGCGTAGGCACTGACTTCGTACTGCGCGAATCCGGCATCGGCCATCAGGGCCTGGCAACGGTCCTGCATGTCCCAGGCGAGGTCGTCGTCGGGAATACCTTGCGGCGGCCGTGCCGCGAACAGCGTGTTCGGTTCCAGCGTCAGTTGATAGTGGCTGAGATGGGTCGGCTGCAGCGCGATCGCACGCACGACGTCGTGTTCGGCCATTGCCAATGTCTGTTGCGGCAAGGCATACATCAGGTCGAGGTTGATGTTGTCGTAGCCGGCATCCTGTGCCGACTTCACCGCGCGTTCGGCATCGCCGCTGGAATGGATGCGTCCGAGCCGCTGCAGGCAACCGTCGTCGAAACTCTGCACGCCGAAACTGAGCCGGTTGACGCCGGCCGCGCGATAGCCGGCGAAGGGGCCGTGTTCGACCGTGCCGGGATTGGTCTCGAGGGTGATCTCCGCACCCGGCGCGAAGGTGACTCGCGCGCTGGCCTGCTGCAGGAAACGATCGATCCGCTCCGGCGAGAACAGGCTGGGCGTGCCGCCACCAAAGAACACCGAATGCACCACGCGGCCCCAGACCAGTGGCAGGTCGTGTTCCAGGTC
>JAFEBY010000035.1 GCA_018242465.1 Pseudomonadota bacterium | reverse complement strand
CGCCGTGAATCCGTCCATGGAGGCTCATGCGCCGCCGCTTCGCGGACCGGCCATTCGCTTGCGCTCATGGCGTTCGGCTGCGCGCGAACCAATGGTTCGCAAGCGCTTGCCTCACCCATGCGGCGGAATGCCCGCGCACCGGACTGGCACACCCACTTCCGCGCGCGTGTTGTTGCCTTAGGAGTAAAGAGCGAAAAGCGCCCACCGGCGGCGCCGTGCGGTTCGTCCGCAATGGCCGACCATACGAGGCATGGATGCCGAGTCGAGCCTCCATGGACGGATTCACGGCGTGTCGGCCACTGCGGATAACCGCTAAAGGCGCACAGCCGGGCGAGGAGCTTTTGCTCAACGCGTGCGCATCGCCCACCGCCGCACGATCGCCGCAATATCCGCCACGCCATCGGTGAGCGCTGCCGGCCCCGGTTGCAGGATCCGTGGCGACTTCACTTCGTGCAACTCGCCATCGCGCACTGCCGGAATATCTTGCCAGCCAGGACGCTGTGCCACCTTCTCCGGGCGGAAACGCTTGCCGCACCAGCTGCCAAGGATGATGTCGGGTGCACGCCGCGCCACGTCCAGTGGATCTTCGAGGATGCGCTGCTTCGCCAACGGCTCGGCCGCACGCTCCGGGAAAATATCGTCACCGCCAGCGATCGTGATCAACTCGCTCACCCAACGGATGCCGCTGATCGGCGGCTCATCCCACTCCTCGAAATAAACGCGCGGACGCCGCGGCAGCTTTGCGGAATCCCGGGCGATGGCGTCCAGGCCGCGTTGCAGTCCATCCGCATATTCATTGGCCTGCACGGCCATTCCGACCAGCGCGCCGAGACGGCGGATGTAGTCGAGGATGCCGACGACGCTGCGGTGATTGGAAATCCACACCTCCACGCCACGTCGCACCAGTTCGGCGGCAATATCGGCCTGGATATCGGAAAAGCCGATCGCCAGTTCCGGCCGCAGCTTCAAGATCTCGTCGATCTTCGCGCTGGTGAAGGCACTGACCTTGGGCTTCTCCTTGCGCGCCCGCGGCGGCCGTACGGTGAAGCCACTGATGCCGACGATGCGATCCTCCGCGCCAAGTGCATACAGCACTTCGGTCGGCTCTTCGGTCAGGCAGACGATGCGGCGCGGTCCAATCATCGCGACAATGATTTGCGGAAATACACCACGCGCTCCGTTTCCTCGAAGCCGCAAGCGCGGTGCGCTGCGTGCGATGCGTCGGCATCGATCAGCGCGTCGGAACACAGTTCGCTGCAACCGCGATCGCGTGTCCAGCGGGCGGCTGCCGCAACCAGCGCCCGTCCTACGCCCCGGCCTTGCCAGTCAGGATCGACGTACCAACCCTCGACGAAACCGACGGGCGACGATTCCGATCCATTGACATAATCGTGGCGCAACGCGACTTCGATGAACCCGAATGGACGACCTTCATCGTCCACGGCAAGGAAAGCCGTGGCAGGTCGCGAAGGATCGATCGCCGCGGCCATGTCGTCGTCCGCGACCACCATATCGGCGCTGTCGTCCCAGAGACGGGCGCGCAAGACGCCCCATGCGTGGAAATCCGCGGAAGTCGCCTCGCGCAACGACCATTCCCGACTCATGGATACAGCTGCTCGCGATGCCAGTCGCCGCAGCGGTCGGCCACATATACATCGCGGCGATGCAGGCGGTATTCGGCGCCATACCAGAACTCGAAGCGCTCGGGGCGCACGCGGAAGCCGGTCCAGCGTGGCGGGCGCGGCACGTCGCGGTCGGCGAATTCGGCCTGCGCCTGGTCGAAGCGTTCTTCGAATTCGCCGCGATCGGCCAGCGGCTGCGATTGCCGGGACGCCCACGCTCCGATCTGGCTGTCGCGTGGGCGACTGGCGAAATAGGTATCGGCCTGGTCATCACTGACCAGCTCGACCGAGCCTTCGATGCGCACCTGCACGGCATTGCGCACCCGTGGCCAGAAGAACAGCAACGCGGCGTGCGGATTGGCCTGCAGTTCCAGGCCCTTGCGTCCATCGAGGTGCGTATAGAAGACGAAGCCACGCTTGTCGTGTGCCTTCAGCAACACCATCCGCAGCGACGGCCGGCCATCGAGCGTGGTGGTGGCGACGGCCATCGCGGTGGGATCGGGCTCGCCCGCTGCACCGGCCTCGGCGAACAGGCGGTCGAAGGTGGCGAGCGCTTCGGCGTGGAGATCGGATCCGGAATCGTTCATTCCCGCATTGTGGCGCAGCGCCGACGGCATTGCTCAGTCGACGATGAAACTGACCTTCATGTTGACTCGCCACTCCGTCACGCTGCCATCCGGCGCGGTCACCACCTTGATCTCGTTCACCCATGCCCCCTGGATGTTCTTGACGGTCTTGCCGGTCTTGGTCAGGCCGGACTGGACGGCGTCCTCGATGCCTTTCTTGGAGGAGGAATTGATTTCGATGACCTTGGCGATGCTCATGTCGAACTCCGGGTAGAGAATGGAAAACGAACCCGAAACGTAGTGCATGGATTGTTAGGACGGCGTCGCCGCCCGCGACTGATAGCATGTCGCCATGCAACATCGCCCCATCGCATTCATCGGCCCCATGGGCAGCGGCAAGAGCCGCGTCGCCGCGTCCCTGGCACGACGGCTGGATCGGCCCTGCCTCGATCTCGATGCCGAGGTGGAGCAGCGCGCCGGCCGGACCATCGCGGCGATCTTCAAGGACGATGGCGAAGTGCGTTTCCGCGAACTGGAACGCACTGGCCTGCGCGACATGTTGATGCTCGATACCGTCGTGATCGCGACCGGCGGCGGCGTGGTGCTGGCGCCGGAGAATCGCAACTTGCTGCGCGACCGCGCGACCGTGGTCTGGCTGCACGCCGACGTGCCGACGCGACTGCAGCGGATGCGCGATGAACGCGCGCAACGCCCGCTGTTGCATGGCGACGATCCGGCGACGACATTGGCGAAACTCGATGCCACCCGCACCCCGTTCTACCGGGGGCTCGCCGATCTCGACGTGGATACCAGCAGCATGGGCGTGGATGAAGTGGTCGAACACCTGATGATGTGGTTGCAACAACGCGAGGCTGCGGCATGACCCTCGGAAAAGTCGATGTCGGCGGTGCCGCGCCCTATGCCATCCATATCGGGAATGGCCTGTTGGGCAACGCCGCCCTGCTGGCGAACCCCCTGCGCGGACGCCACACCCTGGTGGTCAGCGACGAACATGTCGCCCCCCTGTATGGCGATGCGGTGGTCGCGGCATTGCGGGCGGCGCGCCCAGACGCGCAACTCGCAATGCTGGTCCTGCCGGCCGGCGAGAGCGCCAAGACCTTCGACAACTTCAACCGCGTCATCGCCGCGCTTGCGGAAATGGGGGCAACCCGCGACGCCTGCATCTATGCGCTCGGCGGCGGCGTGATCGGCGACATGGCCGGATTCGCCGCAGCCTGCTGGATGCGCGGCATCGATTGCGTGCAGCTGCCGACCACGTTGCTGGCGATGGTCGATTCCTCGGTCGGCGGCAAGACCGCGATCGACATCCCGCAAGGCAAGAATCTCGTCGGCGCCTTCCATCCGCCGCGTGCGGTCATCATCGATACCGCGACCCTGCACACACTGCCGCCGCGCGAATTGCGCGCTGGTCTCGCCGAAGTGGTGAAGTACGGTGCCATCATCGACCCCGGCTTCTTCGACTGGCTTGATGCACATGCCGATGCACTGCTGGCGATGGACGCCCCGAAGCTCGCGGAAGCCATCGCGCGTTCGTGCACGCACAAGGCCGCGATCACCGAACGCGATCCGTTGGAACACGGCGAGCGCGCCCTGCTCAACTTCGGCCACACGTTTGCCCACGCCATCGAAGCCGAACAGGCGGCTCTGAATGGACAATGGGGCGCCGGCCTCAACCACGGCGAAGCGGTTGCCGTCGGCATGGTACTGGCGGCGCGATTGTCGGCGCGGCTCGCCATGGCAACTCCGGATGACACCACGCGCCTGACCCTCCTGCTCGAACGCCTCGGCCTGCCGGTGCACATTCCGCCCGGCCTCGACGCCGACGCCCTGCTCGCACGCATGCGCCTGGACAAGAAGGCCGCTGCCGACGGCCTGCGCTTCATCCTCTGGGACGGCATCGGTCGCGCCCGCATTGTCCCTGGCGTCGACGAACGCATGGTTTTGCAGCTGTTGCGCGAAGGCTGAGCTGCAACCCCGTACAATTCGCCCATGCGTCTCCTGCTGCAACAACGGCCCGACGGCCACGAAGCGCCGCGCTTCGTCCAGCTCATGCTCCAGCCCGATCTCTTCGGTGGCTGGGAGTTGGTGCGCGAGACCGGGCAGCAGGGGTTGCGCAGTTCCCTGCGCCGCGAACAATTCCAGGACCAGGCGGCAGCCCTTGCCGCGATCGAGAAAGCGCGCGACGCCCAGCTGAAGAAGGGGTTCCAGCTGATGTTCGCCTCCGGCTTCGATGGTCCGCGCTAACTTTCTTTTTTCGAGATTTCCATGGATTCCAAGCCGAACAACGATCGTTTCCTGCGCGCCCTGCGTCGCGAACCCGTGGACTGCACGCCCGTCTGGCTGATGCGCCAGGCCGGTCGCTATCTGCCGGAATACCGCGCCACCCGCCAACGCGCCGGCAGCTTCCTGGCCATGGCGAAGAACCCCGAGATCGCCTGCGAGGTGACGCTGCAGCCGCTGGAGCGTTTCGACATCGACGCCGCGATCCTGTTCAGCGACATCCTGACCATCCCCGACGCGATGGGTCTTGGCCTGTACTTCGTGGAAGGCGAAGGTCCCAAGTTCGAACGACCGATCCGCAGCGCGGAAGACATCGCGCGCCTCGCCGTGCCCGACATGGAAACCGAATTGCGCTACGTGATGGACGCGGTGCGCCTGATCCGCCGCGAACTGCAGGACAAGGTGCCGCTGATCGGTTTCTCCGGTAGTCCGTGGACGATCGCCTGCTACATGGTGGAAGGCCGCGGTGGCAGCGACTTCGGACGCATCAAGGCCATGGCCCTGAACGATCCGGCATCGCTGCACCGCCTGCTCGGCGTGGTCACCGATGCGGTGATCGCATACCTCTCGGCGCAACGCGCGGCGGGCGCGCAGGCACTGCAGGTGTTCGATACCTGGGGTGGCGTGCTGTCGCCGGCGATGTATCGCGAGTTCTCGCTGCGCTACCTGCGTCGCATCGCCAGTGAACTGCGCCGTGGTGAAGGCGCTGATCGCACGCCCCTCATCCTGTTCGGCAAGGGCAACGGCCCTTACCTGTCCGAACTCGCCGACAGTGGGGCGGAAGCCCTCGGCGTCGACTGGACGACGACCCTGCACGGTGCCTGCCTGCGTACACAAGGCAAGGTCGCGTTGCAGGGCAACCTCGACCCTGCGACGCTGTACGCATCACCCGACACCATTCGCCGCGAAGTGCGTAACGCACTCGACAGCTACGCCAAGGGCAACCATGGCTCGCGCGACGGCCACGTCTTCAACCTCGGCCACGGCATGGCGCCGGACATGGATCCGGAACACGTACGCGTGCTGGTGGATGAGGTGCACGCGGCCAGCCGGGAACGCCACATTGGCTGAGTTGCAGGGCTGACGCCATCGCGCGAGACTCGCCGGACTCCACAGCGAGGTTTCGGCGATGGCGCGAGTTCTGTCGATGATGATGGCATTGCTGCTGGCAGTGCCTGGCCTGGCGTTGGCGAAACAGTCGCCGCAGGCCGCGAAACACTCCCCACCGGGATATTTCGACAACAGCGGCCGCGACGACACCTGGACCGGTGGCGTACGGATGATCCCGATCCATACGCCCAACGGCGATTTCCGGGTCTGGACCAAGCGTGTCGGCAACAACCCGCGCATCAAACTGTTGCTGTTGCACGGCGGCCCCGGTGCCACCCACGAGTATTTCGAAGCGATGGATGCGTGGCTGCCCGGCGCCGGTATCGAGTACTACTACTACGACCAGCTCGGCTCGGCCTACAGCGACCAGCCCCAGGACATGGCGCCATTCCTGAGTACGGATCATTACGTCGAGGAAGTGGAGCAGGTGCGCAAGGCGCTTGGCCTCGATTCAAGCAACTTCTACCTGCTCGGCCATTCCTGGGGCGGCCTGCTGGCGATCGAATACGCGCTGAAATACCAGAAGAACCTCAAGGGCCTGGTCATCTCCAACATGATGT
>JAFEBY010000034.1 GCA_018242465.1 Pseudomonadota bacterium | reverse complement strand
GGGCAGGTGCATCCAGCCCATCGCGCCGGCGAGTCCGATGCCGAACACGGTGAGATAGACGCGGATACCCGCCAGCCAGGCCAGCAGGATGCCGATGATGAAGACATGGGTGGACGTCAGGTGCAACATGGGCAGTTCCCCTCGGGAGCGGTTCCCGTTCCGGCGCTTTATGCAGCAGCCTACCTTGACGCGGTGTGAAGCAGGAGGCTATACGACCGTATGACTGTGGACCCCTCCACGCAATCGACCGGAAAACGTCGCCTCAGTCTGGCGGGCGTGGCCTGGACCGCGACGGCGCTGCTGGTGATGGCCGGGGCGGCGCTGGGCCTGTGGCGGGCGGCGCATCGCGCACCGCCAGGCACGCTGAATCCGGCCATGACGATGCCGGGCAATGTCGCCGACCTGCAGCAGGCATTGGCGAATGCCCGCAAGTCCGACGAAATCTCGCGCGCGGCCAATGCCGAATTGCAGAAGACGCTGGCGCAACGCGACGAGGAAATCGCCTCGTTGAAGGCGGATGCCGCGTTCTACCAGAAGTTCGTCGGTGCGACGGCGGACCGGCGGCCGCTGGCGGTACAGGCGATGCAGGTGCATCCGCAGGGCGGTGCGGTCTGGCGTTTCCAGGCGATGATCGGGCAGAACGTGAACCGCGACGGCGACAACAGCGGCAAGTTCACCCTCGGCCTGGAAGGCATGCAGGACGGCAAGCTGCGCAAGCTGGCATGGAGCGACCTGCGCCAGGACGCCGGTTCCGACGGCATTCCCTACGACTTCAAGCTGTTCCAGCGGGTGTCCGGCGATATCGCCTTGCCGCCGGGCTTCGCGCCGACGCGGGTGCTGGCGCACCTGCAGCCGGCGGGTGGCGCGGCGGTCGAGAGCTCGTTCGCGTGGAAGGACGTGGTCGACACGGATTGAGCTTGAATCGACGCCATTCGCCCTTATCCTTGTGGGCATGGAAGCACACTCCACCACCGCTACGACACCCAGCTACCTGCAGCTGGAGACGCCGCTCGAGTTCACCCCGGCTGCGGCCGCCAAGGTTGCCGAACTGATCACCGAGGAAGGCAATGCCGATCTCAAGCTGCGCGTCTACATCCAGGGCGGCGGTTGTTCCGGTTTCCAGTACGGCTTCGAATTCGATGAAACGCAGGCCGAGGACGACCTCGCCGTCGTCACCAATGGCGTGACGTTGCTGGTCGATCCGCTGAGCCTGCAATACCTGATGGGCGCGACCGTCGATTACGTCGAATCGCTGACCGGCGCGCAGTTCACCATCCGCAACCCCAACGCCAAGACCACCTGCGGCTGCGGATCGTCGTTCACGACATGACGCCGGCCTTCATGGGACACGGTCTTCCGGGTTTCGCCTTCATCGCCGAGCCGCTGGATCGCGCCGATCATTTGCGCAGGGATGAAGCCGCGCTCGCCGGCTTGCGCACGCACGCGCGCTGCATTGGCGTCGATGGCGAAGGCCGTACCGCCGTCGATGCACAAGGCGAGTTGCAGGTGTTGCCGGAAGACGTGCCCGACGATGCGATCTTCCTCGGGATGCAGGGCGACCTGCCGTGGTTCGCGCGGGTGATCACGCAGTGGCCGGAAGGCCAACGCACGCTCGACCTGCGCGCCGCAGCGATGCAGTGGGCCGCGTTCGAATCCACCCTGTTTGCACAGGCGCGGGCGGTGTTGCGCTGGCGCTCGCAATACCGCCATTGCCCGGTTTGCGCGCATGCGCTGGCGTTCGCGCGCGGGGGCTGGCAGGGCGATTGCGCGGCCTGCGGCACGGTGCAGTATCCGCGCAGCGATCCTGCGGTGATCGTCGCGGTGAGCGATGGCGAACGGCTGTTGCTTGGTCGCCAGTCGATGTGGATGCCGAAGATGCGTTATTCGACCCTGGCCGGTTTCGTCGAGCCGGGCGAATCACTGGAACAGACGGTACAGCGCGAAGTGTTCGAAGAAAGCCGGGTGCGCGTGCTGCGCAGCCGCTATCTCGCCTCGCAACCGTGGCCGTTCCCGGGTTCGTTGATGCTCGGGTTTGTTGCCCATGCCGAACCCGACATCCCGGATACCCGGCAGGACGAGCTGGAAGACGCACGCTGGTTCACGCAAGACGACGTGCTGCGCGCGCTGGAAGGACGCAATGGCGAGAACGATCTGGAAGTGTCGCCGCGCGTATCGATTTCGCGCTGGCTGATCGAGCAGTGGGCCGCAGGCGAGCGCGCCTGACGCATCGTCACCAGCCGATCGTTACCAATTGAGCCCGCCCGGCGCCAGCCAGTGGAACGGCGGCCACGGCAGGTTGCGGGCGATCCAGTAGGCGGGAAGCAGGATCATCCACAGTTTCGGCATGTTCAACACGCGCATCAGCGGCACGAACACGCGCGGTTGCCAACCCGCCCACCATGCCAGCGACAATGCGGCCACCGGCATCAGGGTGACGCCGAGCGGGTTCATCGCGAATGCATGCAGCGGATGGCCATGCAGCATCGCGTAACAGGCGCGCGTCATCCCGCAACCGATGCAGTACAAGCCGGTAATGTCGCGGAACACGCAGGTCGCCCATTGGCTGGCTGGATTCGCGGGATCATTGCGATAGAGCAGGATCGCCAGGCAGGCGCCAACGATGGCCAGCGCCGACAGCCCCAACGTGCGGCGCGCGGAGGGCTGCTGGAACACGATGGCGATCGTGGATGTCACTTCCCGCTGGCGGCTTGCATTGCTTGAATCTGGTGCAGCAAGGCTTCGCTGCCACCATGCATGCGGAACCAGATATTGGTCAGCAGGCCGATTGCCGCGAGTACCGTGGCGACAATCGCCCAGGTCTTGGCATTGCCGGAAGCGTTCTGCGCGGCGGCGACATCATCGGCATTGGCGAGGCGATCGACCTTCGACGAATAGACGATGCCGACGATGCCGAGCAGGCCCAGCGGGCAGCACAGCAAGGTACCGAGGACGGTCGAGATGATCGTCCACGCCAGATGGTTCGGGATATTCCTGGAATTCGCCACGGTATCGCCCCCACGTTGGATTCCGGGCGAGCATAGCAGGCGATGCGCGGGTCAGGCCGCATCTCCGCGCAGTTCGCGCACCTTCGCTTCCAATGTTTCGCTGGTGACGCCATGGCCGTCGATCGGCGCATCGGCGACCACGTCGACATGGGCGCGGAATCGCCGCGGCAGGCGCGCGCGGTGCAGTCTGGAATCGCGACGACTCCACATGCTCGACCACATCCCGCGCAATGCCATCGGGATCACCGGCACCGGGCGTTGCTCGAGGATCTTCTCGACGCCGGACTTGAACGGTGCGATCTCGCCATCCTTCGTCAACGCGCCTTCCGGGAAGATGCCGACCAGTTCGCCTTCGGCCAGCGCAGCGTCGATCTCGGCGAATGCGCGCTTCATCAGTTCCGGATCCTCTTTCGCACCGGCGATCGGGATCGCCTTGGAAATCCTGAAGATCCAGCGCAACACCGGGATGTTGAAGATCTTGTAATACATGACGAAGCGCACCGGGCGCGGGATCGATGCCGACAGGATCAACGCATCCATGAAGCTGACGTGGTTGCAGACGATCAGCGCCGCGCCTTCGTCCGGGATGTGGTCGATGCCGCGCGTGCGCAGCCGGTACAGCGTGCGCACCAGCACCCAGCTGAGGAAGCGCATCAGGAATTCGGGGACGATGGTGAAGATCCAGATCGCGACCAAAGTATTGGCGATGGCGAGCGCGAGGAAGATTTGCGGGATGGTCCAGCCAGGCAAGTGCATCGAAATGCTGCAGGCCCAGCCCGGAAGTTTCCCGCCGCACAATGCACCCGGCTGCAGGCGCAGCACGAGGCAGATCAGCGACGCCGCGACCACGAAGCCCGAGTTCTGGATGTTGAGCGCGCCGATCACCCGAGACAGTTCATCCTTGGGCGTGCGGCTCTGGATCAGCGCGAACAGCGGCACCACGAAGAAACCGGTGAACATGCCGATGCCGACGAGGTCGATGGCGATGCGCCAACTGCCGGGTTGGTGCATGAAGCCGGCGATGTCGAGGCCATGGACGGGCGCGGCACCGCTGCGCGCGAAGTAGAGATCGAACAGAAACACGCTGATGCCGAATGCGCCGAGCGGGACCAGGCCGATTTCGACCGTGCGAGCGGAGAGTTTTTCGCACAACACCGCGCCGACGCCGGTGCCGATCGAGAACAGCGCCAGCACGAAGATATAGATCGCTGTCTTGTTTTCAGGACTGCCGAGATTGAGGATCGCGTAGTCGGGCAATTCCGCCGCGAACACTGTGCCGACGAACCAGAACCACGACACCCCGAGCACGGCATTGCGCACGGCCAGCTGCTTGCGTGCCAGCTTCATCACGCCGATGGTTTCGGTAACCGGATTCCAGTTGATCGCCAGGTCGGGTGCACTGGCACCGACTGTCGGAATCAGCTTCGCGGCGATCCATGCGGCTGTCGCGATCGCCAGTACCGCGCCACCCGCCAGCCACGGCGAATGTGCGCCACCGATGTTGAAAATCAGCCCGCCAAGGATCATGCCGACCAGGATCGACACCGACGTGCCCATCTCCACCAGTCCGTTGCCGCCGGTGAGTTCGCGCGGATGCAGCACTGCCGGCAGGATCGAATACTTCACCGGTCCGAACAGCGTCGAATGCACGCCGGTTGCAAACAGCGCGATCAGCAGCAGCGGCAGGTGATGGGTGACGAAGCCGAGCGCCGCGACCAGCATGATCAGCACGCCCAGCAACATGGCGAGGCGGATCAGTTTCGCCTTCTCCATCTTCTCGGCGATCTGGCCTGCAGTGGCCGAGAACAGGAAGTAGGGGAGGATGAAGATCGCCGGCGCCAGCTGCGTGTAGAGGCCGCGTTCCGAATCCGGCACCTGCAGCCAGAACAGCAGGCCGATGATGCCCTGGCGGAACACGTTGTCGTTGAAGGCGTTGAGGCACTGCACCGTGAAGAACGGCGCGAAGCGGCGCTGGCGCAGCAGGGCGAATTGGGAATGGGACATGTGGGCTCCCCGAGGATTGGGGGAGGATAGCCGAAGCGTCTCCACTCCCGAGACTACAACCGGCGATCATGGCCATAGACCGATGAGGAACGCCGCATGGCCACCAACTCAGACATTGCGCGTGTGATCCATGCCCTCATCTTCGCTGTGCACGCGCAGCGCCACCAGCGACGCAAGGACGAGGCAAAGACGCCCTACATCAACCATCCCGTTGCCCTGGTGCACATCCTCGCAGTTGAGGCCGGCGTCGATGACGCAGATGTGCTCAGCGCCGCTGCCCTGCACGATTTCATCGAGGGTTGTTGCGGCCCGGGCAAGGAATGGAGCCTGGATGAAGGCAGCGCGCTGCTGCGCGAACGCTTCGGTCCGCAAGTCCTTGCTTACGTGGATGCGGTCACCGACGACAAAACGCTACCCAAGGCAGAGCGAAAGCGCTTGCAGATGGAGCTTGCCGCGCACGTACCGCACGGTGCCAAATTGGTGAAGCGTGCCGACAAGATCGCCAACCTGCGCGACATTGCCACCACGCCGCCGGTAAGCTCAAGTACGGCAAGTCCGAGCTCGAGAAGCGTCATTTTGCGCTGCATGGATTGATGTGTATCTATGGGGCCGAGCTTCTGCCCGACAATATCGCTAAGTGTCGGGACAACCTGCTCGAAATCTTCGCCGAGTGGGGCTGCCTGGGTAAGGGCAAGTTCCAGCGGCGCGACCTCCGTTTCGACGTGCTTACGCATTCGTCGGCCTTCAGCGCGGAGGACTCGCTGTTCGCCCATCTGGGCAAACATGAAATCTTCACCCCGATCAAAACCTACCACACCCGAACGTTCACTCCTGTGTCGAGTAGGTGCGGTCGCAACCAGTCGGCGAACCCGGCCTCGTCCAGCGAGCCTTCGGCGAAGGAAAAATAGACCGGGTACAGCTCGACGTTGCTGGTCAGCAGAGCCATGCTGTTGGGCATGAGGAATGCCTCGCAGATGACTGCAGCCGTGCGCTTGTTGCCGCTGCCGCCACCATGTTCGGCCACATGATCGAGGCGATGCCACTCAGCCCGCCGCGCGTTCCCGCTCGATCGCCCGCCAGCCGATGTCATGGCGATGGAATTCACCGGGCCAGGAAATGCCGGACAGTTCGGCGTAGGCGCGTTGTTGCGCGTCGGCCACGGTCTTGCCCAGCGCGCATACGCACAGCACGCGGCCGCCGGCGGTGACGGCGTGCTCGCCTTCCGGTTGGGTGCCAGCGTGGAAGACCTTGGTGTCGTCGAGGTCGGGCGCGTCGATCGAGTTGATGGTGTCGCCGATGCGTGGCGTACCGGGGTAGCCTTCTGCCGCCATCACCACGCCGAGTGACGGGCGCGGATCCCACTGCGCTTCGATGGCATCGAGCGTGCCGTCGATCGCGGCGTCGACCAGGTCGACCAGGTCGGATTGCAGTCGCAACATCACCGGCTGGGTTTCGGGATCGCCGAAGCGCACGTTGAATTCGATCACCTTGGGCGCGCCCGTGGCGTCGATCATCAATCCCGCGTAGAGGAAGCCGGTGAATGGAATGCCGTCCTTGATCATGCCGGCGACGGTCGGATTGACGATCTCGCGCATCACCCGTGCGTGGACGTCGGGTGTCACGACGGGCGCGGGCGAATACGCGCCCATGCCGCCGGTGTTCGGGCCGGTATCGCCGTCGCCGACGCGCTTGTGGTCCTGCGATGTCGCCATCGGCAATGCGGTCTTGCCATCGACCATGGAGATGAAGCTGGCTTCCTCGCCGGCGAGGAATTCCTCGATCACCACGCGTGCGCCGGCATCGCCGAACGTGTTGCCTTCCAGCATGTCGCGCACGGCGGCTTCGGCTTCGTCCAGTGTCATCGCCACGATCACACCCTTGCCGGCAGCAAGGCCATCGGCCTTGATGACGATCGGCGCGCCTTTCTCGCGCACGTAGGCGAGCGCGGCGGCGACATCGGTATGCACGGCGTAGAACGCGGTCGGGATGCCGTGGCGCTGCAGGAACTCTTTCGCATACGCCTTGCTGCCTTCCAGCTGCGCAGCGGCGGCGGTGGGGCCGAAGATGCGATGGCCGTGCGCGCGGAAGCGATCGACCACGCCGGCGACCAGTGGTTGTTCCGGGCCGACCACGGTGAGCACGACGCCTTCGCGTGCGACCAGTGCGAGCAGGCCGTCGATGTCGGTGGCCTTGACGTCGACGTTGCGGCACTTGTCTTCATGCGCGGTACCGGCGTTGCCGGGCGCGACCAGCACTTCATCCACCCGTGGAGACTGCGCCAGCTTCCACGCCAGCGCGTGTTCGCGTCCGCCGGAACCGATGACGAGGAGTTTCATGGTGCGTTCTCAGTGGCGGAAATGGCGGATGCCGGTGAACACCATGGCGATGCCATGTTCGTCGGCGGCGGCGATGGTTTCGGTGTCGCGCATTGAACCGCCGGGCTGGATCACCGCCTTGATGCCGGCTTCCGCCGCGGCGTCGATGCCGTCGCGGAACGGGAAGAAGGCGTCGCTGGCCATCACCGAGCCGGGCACGGCGAGTCCGGCATCGACCGCCTTGATGCCGGCGATGCGCGCGGAATAGACGCGGCTCATCTGGCCGGCGCCGACACCGATGGTCTGCAGGTCCTTGGCATACACAATCGCGTTCGACTTGACGAACTTCGCCACCTTCCACGCGAACAGCAGGTCGGCGAACTGCGCTTCGGTCGGCGCAAGCCTGGTCACCACTTTCAATTCGTCGCGGCTGACGACGCGATCGTCGGCGGTCTGCATCAGCATTCCGGAACCGACGCGCTTGGTGTCGATGAAGCCCTTGGATGCCGGCGCCAGGGGAATGCGCAGCACGCGCACGTTGGCCTTCTTCTTCGCGTAGGCGAGTGCGTCGGCGTCATAGTCGGGGGCGATCAGCACTTCGACGAACTGGCGATCGAGGATGGTTTTCGCGGTTGCACCATCGAGCATCCGGTTGAAGGCGATGATGCCGCCGAAGGCCGAGGTCGGGTCGGTGGCATAGGCTTTTTCGTAGACATCGGCGGGGCCGGTTCCCACGGCAACGCCGCAAGGGTTGGCGTGCTTGACGATCACGCAGGCCGGCGCATCGAACTGGCGCACGCATTCCCAGGCGGCATCGCTGTCGGCGATGTTGTTGTAGCTCAGTTCCTTGCCCTGCAACTGGGTGAAGGTCGCCAGCGAGCCCGGCGCCGGATACAGGTCGCGGTAGAACGCAGCCTGCTGGTGCGGATTCTCGCCGTAGCGCAGATCCATCACCTTGACGAAGCTGCCGTTGGCCTGCGCCGAGAACGCAGAGTGCGAACCATCGGCTTCAATGGCCGAAAGGTAGTTGCTGATCGCGGCGTCGTACTGGGCAACGCGATTGAACGCAGCGATCGACAATTCGAAGCGCGTCTTCGCCGACAACGCGCCGTTGTTCGCATCGAGTTCCGACAGCAGCGCGGCGTATTGCGCCGGATCGGTGGCGACGGCGACGCGCGCAAAATTCTTCGCTGCCGAACGCAGCATCGCCGGGCCGCCGATGTCGATGTTCTCGATGATGTCGGCGAAGCTGCTGTCCGGATCGGCACTGACCCGCTCGAAGGGATACAGGTTCAGCACCAGCAGGTCGATCGGGGCGATGCCGTGTTCGGCCATCACCGCGTCGTCGGTGCCGGCGCGCCCGAGCAGGCCGCCATGCACGACCGGATGCAGGGTCTTGACGCGACCATCCATCATTTCCGGGAAGCCGGTGGCATCGCTGACGTCCTGCACGGCAAGGCCCGCTTCGCGGATCGCTTTCGCAGTACCGCCGGTCGAGAGCAGTTCGACGCCGCGTGCGGAGAGCGACTTGGCGAGATCGATCAACCCGGTCTTGTCGGAGACGGACAGCAGGGCACGGCGGATGGCGATGGCGTCGCCAGTCACGGAATTCACGGGCATGGGTGTGGAGCGGTGCGGGGACGTGGAATTATAGGCCGTCGGCCATGAATTCCTCGATGGCGCCGGCGTCGCGAACCAGGGCATCGCTGAGGATGCGGTGGCCGCTGGCGGTCATCACCACGTCGTCTTCGGTGCGGATGCCGATGCCGCGCCATTTCGCCGCCACGCCGCGGTCATCCGGGCTGATGTAGAGGCCGGGCTCGACGGTAAAGGCCATGCCCTGTTCCAGCACCCGGGATTCGCCGTCGATGCGGTATTCGCCGACGTCGTGGACATCAAGGCCGAGCCAGTGGCCGGTCTTGTGGCGGGTGAACCGCTTGTGGCTTTCGTCCTTGAGATGCTGCTTGAGCGTGCCCTTGAGCAGGCCGAGCGACAGCAAGCCGTCGGTCAGGGTTGCGATCGCGGCATCGTGCATCGCCGACCACGGTCGGCCCGGTTGCGCCTGCGCCAGTGCCGCCCGCTGCGCCGCACCGACCAAGTCATGGAGGGCGCGCTGTTCATCGCTGAAGCGACCATTGACCGGGAAGGTGCGGGTGATATCGGAGGCATAGCCGCGATATTCGGCACCGGCATCGATCAGGATCAGGTCGTTCTTGCCGGATTTGGCGTTGTTGTCGATGTAGTGCAGCACGCAGGCATTGGCGCCCGCGCCGACGATGCTGCCGTAGGCGGGGCAGGCGTCGTTGCGACGGAACACGCGTTCGAGTTCGGCCTGCAATTCGTATTCGGCGATGCCGGGACGTGCCGCGCGCATCGCCGCCTGGTGCGCTTCGATGCTGATGTCGACCGCGCGCTGCATCACCCGCAACTCCTCGGCGCTCTTGAACAGCCGCATCTCGTCGAGGAGGTGGCCGAGTTCGATGAATTCGTTGGGCGATTGCACGCCGCGGCGGTTGTGCGCGCGCGCGCGGTTGAGCCAACCGATTAGCTTGAGGTCGAATTCGGTATCGCGTCCCAGGTGGTAGTGGACGCGGCCGCGGCCTTCCAGCAGGCCGGGCAGGATTTCGTCGAGATCATCGATCGGATAGGCGTCGTCGAAGCCGAGCGCATGTACGGCATCTTCCGGCCCGACCCGCGCGCCGTCCCAGCCTTCGCGTTCGGGATCGCGTTCGCGGCAGAACAGGATGGATTCGCCGTGCGCCCGACCCGGAATCATCACCAGTACGGCGTGGGGTTCGGCGAATCCGCTCAGATACCAGAGATCGGAATCGGGGCGGTATGGATAGTGGGTATCGCGACTGCGGATGCGTTCCGGTGCGCTCGGGACGATGACGATGCCGTCATCGCCAACCTGCCGCATCAGTTGCCGGCGGCGACGGGCATGGGTGGCCGCGGACAGGCCGGTCGGCATCGGGACGCGGCCTAGTGCAACTGGCGACGACGCTTCGCGATGGCGACGTCGCCATGCAGCAGCAGCGCCGCGACCCGCACGAACTCCTCGATCTCGGCCAGCGCGGCTTCGTCTTCCTCGTCGCCATCCGGCTCGGCGGTGGCGGTGGCCAACCGTGCCAGGTCCTGCAGGGCTTCCTCGCCTTCGTCCGACAGCGGCGGTTCCGCGCCGCAGGCCAAACCGAAGGCGCCGAGGAAATGCCGGCACCAGTCGAACAGGGCGGCGCTGCGCGCCTGCAGCGTCGCGTCTTCATCGGGCAGCAGCAGCGTCAGGCCAAGGTCGTTGTCTTCGATCCGGGCCTGGGTGCCGCGACCGAAATGTTCGATCGCGCTGCCGTCCGCCAGCGCGGGCAGGGCGGGATCGGCCATCACCTTGCGCAGCCATTCGCGGTCGGCATCGCCACCACCGGCGATCCAGCCGATCAGGGCGCCTTGCAGTTCCCAGGGCGTGGTCGCCAGCCCAAGCTGGTCGAGTTCGGCTTGCAGGGCGGGTGCGGTGGGCAGGGGTTCGGACATGTCCGCAGTGTAAAGCAGGCGGTGACGCCCGGCGGCGACCGCATGCTAATGTTTCGGCATGAACGGGCAGGACGCGATCGATCGACTTCAGGCGCTGGTGGAGCGCGCCGAAGGACTGTCCGCACGCCTGCATCGCCTGAGCGACGAGAATCGCGCCTTGCGCGCCGAGCAGCAGCAGCTGATGAATGAACGCGCCGACCTGATCGCCCGCAACGAGCAGGCGCGCGTGCGCGTCGAAGCGTTGATTCATCGCGTCCGTGCGCTGGAGGACCAGCCGTGAGCGAAATCGTCAACGTCCGCGTGATGGATCGCGACTACAGCGTCGGGTGCGAACCGGAAGAACGCGACGACCTGGTCGCCGCCGCCCGCATGCTCGACCAGCGGATGCGCGATATCCGCGGCAACAACCGCATGGCCGCGATCGAACGCGTCGCGGTGCTCGCTGCACTCAATCTTGCCCACGAATTGCAGCAAACGCGCCATCAGGGCGGGGTGCTGGGCGATGAATTCGATCGCACGCTCGGGGATCTCGAACGCAAGCTCAACGCGCTCGCCGACCACGACGCGCGCTGAATGCGCGAAGAAAATCATGTGCGTGCCGACTTCGGTTGGCTATACTGGCGTTGCTTCCTCTGCCGTGTTCGACAGCGCGCAAACATTCGCCTTGTCCCTTAAGAACGACATCGGAAATGTGAAGCGACCGGGCGTGCATGTCCGCCATGTGCGGAAAGCCCGAAGGTCGCCAAGCGCTTCCACTTGAACCCTGGGTTCAAGGCCGTTCAGCCGCATCGGCACGGCGGAGGAACCTTCTTTCCCGATCGCGGATAATGCGCGGATGCCCGCCTCCCGCGATCCCGCCCTTGATCTCCGCCGCCGCCTGCGCGATGCCCGCCGCAGCGTGAGCGCAGGCGAACGCCTGGCCGCCGCCGACACGGTGGCGCGCGCATTGCTGGCGTTGCCGTTCGCACCGGTGCAGGGGTACGTCGCCGGCTACTGGGCGGTGGATGGCGAAGTGCCGCTGCACGCTTGGCAGTTGCGACTGCCACCGCAGTGCGTCTACTGCCTGCCTGTTCTGAATGAGAGCGACAACACCTTATGCTTCGCGCCATTCCGCGCCGGCGACGAAACGCGTCCGAACCGTTTCGGCATTCCCGAGCCGGTGCTGGAAGCGACATCGCTGCTTCGAGTGACGGACATGGCGTTGATCGTGCTGCCGCTGACCGGCTTCGACGCCAAAGGCCATCGCCTCGGCATGGGCGGAGGCTGGTACGACCGCACGTTGCGCGACCATCGCGCCTCACCGCCATGGCGCGTCGGCGTCGGTTTCGACTGCCAGCGCGTCGAGGCATTGCAGCCGCGCGAATGGGACGTGCCCTGCGATGCCATCGTCACCGAATCCACCACATATCTGCGGGAAAAATCATGAGTGCGCGTGCCCACTACTGGCTGATGAAAACCGAGCCGACCGATTTCTCCATCGATAACCTGCAAAAAGTCGGGCGCGAACCGTGGACCGGTGTGCGCAACTATCAGGCGCGCAATTTCATGCGCCAGATGAAGCCGGGCGACCAGGTCTTCATCTACCACTCCAACTGCGAAGTGCCGGGCATCTACGGCGTCGGCGAAGTGGCGGGAACGCCCTATCCCGACCCGACACAGTTCAACAAGAAGTCGAAATACTTCGATCCCAAATCGACCCAGGAACAGCCACGCTGGGACCTGGTCGACATCGGCTACGTGCGCCACCTGAAGCGTCCGCTGTCGTTGGCCGAGATCCGTGAACATCGCGATGCGCTCGGCGAGGAATTCGCCCTGACGCGCACCGGTTCGCGGCTGTCGGTGCTGCCGGTGACGGCGGCGCAGTGGAAGCTGTTGCTCGGCCTCGAAAAGAAATGACCACCATCTGGAACGCGAAACAATGAGCAACGAAGGCAAGCGACTGGCCGCCGAAAAGGCCATGGATTGGGTCGAGGACGGCATGATGGTGGGCGTCGGCACCGGCTCGACGGTGGCGTTCTTCATCGATGCGCTTGGGCGCGAGAAGCACCGCATCCGGGGCGCGGTGTCGAGTTCCGAGCAGAGCACGGAAAAGTTGCGCGCGCACGGGATCGAGGTGTTCGATCTCAATGCGGTCGGCGAACTGGAGCTGTATGTCGATGGCGCCGACGAGTGCGATCCGCACAAGAACCTGATCAAGGGCGGCGGCGCGGCGTTGACGCGCGAGAAGATCATCGCCCAGGCGAGCAGGACGTTCGTGTGCATCATCGATGCCAGCAAGCAGGTCGATGTACTCGGCAAGTTCCCGCTGCCGGTGGAAGTGGTGCCGATGGCGCGCAGCATGGTCGCGCGCGAGCTGGTGGCGCTGACCGGAGGCCAGCCGGTGTTCCGCATGGACGCGATGGAGCGTCCGATCGTCACCGACAATGGCGGCTACATCCTCGATCTGCACAACCTGCGCATCACCGATCCGGCGGGCGTCGAGGAACGCCTGAACCAGATTCCCGGGGTGATCAGCGTCGGGCTGTTCGCGCGCCGGCCGGCGGATGTGGTGGTCGTGGGCGGCGAACCGCCGCGCGTGCTGTAACGCCTCGCGCGGAAAGCAAGCAATCGCCCGGCGTTCAAGGCACGCGCTGGCTTGGCGGGCGACCAGCTCCGGTGCGCGGGACGCCAGCAAGTACATCCATGTATGGCTCGTGCTCGCCATCCATGGCTCGCAACGCCCGCGCGCCGGACTGGCGCGCCCGCCGCCGCGCGCGTGTTGTTGCTTTCATGCGCTTGAACGGCACCACCGGCGGCGCCGTGCGGTTCGTCTGCAGAGCCGACCGTACGCAGCATGGATGCTGCGTACGAGCCTACATGGATGTATTCACGGCGTGTCGGCGGCTGCAGACAACCGCGATAGGCGCTCAGCCGGGCGATGCTTCGTCGCGAGTCATGCGACACACCGCGCGCATCCTCTTAGTAGAACCGTGAAATTCGCAGCCATCGTGGAGACGCGCGGCGCGGATACTGCGGAGCCAAGCGGACACCCTCATGACGCTGCGTTGCCTCTTCGTCGATTTCAATTCCTACTTTGCCTCCGTCGAGCAAGAGGACGCCGAGGAATTGCGCGGGCGGCCGGTCGCGGTCGCACCGGTGATGACAGACAGCACCTGCTGCATCGCTGCCAGTATCGAAGCCAAGCAGTTCGACATCCGCACCGGGACACTGGTGCGTGAGGCGCGCGAGCGGTGCCCGGAACTCATCGTGGTGCCGGCGCGGCCAGCGCGCTACCTGCAGGCGCATACCCAGCTGATGGCCGCGATTGCCGACTGCATCCCGCATGGCACGCCGGGATCGATCGACGAAGTGCCGTGCTGGCTGATCGGGCGCGAACGCCAGCGCGACAATGCGATCGCGATCGCGCGGTCGATCAAGCGTCGCATCGCCGACGAATTCGCCGTGATTCGCTGCTCCATCGGCATCGCCCCGAATCGGTTCCTGGCCAAGACCGCGTCCGACATGCAGAAGCCGGATGGCCTGGTAGTGCTGGAGCAGCACGATCTTCCCCACGCCCTGCATGTATTGCAACTGCGCGATCTGTGCGGCATTGGCGCATCGATGGAGGCGCGCCTGCTCGCGGCCGGCATCGACAGCGTGGAGGCGTTGTGCGCGGCGCCCAAGGATCGCTTGCGTGCGATCTGGGGCGGTGTCGAGGGCGAGCGCTTCTGGATGCAGGTGCGCGGCCTCGAAGTGCCGGACCGCAAGACGCAGCGTGGATCGATCGGCCATTCGCATGTGCTCGATCCGAAACTGCGCACGCTCGAAGGCATGCGCGCGGTGTTGTTCAAACTGCTGGCGAAGGCGGCGATGCGGCTACGCCATGAGGACGGCGGCTATCTGGCGCGTGGCCTGCAACTGCATGTGCGTTTCGTCGGACTTGATGATCGATTCAGTCCGTCGGTCGAATTCGCACCGATCGACGACACACCCAGCCTGTTGCACCAGCTGGCGAAGATGCTCGCTCCGCTGGAGCGCGCGGCGGCGAGCGGGCGCTGGAATGCCAGGCGCAATCCACCGCTGTCGGTCGCGGCGACGCTGGTCGGGATCGAGTTGCGCAGCGAGCGCAGCCGCGAACTGATCACCAATACGCGGCGCAGGCAATCGGTCACGCAGGTGCTGGACAAGGTCAACGGACGCTATGGCAACAACGCGCTGTTCGTGGCGTCGATGAAGACCGCGATCGAGCACGATGCCGCGCCGATGCGCATCCCGTTCTCGCACCTGCCGGACGTGAAACTGGAGGAGGATGTTCGCACCCGCGCCCATGCCGGGGAACTGGTGCGGCTGCGCGAGCGCCAGTTCAAGGTGCTGGCCGAGTCTGCGCACAAGCAAACACAGGCACACAAGAAAGGACAGGAACAGCAACGCGCGCCGGCGATGTCCAGCCCGTCCGGTGCGACGCCACGGATCCGCGTTCCGGCACGCGCGGCAACGCCGCCATCCCCCCAATTGGGGCTGGGGTTCTGAGCCGCTGCGGTATCCTTGCGTCTTTCCCACGGCGCCTCCCCACGTGAGCGTTTCCACGTCTTCGCCATTCGAACAGGAAGAAGCGCGCATCGCGCCGTGGCTGATCCTGCTGGTCATCGGCACCCTGCTGTACCGCATCGCGTTCGTCTGGACCCACGACTACAGCCTGTTCGTCGACGAGGCGCAGTACTGGCTGTGGTCGCGCGACCTCGCCTTCGGGTATTACTCCAAGCCGCCGCTGGTGGCGTGGTTGGTGCGCGCCAGCACCCTGCTGCTTGGCGATGGCGAACTCGGCGTCAAATTGCCGGCGTTGCTGGGGTATCCGATGGCTGCGCTCGGCCTCTATCGACTGGGCACGGCGATGAAGAACGCGCGCACCGGCCTGATCGCCGCGGCATTGTTCCTGTCGATGCCGGGACAGGCGCTGGGCGGCTGGGTGCTGTCGCCGGATGCGCTGTTGCTGGTGGCGTGGTCGTGGGCGTTGTGGTTGCTGTGGATGGCGCGCACGCAGGGGCAGCTGAAATGGTGGATTGGTCTCGGCGTGGCGATCGGTCTCGGCGCACTGGCGAAATACACCATGCTGGTCTTCGTGCCGATGGCGGCGTGGGTGCTGTGGCGGGGTCGTGATTCCATGCCGGTGCGCGGCAAGGGCCCGTGGATCGCGTTGGCGATCGGGTTGGCGCTGATGGCGCCGAATATCGCCTGGAACATCCAGCACCACTTCGAAACGGTGCGCCACACCGCCGACCTCACCAATGCCAGCCAGGCCGGCCTGCACTTCGGCCACTTCGGCGAATTCCTCGGCGCGCAATGGGGCATCTTCGGCCTGATCGCGTTCCCGTTGCTGGTGATGCTGATGATCCGCGACCGTGGCGACAACGCGCGCGACCTCGCGCCGTTCACCATTCCCTATCTGGTGGTGATGCTCGCGCTGTCGCTGGTGACCGCGGCGAACGCCAATTGGGCAGTGACCGCTTACGCCGCCGGCAGCGTGTGGCTGGCGTTGTGGCTGGGCGGGCGCAAGCCGGCGTGGATGTGGAGCGTGATCCTGCTCAACTTCGTGCTGCAGCTCGGCATCCTCCACTATCGCGACATCGGCGCCAAGCTCGGCCACCCGCCATCGCGCAGCGGCAACGACCTCTACGCGCGCGTGCTTGGCTGGCGCGAACTCGGTCGCGCCCTGCAACCGGTCACGCAGGAGCAGGGCGGTTTGCCGATCCTGTCGTCGGACCGCATGTTGCTGGCGGAACTGACCTATTACGTGCAACCGCACCCGTACCCGGTGGCGGCACTCGATGTTGACGGCCGTATCACCAACCAGTTCGAGATGGACACCGCGCGTCGTGGCCTGCCGCAGGAAGCCTTGTGGGTGGAATTCGTCGGTGGCCAGGATGGATCGCGCGCCGCCGCAACCGGCGATGTCGTGCCCGAACCGGCGGCGTTGACGAAAGCCTATGAGCGCGTCGAAGCGCTTGGCGTGATCCGCGTGCAACGCATGGATGCGCCGCCGCGCATGGTGCAGGTGGTGCGCGTGCGTCGTCATGTCACCACGGAGCCTTTGCCGTGACGCCGCGCCTGCGCGCGTGGTTGCCATGGATCGTCCTGGCGGTCGCTGCAATCGCCTGCACCGTGCCGTTCTGGTTGAGTGATCTCGACATCCGCGCCGCTGCTTACTTCCATCATCAAGCACCGTTCGAACTCGGCTACGACGCCTCGTGGCCGATGGGCAACAAACAGCCGTACAAGACGCTCTATGCCTTCGGTTCGGCGCTGTCGTGGCTGATCGTGCTGGCATCGATCCTTGCTTTCGCGGTGCCGCGCTGGCGCAAGTATCCGTTGGTGCGCAAGATGGCGTTGACCTCGTTGGCGACGGTCGCGCTTGGCACTGGCCTGCTGGTGAACGGCATCGGCAAGGATTACACCGGTCGTCCGCGCCCGCGCACGCTGCAGGAATTCGGTGGCCAGGCGCAATATCGCCCACCGCTCGACCTCGGCACGCCCGGTGTCGGCAAGTCGTTCCCGTGCGGGCATTGCTCCGTCGGCTTCGCGGTCGGTGCGATCGGACTCACGGTGATGGCGGTGCGCCCCACACTTGGTGTTGCGATCATCATCGGCTCGTTCTTGCTTGGCGGTGCCATCGGCAGCGCGCGCATGGCCGCCGGCGGGCATTTCCTCTCCGATGTGTTGTGGTCGGGCATCCTCACTTGGGCTGCGGCACTGGCCTCGCATGCATTGATCTCGGGACAGCGCGCGCGCGCATGGGTCTCGCGCTGGCCACCGTGGCTGGGATATGCCTTGCTCGTTGCATTGATCGTCGTGGTGATGGCCGGATTGCTGTTCGTGCGACCGTTCCACAAGCGCATCGACGTGCGCATGCCGATGGCAGCGAATTTCAGTTACGTGCTCAAACTGGAAAGCGCTGCGCTGGAGGTGCGCGTCGATCCCGCGCAGGCCGACGCCGTGCACCTGCAGGGCGAGGTCAAGGGCGTCGGGTTCCCCAATGTGCGCGTACGTGAGGACGACAGCAGCGATGCGACATCGCGCATGCATGCCATTCGCCACACGGGGCAGGCGCACGAGATTTCCGCGCCGATGGTGCTGAGCGTGCGCCCGGAAGCGGCGCCGCACCTGAAGGTGGAGATCGCGCGCGGTTCGGTGCGACTGGACGGCAATCCCTCCGATCTGGCGGCCTTGCGCGCGGCGCAGATCCACGTCCAGGTCGAAGACGCGGCGGAATAACGGCAGAATAACGGCAGAATAGTCACATGCCCTGGCTCGAACTCACATTCCCCTGCACGCTGGCGGAACAGCCGCGTTGCGAACGCGCGCTGGAAGACCTCGGCGCACTCTCGGTGACGATGCAGGACGCCGATGCCGAAACTGCCGACGAACAGGCGATCTTCGAGCCCGGCGTCGGCGAGACGCCGCTGTGGAAACAGATGACGCTGACCGCGCTGTTCGATGCCGATACCGATGCGCTGGCGCTGCTCGCCGCGCTCGAGAGTTTCGATCCCGGCCTGCGCTGGGATCAAACGACCTTTCGCAAGGTCGAGGACCAGGACTGGGAACGCGCGTGGCTCGACCAGTTCAAGCCGATGCGTTTCGGCGCGCGCACCTGGGTGGTGCCGTGGAACCATGACGTTCCCGTCGAGGCAGGAGCCGACGCCGCGATCATCCGCCTC
Source organism: Pseudomonadota bacterium (assembly GCA_018242465.1). Lineage (GTDB taxonomy): Bacteria > Pseudomonadota > Gammaproteobacteria > Xanthomonadales > Xanthomonadaceae > Solilutibacter. The sequence goes on along the minus strand of JAFEBY010000034.1, from coordinate 25,313 downwards.
GATCCCGGCCTCGCCTTCGGTTCCGGCACCCATCCGACCACGGCGTTGTGCCTGGAATGGCTGGACACGCTCGCCACGCAAGGCGCATTGCAGGGCCGCGACGTCCTCGATTTCGGCTGCGGCAGCGGCATCCTTGCACTGGCGGCGATCAAACTTGGTGCCGCGCGTGCCGACGGCATCGACAACGATCCACAGGCGATCATCGCCAGCCACGACAACGCCGAACGCAATGGTATTGCCGCGCACTTGCACGCAGTGTTGCCGGAGCAGGCCACATCGCGTCGCTATCCGGTGGTGGTGGCCAACATCCTCGCTTCCGCCCTCGATGCATTGGCGGAGACATTGGTGGATCACTGCCAGCCCGGCACGCGCATCGCCTTGTCCGGCATCCTCGCGGGGCAGGAAGACGAATTGCTGCACCGCTATGCCGCGTGGTTCGATGAACTGAAGGTTGCCTGCCAGGACGACTGGATCCGCATCGACGGCGTGCGTCGCGCACAATGACGGGCATGGCCGAAGATTCCGCAACCCCGCGTTTTGCCCGCGAAACGCCCGATGCCGAACCTGCAAAACTGCAGGTGCCGCGTTGGGCATGGCCACTGGCATTCGTGTTGTTCGTGCTGTTGCTGGTGCAGGTCCTGGTCGGTGGCCGCGCGGCATTGGCGAACGATGCCTCGACGCGCCCATTGGCCGTGGCCGCATGCAAGGTGTTCGCCTGCACCGTGCCGGCGTGGAGCGATCCCTCGAGCCTGAAGATCATCGACCATCGCATCCACGCTGCGCCCGATCGTCCCGGCGTGCTGGTGGTGCAGGCAAGCTTCCGCAATGACGCAGGCTGGCCGCAGGCGTGGCCGTTGCTGCAGCTCACGCTGTCCGACATCAATGGCGTGCCGGTGGCACAGGGGCGCTATGCCGCGTCGCAATACCTGGCGGGTCCGCATGCCACGACGATCGGCAGCGGCCAGACCGCCACCGTCCAGCTGAATGTGGCGGATCCGCCGCAAAAGGCAGTGTCGTTCGATTTTGCCCTGTTGCCGCCGGCAGGCGGCGCGATCACGCGCTAAACTCACCAGCCGCTGGTGCATCGTGCGTCGGCGCCTGATCCGACAACACCGTGCCCGACCGCCAAGACCAATTCCGCCATCCGCGTACGCCGCTGCGCGAACATGTCGCCTCCTCGATCAGTCGCTATCTGCGCGATCTGGATGGCTGCGGCGTGTCCGACTTGCACGCGGTGGTGATGCGCGAAGTGGAAGTGCCGTTGTTCGTGGAAGTGTTGGGTCATTGCGATGGCAACCAGAGTCGCGCTGCCGAGATGCTCGGTATCCATCGCGCGACACTGCGCAAGAAGCTGCGCGAATACGGTATCGACAACGTTTGAGGAGGGTTCCATGACCACCCACGCCTACGGCGTCCACGCCGCCGACAAGTCTTTCGAAGCGATGGATATTGCGCGTCGCGCGCCCGGCCCGTACGACGTCCAGATCGAGATCGCCTATTGCGGCATCTGTCATTCCGACCTGCATACCGCACGCTCGGAATGGGGCGGTACGCGCTATCCCTGCGTGCCCGGGCACGAAATCGTCGGCACGGTCAGCGCGGTCGGCAGCGATGTCTCGAAATTCAAGGTCGGCGATACCGTTGGTGTCGGTTGCCTGGTCGGCAGTTGCCAGCATTGCTCGGCCTGCGATGAAGGCCTCGAACAATTCTGCGAGAACGGTTTCGTCGGCACCTACAACGGTCCGACCGGGGATGCGCCTGGTCATACGCTGGGCGGCTACTCGCAGCGGATCGTGGTCGACGAGAAATTCGTGTTGCAGGTTCGTCACCCGAAGGAACAACTTGCCGCGGTGGCGCCGCTGCTGTGCGCCGGCATCACCACCTATTCGCCGTTGCGCCACTGGAAGGTCGGGCCGGGCAGCAAGGTCGGGATCGTCGGCATCGGCGGGCTCGGCCACATGGGTGTGAAGCTGGCGCATGCGATGGGCGCGCACGTGGTCGCCTTCACCACCTCGGAAGGCAAGCGTGCGGATGCGAAGGCGCTGGGTGCCGACGAAGTGGTGGTGTCGCGCAATGCCGACGAGATGAAGGCGCATGCCAACAGTTTCGACTTCATCCTCGATACCGTCGCCGCCAGCCACGATCTTGATGCACTCACTTCACTGCTGAAGCGCGATGGCACCTTGGTGCTGGTCGGCGTGCCCGAGCACGCGCATCCCTCGCCGAATGTCGCCAACCTGATCTTCAAGCGCCGTACGATCGCCGGCTCGCTGATCGGCGGCATCGCCGAGACGCAGGAGATGCTCGATTTCTGCGCCGAACATGGCGTGGTTTCGGATATCGAGATGGTCAGCGCCAAGGAGATCGACAAGGCCTACGAGCGCATGCTGAAGAGCGACGTGAAGTATCGCTTCGTGATCGACAACGCGACGATGGGTTGACCAGGAACACCACGTAGCCGCGGAAGTTTGGATTCTTCGGCAGCGTGGGCGGCGCACGCCATTCGCCGCCTTGCACCAGCCCGACGTGGAACGGATCGTCAGGCTGCGCAGGCGACATGTGCAATGGGGATGACCTCAGCGCACTGCGATCAGTGCATCTGGCCGAACTTGCCGGTGTTGAAATCGCGGATGGCTTCGGCGATCTGTGCTTCGGTGTTCATCACGAACGGACCGTAACCGACCACCGGTTCGTCGATCGGTTCGCCGGCAAGCAACAGCACCTTGGCGTCGCTGTTGGCTTCGATCGTCACACCCACGCCTTCAGTCGACAACGTCGCCATTTGAGTTTCACGCAACACCGATTCGCCGTTCACCTGCACGGTACCTGCCAGTACCACCAGCAATGTGGTCCAGCCTTCCGGCTGTGGCAGGTCGACGGTCTTGCCGGCGGCGACGCGCACGTCCCAGACATTCATCGGGGTGAAGGTGCGTGCCGGTCCTGCAGAACCTGCATACTCGCCGGCGATCACGCGCACCATCCCCGCATCGTTCGGCAAGTCATGCGCGGGAATCTGGCCGTCGGTGATGGCTTGGTAGCCGCCGGGCGCCATCTTGTCGCGTGCCGGCAGGTTCACCCACAGCTGCACCATCTCGAACGGACCACCGGTGCGACTGTATTCGTGCGAATGGAATTCCTCATGGAGGATGCCGCCACCGGCGGTCATCCACTGGACGTCGCCGCGACCGATCACGCCACCCTGTCCGGTGGAGTCGCGGTGCTCGACTTCGCCGTCATAGACGATCGTGACGGTTTCGAAACCACGATGCGGATGCTGGCCGACCCCACGGCGATAACCGGTATTGGGCGGAAATTCGGTAGGCGAGGCGACGTCCAGCATCAGGAACGGGCTGCGCTGGGCGACGCCCGGGCCGTTGTAGCCGAACATGCCGTGGACGGGGAAGCCGTCGCCGACCCAATGCCGGCCGGGGGCGCTGGTGGTGCCGAGGATCTTCTTCATGTTCATGGTGTGCTCCGAGGAGGATTCGGTGGGATCACCGATTGCGCACAGGCTAATCTCGCAACGATCTGGCCGAAAGTAGGCAAAACTCGTCCGTATCGTTCTATTATCAGGACGATGCAGGATCTCAATGATCTCTACTACTTCGTCCAGGTGGTCGACCACGGTGGCTTCGCCCCTGCGGGCCGGGCGCTGGGCATCCCCAAGTCCAAGCTGAGCCGGCGGATCGCCCTGCTGGAGACGCGGCTGGGCGTGCGCCTGATCCAGCGTTCCAGCCGCAAATTCGTGGTGACCGAGCCGGGCCAGGCCTATTACGGCCATGCCCGCGCCGCGTTGGTGGAAGCGCGTGCCGCGGAAGAAGCGATCCAGCGCACCCAGGCCGAGCCGCGCGGCGTGGTGCGGATGAGTTGCCCGACCACATTGCTGGATGCCCAGGTCGGGTCGATGGTGTCCGACTTCTTGCGCCTGTATCCGCAGGTCGAGTTGCATCTGGATGCCACCAATCGCCGTGTCGATGTGATCGGCGAGGGCGTCGACATCGCGATCCGCGTGCGTCCGCCGCCACTGGAAGATTCCGATCTGGTGCTGCGCGTGCTGGCAACGCGCACGCAGTGTCTGGTGGCGAGTCCGGTGCTGTTGGCGCGTCTCGGCCAGCCGTCATCGCCGGGCGAACTGATGCACTACCCGAGCATGGATCTCGGCCTGCCGCAGAACCTGCACGTCTGGGATCTGCACGGTCCCGATGGCGAACATGTCGCGATCCATCACCAGCCACGTTTCGTCACCCGCGGAATGCTGGCGTTGCGCGATGCCGCGGTCGCCGGTGTCGGCGTGGTGCAGTTGCCGAAGATGGTGACGCATGAACTGGTGGCCGAAGGTCGCCTGCAGCATGTGCTGGAAGGTTGGGCGCCACGCGCGGAAATCGTCCACGCGGTATTCCCGTCGCGCCGTGGCTTGTTGCCGTCGGTGCGCGCGCTGATCGATTTCCTCGCCGAACGGTTTGCCGCGATCGAGGCGGATTGACCGGCCCGGGCATCCTCAGCCCGGATCTTCCAGCGAAAACATGTCGGCCTCGTCGTCGTAGGCGAAGTATTCGGCGTAACGCCCCCAGCCGGTGACCGCTTTCAGGGTTGCTTCGGCGTACTCGTCGGACATCGAATCTTCCAGTTCGTCGCGGAAGCGCAACGCCGACGCGCGATGGCTGGAGCGTTCATCCAGCACGCGGCGGATGTGGGCGGCCAGCGGCACGTGGGCCGCCAGTTGCAGGGCGAACATGCGTTTGCGTTCGTCCACTTCGCTTTCGGCAAAACGCCGGCCTGCGGCGGTGAGGCGGATATCGCCGCCTTCCACTTCGGCAAACCGCAGCAGTTGCAGGGTCTCCGCGATCGGAAACAATTCGTCGATCTCGAGTTGCAGGCTAGCCGCCAACGGCGGCAGGTCGGCATGGCCGTGGTAAGGCTCGGCGGCGACCGCTTCGATCAGGCCTGCGAGCAGATTGCTCGACACATTCGGCAATTCCATCGCGATGCCGATACCGGGGAAGATGCCATCACGGGCAGGTGACGTTCTTGCCGTCATGCGCGCGTAGATGTCTTCGACTAATGCGCGGAACGCGGGATCGAGGCGATTGCGCGGTTGTGGCAGATTGACGCGGACCTCGCCGATGACGCGACCGGGGTTGGAGCCGAAGATCATGATGCGATCGCACATCAGGACCGCTTCCTCGATATTGTGCGTCACCATCAGGATGGCGTCGATCGGCATGCGCGCTTCCGACCACAGATCGAGGAGGTCGGTGCGCAGGTTCTCGGCGGTGAGGACGTCAAGCGCGGAGAACGGCTCATCCATCAGCAAGACTTTGGGATGCACCACCAATGCGCGGGCGAGGCCGACGCGTTGGCGCATGCCGCCCGACAATTCCTTGGGATAGGCGTTTTCATAACCGTCGAGGCCGATCAGGTCGATGGCGGCCAGTGCGCGCGTGCGGCGCTCGGCCACCGGCATGCCGCGAGCTTCCAGTCCGATCTCGACGTTTTCCTGCACGGTGAGCCAGGGGAACAGCGCGAAACTCTGGAATACCATCGCGATGTCGCCGGCTGCGCCTTCGAATTCGATCGTGCCTTCGCTCGGCTTGATCAATCCCGCGATCGAGCGCAGCAAGGTAGATTTTCCCGAGCCGGAGCGTCCGAGCAGGCCGACGATTTCGCCGCGATGCAGTTCGAGGTCGACCTTGTCGAGCACCAACAATGCGTCCGGGCCGCCCTTGTCGTACAGCTTGCGCACGCCGCGTACGGCGACCAAGGGCGTGTTTTGGATGGATGCGTTCATGGGATTCCCCGGATCAGGACAGCCGCAGGCGGCGTTCGGCAAAGACGTACAGGCGACGCCACAGGATTCGATTGAGCAGGGTGACGAACAGGGACATGACCGCGATGCCCAGCACCACGCGCCGATAGTCGCCTGCCTGGGTTGCCTTGGCGATGTAGGACCCTAGCCCGAATGCTTCGATGCGGGTATCGCCCCAGTTGGCGAGTTCGGCCACGATGCTGGCATTCCACGATCCGCCGGAGGCAGTCAGGGCGCCGGTGACGTAGTAGGGAAACACGCCCGGCAGGATCACCTTGCGCCACCACGTCCACGAATGCAGGCGGTAGACCATGGCGACTTCGCGCAGGTCGCCCGGGAATGCACTGGCGCCGGCGATGACGTTGAACAGGATGTACCACTGCGTCCCCAGCACCATCAGCGGCGACAGCCACAGGTCCGGGTTGGCGTGCGTGGCCACGATCACCACCACCGCGACCGGAAACAGGACGTTCGCGGGGAAGGCGGCGAGGAATTGCGCCAGCGGTTGAATGCGCTGGGCCACGCGCGGGCGCAAGCCGATCCACACACCGATCGGTACCCAGATCACGCTGGCGAGGGCGATCAGGACGACGACGCGCAGCAGTGTGGCGAGGCCCGCGACAAGCGCATGCCCAACGTCGTACCAGCCCAGCGATTGCCGCATGTAGTCGAAGGCCAGCCAGCCACCGGCGAACGCCGTGAGGATCACGACCGCGAGCCACAGGCGATCGCCGAGTAACCCCCGCTGCGGTGCGGCCTGGCTTCTTGCCGCGGGCATGATCGACCTGAGGCGCAGGGCCATCATTCGTTGCGACAGCCAGTCGAGCGGTTGGTACAGATGCTTGAGCACGCGCGTGCGCCGCATCAGTTCATACATCCACGAGTGCGGCTGGTCCTTGCCCGCGGTCTGCTCGAAACGGAACTTGTCCGCCCATGCCACGATCGGCCGGAATAGCAACTGGTCGTAGAGGGCGATCAGCACCGCCATCGCCAGCACCGCCCACGCGACCGCCACGAAATTCCTGTGGTCGATGGCATGGGCCAGATAGGAACCGATGCCCGGAAGTTCGACGGTGGTGTTGCCGACGGTGATGGCTTCCGACGCCACCACGAAGAACCAGCTGCCGGACATCGACATCATCATGTTCCAGATCAGGCCGGGCGCGGCGAACGGCGCCTCCAGCCGCCAGAACCGCTGCCACGCCGAGAAACCGAAACCGCGGCTCACTTCATCCAGGTCCTGCGGAACCGTGCGCAGAGACTGGTAGAACGAGAACGCCATGTTCCATGCCTGCGCGGTGAAGATCGCGAAGATCGAAGCGCACTCCGCGCCGAGTTGGCTGCCCGGGAACAGGCGCATGAAGAAGGCGACGGTGAATGTGAGGAAACCGAGCACTGGCACCGATTGCAGAATGTCCAGTGCCGGCACGATCACCAGTTCGGCACGCTTGTTCTTGGCCGCAAGCGTGGCGACGGTGAAGGTGAACAGCAACGATGCCAGCATCGCAGCGAACATCCGCAAGGTGGTACGCAACCCGTATTCGGGCAATCGCGATGCATCCAGGGTGACAGGCGTGTGTGCCAGCACGGTCAGCGGCGCATGCATCTCGCCGATGCCGTGGGCGATCATGGCGATCAAGCCGATGATCAGGACGAACGCGAGTGCGTCATAGGCATTGGGTGCATAGCGCCCCGTGGCGAACGCGGCCAAGGCGTTGCGTTCTGGCAGTTTGCGGGGGGAGAACACCATGGCGGATTCCGTTGGGCGGAATGCCGGAGACCGGTTTGCTCGGGTCTTAGGGGATATGCATGGCTTCGCCCTGTGCGGGCGAGATCGACCTTGGGGTCAGGATTCGCCGGCGCAGGTGCCGTAACGCAATCGACTATGACTGTCCAAGGAAGCGGGTCTCCGGGGGGAGGAGGGATGAAGTGGCGCGAATGGTAGTGATCATGATCGGCCCGGTCAACATGTTACGTTGTACTCAGAAGTGATAGACGAAGGCGATGCCTTCGCTGAGTTGCATGCGTTGGCCGAATCCATTCACCAGTGGACTGCGTGCAGGTTCACCAAGCAATCGCGCGTATTCGATGTTGGCGGCGATGCCGGTGTGCTGGCTGGTCGGCACGAAGATCTGGTATTGAAACGACGCTTGTTGCCAGCCCGCTCCGGGATGAGATGGCGACAGGTTCAACTGTGACGCCTGCATTGCGTTCAATCCGAAGCGTTCATGATTGGATGCGGCATTGGCGGCGCGCACTGAAAATTCGAAGCCGTGTTCCACATGCTTGAACATCTTCGGCAAGGTGATGTCGGCGTAGAGGTCGGCATAGGCGCCATTGCCGCCTAGCTCGCGCATCGCGCGCGTCCCGATCGTCACCGTCTTGTTGATTTCGTTCTCGAGATAGCCGCCGGCTGCCAGTCGATCATTGATGCGCTTGACCACCGGCGCGAGTTGTGGGCCGAGGTCGCCGCGGGAACGGCCCCAGACGATGTCGGCATACACGCCGCCATGCCAGTGCTTTCCGCGCACGATGTCGACAGTGAGCCCGTCGACCGATGACAGCTCAGCCTTGCCGGGCAGTTCAATATCGAAGAAGGGGACGACCTGCGTGCGCTGGTGCTTAGCGCCCAGCCACGCCGGAAGGCGTTGTATGCCTGCGCCAATGGCGTAGACCGGCGCATCCGATGTTTCCGGCGATTCCTGCGCCTGTGCAGCCAAGCTGCAGCCGGCAAGCGCGATGGCGAGCACGAGGGAGTGTGGAAATCGGGTCATGACTATGCGCTGTCGGGGTTCGCAGACTCTAGCCCATACATGCGTGACTGAATATTAAATCGGCGAAATTCGGCTTGAAAGGCGTGCGAAAGGCGAATTGACGATGCTGGCCGCGTGATTCAAGGCTAAAGGTCATCGCTGTGGGCAACTGGACCGTGTTGTGTGATTTCGATGGCACCATCAGCGTCGAAGACGTCATCGATTCGTTGCTGGTGCGTTTCGGCGAGCCCGGCTGGGAAACGCTGGAACGCGACTGGCGCGCGGGCCGCATCGGTTCGCGCGAATGCATGCAGGGACAGACCAAGCTCCTGCAGATGCGCCGCGACGAGCTGGATGCGCATCTCGCCGACTTGTGGATCGACCCCGCGTTCCCGGCCTTCCACGCTGCGCTGCGCGCGAGCGGCATTCCGATCCGCGTGGTCAGCGATGGTCTTGATTACGCGATCCACAACATCCTGGCACGCTTCGGCATGGACGATCTCGACGTCGTCGCCAATTCCTTGCAGCCGACCGCAGATCCCAAGCACTGGCGGCTGGAATCCCCCTATAGCGCCGAAGGCTGTGGCAGCGGCACCTGCAAATGCGCGGTTGCACGGATGGCGCGCGAGCAGGGCCGCAAGACCTTGTTGATCGGCGATGGTGTCTCGGACTTTTGCGTAGCCGACCGCGCCGATTTCGTGTTCGCCAAGCATCGCCTGATCGAACACTGCCGTGCCGCCGGCATCCCTTATGTTCCGATCACCGGTTTCGCCGAGGCGCTGGAATGGCTGCCGCGGTTGTTGCGCGGCGATCTCGAATCCATCACCGAATACCTGGAGACCTCACATGTCGGCTAACCTCGCCGCGATCCAGTCCACCCGTCCCGGCGACGGTTACGACGATGCCCAACTTCTCGCCGACGAAGAGCTTTACAGCTCGCATGGCGATACCGTCCATTACGTCGATCCGCCGAAGATCTTCCACGGCTGTGATGGCAGCTACATGTACGACGGCGCGGGCATTCCCTATCTCGACCTGCAGATGTGGTATTCCGCCTGCAACTTCGGTTACGCCAACCCGCGCCTCAACGACGCGCTGAAGCGCCAGATCGACACCTTGCCGCAGGTCGCCAGCCAGTACTTGCATCCGACCCGCATCGAACTCGCCAAGACCATCGCGCTCGATGCGCAGGCCAAGTTCGGTCGCAAGGGGCGCGTGCACTTCAACGTCGGCGGCGCCCAGGCGATCGAGGATTCGCTGAAGATCGTACGCAACGCCTGCAACGGCAAGAGCCTGATGTTCGCCTTCGAGGGCGGCTACCACGGGCGCACGCTGGGCGCGTCGTCGATCACCTCGAGCTATCGCTATCGCCGTCGCTTCGGTCATTTTGGCGAACGCGCGATGTTCATTCCGTTCCCGTATCCGTTCCGTCGCCCCAAGGGCATGACCGCGGACGAATATTCCGATGCCTGCGTGCAGCGCTTCGCGCGCTTGTTCGAGACCGAATACAACGGCGTATGGGATCCCAAGGTCAACCAGGCCGAGTACGCCGCTTTCTACGTCGAGCCGATCCAGGGCACCGGTGGCTACGTGATTCCGCCACGCCACTTCTTCCGCGACCTGAAGAAGGTGCTCGACAAGTACGGCATCCTGCTCGTCGTCGATGAAATCCAGATGGGCTTCTGGCGCACCGGCAAGCTGTGGTCGATCGAACACTTCGGTGTCGAGCCCGACGTGCTGGTGTTCGGCAAGGCGCTGACCAATGGCCTCAATCCGCTGTCGGGCCTGTGGGCGCGCGAGGAACTGATCAACCCGACGGTCTTCCCCGCGGGCTCGACCCACTCGACGTTCAATTCCAATCCGTTGGGCACCGCGCTTGGACTGGAAGTGATGCGCCTGGGCAAGGACATGGACTATGAGCGTACGGTGCCGGTGAAGGGCGCGCACTTCCTCGATGGACTGCGCGACCTGCAGAAGCGCCATCCCGAAATCGGCGACGTCGACGGGCTGGGCCTGGCATTGCGCGCGGAAATCTGCGAAGCCGACGGTTTCACGCCGAATCGCGCGCTGCTCGATCGCATGGTCGACATCGGACTGGCCGGCGACCTGCGCCACAACGGCAAGCCGATCGGCCTCGTGCTCGACGTCGGTGGCTGGTACAAGAACGTGATCACGCTGGCGCCGTCGCTCGACATCACGCACGAGGAGATCGATCTGGCGATCGCGCTGCTCGACCAGTTACTGACCAAGGCCAAGGCCGGCGCCTGAGCCGCCACACTGGGGAGAAAGACATGAACGACACACCGGACGAGAAAGCCATCTTCGACGAGATCGCATCCCTGATCGCGGCCAAGGCCAAGATCGATCTTGCGATCATCCATCCCGAGTCGACGCTGAAGGACATCGGTGTCAGCTCGCTGGACGCGATCGAATTGCTGTTCGACATCGAGGAACACTACGGCATCACGTTCCCCGACCAGGGGCCCAACTTCGGAAGCGACACCGTGCAACAGTTGGTGGACGTGGTGAAGGGCACATTGGCGGCAAAGGCGCAGGGCTGATTCGATGAGCAAGCGGCGGGTCGTCATCACCGGAATGGGTGCGGTGAGTCCATTCGGCGTGGGTGTCGGGCCGCTGTGGCAGGGCTTGCGCGAAGGGCGTTCGGCGATTGCCCCCCTGCGTCATCCCGAATCCGCGCGGGTGCGGATGAAGGTCGCCGCGCAATTGCCGGAAGGCATCGATCTTGCGGCGATGATGGACGAGTCGATGCTGCCGTTGCTCGATCGCTGCTCGCAATTCGTGGTGGCAGCATCGAATGAAGCGGTGCGGCAGTGCGGGCTCGACATGCGCGGCGAAGGCGAACGCATCGGCACCATTATCGGCACCGGCATCGGCGGCGTCACTTCGCATGACGAACAGAGCAAGCGCCTGTATGGCGAGGGTGCCGAGCGCATGCATCCTCTCACCATCGTTCGCACCATGGCCAACGCCCCCGCAAGTCATGTCAGCATGGTGCATGGCCTGCGCGGCCCGGTGTTCTCGGTCTCGAGCGCCTGTGCATCGGCCAACCACGCGGTGGCGCAGGCGCTGGCAACGATTCGTTCCGGTGCAGCCGATGTGATGTTGACTGGCGGCACCGAGGCCTGCCTCACCTTCGGCTTGTTGAAGGCTTGGGATGCGATGCGCGTGGTTGCCGACGATACCTGCCGTCCGTTCAGTGCCAATCGCCGCGGCTTGGTGCTGGGCGAAGGCGCTGCGGTCTTCGTGCTGGAAGAAATGGAGCATGCCAAGTCGCGTGGCGCGACGATCCTCGTCGAACTCGCCGGGGCCGGGATGAGCGCGGATGCCGGCGACATCGTCGCGCCATCGGCGGAGGGCGCGGCATTGTCAATCACGCGTGCACTGCAGGATGCCGAGTTGGAAGCCGCGGATATCGGCTACATAAATGCACACGGCACCGGCACCATGGCCAACGATGCCACCGAGTCCAGGGCGATTCGCATCGCACTGGGCACGCATGCGCAAGGCATCCCCGTCACGTCAACCAAATCGATGCATGGCCACGCACTGGGCGCGGCCGGTGCACTGGAGCTTGTCGCGATGGTGTCGGCACTGGACGCGCAGTTCGTGCCGCCGACTGCGAATTACGAACAAGCTGATCCTGCTTGTGATCTCGACATCGTGCCGAACGTCGGGCGCCCGGCGAGGATTCGCGCGGCGCTCAGCAATTCGTTCGCCTTTGGCGGCCTGAACGCGGTGCTGGCGGTACGCCAGGCGTGAACATGGCGGTCCGCGCGGCCGAACCGGAAGCGCGCTGGATCGCCCAGCTCGAACCCGAAGCCGTGATCCGCGCGTGGCTGGAACATCCACCCCGCGATTTCGTCGCAGACACGATTGCTGGCGCACCGCGTTTCCGCGCCAAATTCGACATCCTCACCACGCTCGACCCCCCGGTGCGGCGCACGTTGCAACGATGGCCGGGCTATCGCCATTGGTCACAATGGTTGTGCTGGAATACGCAATTCGTCGGCTGCACGTCCAGCGAATACGCCTTGTTGCCGAAGGGTGTCGCGGCGGCGAAATTTGCCGACGCCATCGTGGACGGTGTCGACCGCAAAGCGCGATTGCTGATCGTCAAGGATCTGGCGCGCAACTCACCATTGCTGAACGATGACGAGAATCGCACCTGCGAGCGGTTGATCACCGAACTGGAAGCGCGTGGCTTCGCCCTGTTGGAAGGCATGCCGCTGGCGTGGGTGCCGCTCGACCACGCCAGCGAGGACGACTACCTGTCACGGCTGTCGTCGTCACGGCGCAAGGACATCCGTCGCAAGCTGCGCGCGCGCAAGAATGTGGACATCGAGCAGGTCGCCTGTGGCGATCCCTGCTTCTCCGAAGAAGCGACGATCGATGCCTTCCATCAGTTGTTCGCCAACGTGCATGCTCAGAGCGATGTGCATTTCGACGAGCTGACGCGCGACTTCCTCGCGCGGCTGCTGCGCCAGCCCGATGGCGATGGCGTCGTGTTCGTCTATCGCCGCGATGGCCGCATGATCGGCTGGAATCTGTGTTATCTCCGGCATGACATGCTGGTCGACAAGTATGTCGGCTTCGCCTACCCGCAGGCTCGCGAGAACAACCTCTATGCGCTCAGCTGGATGCACAACCTGGAGTACGCGCGCATGCTGGGTGTGAAGCGGTATGTCGCCGGCTGGACCGACGCCGAGGCCAAACGCCAGCTCGGTGCGCGCTTCACGCTGACCTGGCACGCGGTGCGTCCGCGGAATCCCGTCCTGCGCTGGTTGCTCGGGCGGATGCGTGGCCTGTTCGAAGGCACGCCGGCATGAGCGCCCCGCTGATCCTCGATCTCGACGGCTCGGTGGGCGATATCGGTCTCAGTGATCGCTTGCCATTGCAGCACTGGCAGGAACGCCTGCGTTTTTCCTGTCGCAGACGCGATATGCAGCACTTCGCCACCGCGATCGCCCCGATGCTGATGGCACCGCACGGCACGGTGCTGATGGGCAGCGGTGACTTCCATCACCTCAGCCTGCCCTTGATCGAATTCGAGGCACGCCGCCGGCAAGTGCGCGTGGTCGTGCTGGACAACCATCCGGACAATATGCGTTTCCTGTTCGGTCTCCATTGCGGATCATGGGTTGGGCGCGCGGCGGCGTTGCCCGGCGTGGCTGACGTCCACGTGCTGGGCATTTCATCCGCCGATGCCGGCCGCAGGCATGCGTGGGAAAACCAGTTGGGCGCGTTGCGCAGTGGCCGGGTGCATTACTGGTGCGTCGGTGTCGACACGTCGTGGGCTGGAAAACGCGGAATCACGACGCTGCGCAATTTCGATTCCCCGCAACAGCTGCTCGCCGAATTCATTCCCGCGATGGCGAACGACCCGATGCCGGTGTATTTCTCGATCGACAAGGACGTGTTCGCACCCGAAGTCGTGCGCACCAACTGGGACCAGGGACGATTCCTGCTCGATGATGCGTTGACGGTGATCTCGGCCTTGAGGTCTCGGATCGTCGCCAGCGACATTACCGGCGAGGTGTCGATGTATCGCTATCGCAGCTTGTTCAAGCGACTGCTGAGTCGGATCGACCAACAACCGGATCCGTGCCAGGACGAGATCGATGGCTGGCAGCGCGGGCAGGCGGAAGTGAATCGCAGGTTGCTCGTGGCGTTGCCCTAACTGGCCTCGAGCACCTGGCAAATGGCCTCGAAATCTTCATCGCGCAACCACGGACTGTTGCTGATCGTGAGGGTGCGTGCAGCGAGGTCCAACGCATTCGGGCACTGTTGGCGCGGGACGATGTCACGCAGTTCGATGTAATCGGGCAAGGCGTGGATGAACATCCGGCTCGCGCCGAGGCCGGAGGTCCACAGGCGATCGAGCACGGCATCGCGTCGATGCGCACTGTCCATGCGGACCAGCAATGTTGGCCAAGTGCCACGCTCTCCATTCCGATCCGTAAAGACATGAACGCCGGGAATCGCACGCAGTCGGTCGATCCGCGACAACGCGCAGCGTCGACGTGCGTCCAGGAATTGCGGCAGGCGATGGGCGGCATTCGCGCCGACGCCCTGCCGCCATGCGCCCATGCGATGCAGGGGCACCTCCATCGGAAAGCGATCGCCGATCGCGCCTACCGGATCGCTGTGCTTCAGGGCGCGGCGCAGCGGAGATCCGTAAGCCCAGCGCAGCGGCAACGGGCGATAGAGCAGGGTGTAACCGATCAGTTCGACGCAACGGCGGCGCTCGAACGCCGCTTGTTTCGGGAGTGCATTTTGCAGCGCCTCCATGGCCTCCAGCCACGATGGATCGCGTGCGATCGTTACACCGCCTTCGTATGTCGACAGGCCCTTGCCGGCAGCGAGGCTGAAAAATCCGACATCACCGGCCAGGCCAATGCTGCGGCCCTCGATGGTCGCGCCCAGCGATTGGGCGGCATCCTCGATCACCACGATGCCGGAACCGGCAACCAGGCGATTCACCGCCGCGACATCGGTGACGCGTCCGCCCAGGTGCGTCGGCACCGCGGCCAGCACGCGCTCATCGAGTTGCGCGCGCAACGAGTCCAGGTCGATATCCAGCCTGTCATGCGCGAGATCGGCGATGCGCAAGCGCAGTCCCAGCGCACGCACGGCGATCGCGACCAGCGGGCAGGTAAACGCCGGAACCACCACGATGTCGCGCCGGGGTTGGCGTTGTTGCGCAACGCGCAAGGCCAGCATCAGCGCAGCAGTGCCGGAGCAGGTGACCAATGCGTTGTCGACGCCGAGTTGTGCGGACAGTGCACCGGCGAGATCGCGCCGCGATGCAAGCAGGTCGGACAGTCGTGGCGGCAGTCCGGCGGTTGGCGGGATTTCAGTCAGGCGTCTCATCAGCCATCTCCGCAGCCCCGTGCGACTCCGACGATTCCGATATGGCCAACAGTCCGATTCCAAGCACGATCACCAGCGCGCCCAGCAGCTGCAGTGGCGTGATGCGTTCGTGCAGCCACCATGCGGATACAAACAGCACGCTCACCACTTCCAGGTGCGATGCCGCGAACGCCGGTCCGATCGGGGCATCGCGCAATAATCGCATCCAGGTCAGGAACGCGCCGAGATAGCCGCACAGCGCGACCCAGGTCCACGGCTGTTCCGCCACGCGCACGATCCACGTGAAGTCCACCGCGAACGGCAAGGCGTGGTTGCCGGCGATCTTGAAGCAGGTCTGCGCCAGCGTATCGAAGGCCATCAGTACGGGGAATCCGATTGCGTAGAGCCTTCTCACGCGCCGATCCCCACCAGCGCCACGCCGATGCAGACCAGCAGGATGCCGCCCACCCGCAATGGCGTGAGTTTTTCCCGGAAGAACATTCTCCCGGCGACCATCACGACAACGATGTTGACCGAACCGAGCAGCACGCCGAGCGACAGTGGAACCTGCGACAGGAAGGCGATCCACGCCAGGAATTCACCGAAGTAGCACAGCAGGCCCAGCCACAGCATCGGTTGCCGGGCCAGCGTGCGCCAGCCATTGTCGCCGTGATGGGCGGCGGTCTTGAAACAGAGTTGTCCACCGGTATCGAGCGCGGCATTGGCGAGCCAGAGGGCGGTGGCCAGTGGCGTCATGCGGTGTGCGCTGGATTGGCGGCGATGCGATCAAAGAAGCTGGCGCTGCGATCAATCAGCAGGCGATGTTCGCGATCGATGGTGATCATGTGGTAGCTGTTGTCGAGCAGGAGCAATTCGGTTGGGCCGGACACGCTGCGCAACACGACTTCGGCGTTGTCGAGGCTGGCGATGTCGTCATCGCTGGCATGCGCGACCAGACATGGCGCGCTGACCTGCGACAACTGGCGGCGCACGCGCTTCGCCAGCTGGTGGAGTTCCGCCAGCGAGTGCCAGGGGTTGCCGGGCAATCCCGCGACAGAGCTGTCGCTGCCCTGCATGGCGGTACTGATCTGTGCGCGCAGGCGTTCGTCGCGGATGCCGTAGGGCGGCTGTTCCATGAAGACGCGATCACGACCGATGTTGAGTTTCTTGAGCAACGGCAACAGCCCGGACAATCGCGCGATGCGCGGCACGCTCCAGCCGTCGTAACGGAAAGTCGCGCCATAGACGCCGACGCCATCGACCAGGTCGGGGCGGTCGGCGGCGAGGTTGAGCGCAAGCAGCGCACCCATCGACAACCCGCCGACGAACAGACGATCGCAATGTCCGCGCAGGTGTTCCGCCGCGGTCTGTACGCTCGCGGCCCAGTCCTGCCAGCGCGTCGCCAGCAAATCATCCATGTCGCCGCAATGCCCGGCCAGTTGCACGCCGAACACGGTGAAGCCGCGCCGGTTGAGGCCACGCGCCAGCAGGCGCATTTCATTGGGCGTGCCGGTGAGGCCATGCGTCAGCAGGACGGCATTGGGGCCGCCTTCATAGAAAAATTCGGCCGGCTGCAACGGGAAGGGTGCTTCGTTCACGCCGCCAGAGTGTCAGCCAGCGGTTTCATCCACCTTTCCGGGAGCCTGTGCGGCAGGCAACAAGAGTTCCACCCGCAGGCCGCCCGCACCTCCGCGCGCATAGCGCACGCGTCCGTCATGGCGTGACAGCACCTCTTCGACGATTGCCAGGCCCAGACCGCTGCCGCCATTGCCGCCAGCCACCTGGAAGAAACGCTCGCCCAGGCGAGCCAGCGCCGCGTCATCGACGCCGGGGCCGTCGTCTTCCATCGTCAGTTGGACGGTGCCGTCCTGTTGCGACAGGCTCACCGTCGCGGCATGGCCGCGGCCGGCATGGAACAGGGCGTTATCGATCAGGTTGTCGATGGCTTCGTGCAACGCGGCAGCATCGATCATCGCGAACACGCTTCCGGGATGGGGGCCGTCATAGCCAAGATCGACGCCGGCACGCAATGCATCTGGCACGCGTTCGCCCACCATCTCTGGGACGATTGCGGACAGGTCGACGCGTTGCGGCAACGTGGCCTGCACCGACTGTACGCGTGCGAGCGACAGCAGTTGTTCGGCGATGCGCGAGGTGCGGTCGGTCAGTCGCGCGACATGGCCGAGTGCATCCTCCAGCACTTCCGGGCGCGGATCGGCGAGCGCACGTTCGGAGTGCAGGCGCAGGCCAGCCAGGGGGGTGCGCAACTGGTGGGCGGCATCGGCGATGAAACGCGATTGCACCGCCAACGCTTCGCGCAGGCTGGAGACGAGGGTGTCGATGGTGCCGGCGAGCGGCGCGACTTCCGAAGGGACATCGGCATCAAGCAATGGCTTGTGCAGGGCATCGCCGCGACGCAGGCGCGTGATGAGCGGATCCAGCCGCTTCAGGCCGGTATCGATGCCACTGCGGATCACGAAGATCAGGCCGACCACCATCAACAGCAGGGTCGGGATGGTCAGCAGCAGGATGCGCTGCGCCCAGCGCCGGCGATCGGTGAAGCTTTCGGCGACCGTGACCATCACGGTGTCGCCGGGGTCGACCTTGGGGTGGAAAGAACGCGATGCCAGGCGCAGATGGCGTTCCGCGCGAATCGTCGACAGCTTGACCGGCTCGTTGACCGTGGCCGGCAGTGATTCGACAGGCGGCTGGAAATTGGCGGCGATCACGCCCTTGCGGGCGCTGGTGATGGAGTAGAACTGGAACCCGTCGGGATCGTACTGGATGAGGAACAACGCCTGAGGCGAGAACGCGCGGAAAGTTTCCGGTTGCGTGTCCATCAGCTTGACGACCGAATCGACCTGTTCGATCAGCTCGGCATCGTGGGCGCGATTGGCGTAGTAGCGTGCCATCTCGTACGTCACCAGGGCGGCGATCAGCGCCAGCACGGTCAATGGCACGCTGAGGTACACCAGCAGGCTGCGATACAGACTGGTGCGCCGAGGCGCGCGCTCATTCATCGCCGAGGGGTTCCAGCAGATAGCCGAGGCCGCGCACGGTGCGCAGGCGCACGCTGCAATTCTGGATCTTGCGACGCAGGCGATGCAGTGCGATATCAAGGCCGTTGTCGGTGAGCTCACTGTCCCAGGCGCAGATCGTCTCCATCATTTGCGCGCGACTGACGATGCGGCCGGCGCGTGCGGCGAGCAGCGAGACCAGAGCGAATTCGCGGGCGGTGAGTTCGATCGGGCCATTCGGGCCGCGTGCGCGCTGGTCACCGGGATCGATCACCAGCCCGCCGACTTCAAGCTCGGTCGCGCCCTGTGCCGAGCCGCGGCGCAGATGCGCGCGCACGCGGGCGTCGAACTCGGCGATCGCGAATGGCTTGACCAGATAGTCGTCGGCGCCGAGATCGAGGATGCGCACGCGCTCGTTCAAGGCTTCGCCGGCGCTGACCACCAGGATCGGGGTATCGATGCGCGCCGCACGCAAGCGGCGAATCACTTCACCGCCTTCCAATGATGGCAGGCCGATATCAAGGATCAGTAGCTGGTAGACACCACTCTTGCCGGCCTGTTCGGCCTGCTTGCCGTCGCCCACGCAATCGACGGCGTGGCCGCGCGCGACCAACAGGTTCTGCATGCCGGCGGCGATGTGGGCGTCGTCTTCCGCGATGAGGATGCGCATGACGCTACTTTAGTACCTGGACGCCGAGATAGAACACGGGGGTGGCACGCGGTCGTTCGCCCGAGAGTTGCCGACCCAGCGAAGCGAGGAAGACCAAGTGCTCGTTGATCGGGTGACGAGTGCCGAGATTGATGGTGGTCTGCGTCGCGCCGTGGTCATCGCGGCTGGCGTTGATCTCGGCCAGGCATTGCCAGTCGTGCGGACACGGACGGGCCCAGAACATTCCGGCCTGCCAGGCGTCGTCGCCCTTGTCGATGAAATGACGCATCACCTCGACACCCAGCGACGACTTTCCGAAGGTCTTGACGACCTGCAGCGGCAACTGGAATTCCCGGGTCGCCGGGCTCAGGTCCTTGCGTCGTGCAATCGACGGACCCGGCAGGATCCAGTGCGGCTGGATCGCCATGCTCACGCCGGCCTTGTCCTCGTCGAGGAAGCGCCAGCGCACGGCGAACTCGGTTCCACCGATGCCGGAGGCAAAGGCCGATCCCGGGCCGCTGCGATGCGCCCATGCCGGATGCACGGTCAGCTGGATGTGTTCGCCCAATCCGTAATTGATGTCGGCATCGGGCGCGATGACATTCCATGTGCCGCCGGTGCGGTCGCCGGTCGCGGCGAGGTTGATCTCCCAATGGCCATCACCCGGTGATCCGGTGTCGTTGGTGATCAGCGGTGGACCCGCCTGCGCGAATGCGACGTGCGGAAGGCAGCTGCAGGCCACCAGCACGAGTGCGACCCCTCCACGGCGAACGCGATGTGACGCCATTTCAATATCAATGTGCCTTGGTTGCGGGGCGTTGCGGAAAGACCAGAATGCCCACCACGATCGCTGCAAGCAATATCAGCGAACCACCATAGCGACTGAGTTCGAGTCCGCCTTGAGCGTCTGGTTTGTCGAGGAAATCGCCGACCACCGCGCCCAGCGGACGCGTGAGCACGAAGGCCGCCCAGAACAAGAGGGTGCGCGAGACCCGGGTCGTGAAGTACAGGAACGAAACCAGCAACAACAAGCCACCGAAGATCATGATGCTGCCGATATAGCCATCGCTTTGCGTGTCGGAGACCCAGTCGCCCAGCGCCGTGCCCAGCGTTTGCGAGAAGGTGATGGTGAGCCAGTAGAACAGTTCCGAGCGGCCGTCGCGCACGCTGTCGACCGCGATCGTGCCGGTGCTGCGGTACCAGATGAACAGCGTCGCCAGCAGCAACGTCAGCAGCAGCAGCGAGCCGCCGGGGTAGCCGATGCCGAGCGAGCGATCGGCGAAATCCGCCAATGTAGTGCCGACCGTGGTGCTGGCGATGATGGCGAACCAGTACAGCCATTTGTTGAAGCGTGACGCGCGAATCTGCATTGCCACCGCTGCCGCGAACACCAGCGCGAAGATGGCCGTGCCGATCAGGTAGCCGGGATGCCAGGCCACGGCGCTGGCTTCGGGTGTGGTTTCGCCCAGCCACGACATGGTGACGGCATCGCCGCCGATTTCGCCGAACGTGGTGGCCAGGATCTTGATGATCCAGAAGCCGAGGGTGATCGCGGGAACCTTGGCGATCCACTCGGCCAGGTCGTTGTCTCGGGAAAGATCGTTCATGCGGTCAGTGCGCGGCGGGAAGCCCGTATGGTGGACGGGCCGTACCAATGGCGTGTTAAACGAAGCTTTCAGCGCCTGACTTTTGTCCGAATGTTCAGAACGCGTGATCGAATCCCACATCTCCCGTTACCCCGATCTGGTAGGCACTGACGCGGCGTTCGAAGAAATGGATGAGCTCCTGCACGTCCTGCAATTCCATGAACGGAAGCGGGTTGCGCACGTGATAGCGCTTGTGCATGCCCAGCTTGGCGAAATGGTGGTCGGCGCAATGCGGCAGGTATTGGCGCATGTCGCGTTCGGAAATTCCGGCCACGCCACCCGAGAGCACGTCAGACGCGAACTGCATCGCGCACTCGATCGCATCCTCCAGCATC
This sequence comes from Pseudomonadota bacterium, assembly GCA_018242465.1. Lineage (GTDB taxonomy): Bacteria > Pseudomonadota > Gammaproteobacteria > Xanthomonadales > Xanthomonadaceae > Solilutibacter. The sequence goes on along the minus strand of JAFEBY010000034.1, from coordinate 4,237 downwards.
GCGTAGACCTGTTGCTTCATCTCGTCGTCGAACAGGTCCGGTTCCTCCTCGCGCACGGTGCGGACCGCTTCGAAGGCGAATTCCATGTGGCAGGATTCGTCGCGGAACACCCAGGTGGCGAGATTGAGATTGTGGGTGCGTCGCGCCTCGTCGCCGGATAGACACAGGCCGCACCCTTGCGCTTGTCGCCCTGATTCACCGCCATCACCGAGGAGTCCAGCGTCGTCAGCCACGGAACAATCCCGTCGGAATGGCCGTTGGTGGAACGGATCAGCGCGCCGCGCGCCCGCACGCGGCTGTAGCTCACGCCGATGCCGCCACTGAACTTCGACAGCTGCGCAATCTCGCCGTAGCGCGCATGGATCGACTCCAGCGTGTCCTGCGGCGAATCGAGCAGGAAGCACGATGACAACTGGGGTTGCCTTGGCCCTGTCAACACGAATTGTGGTGTGAGTGGTTTTCTGCAGCGATCTGGCGCAGCGCCTGTTCGAAGACGTCCACCGGTTGGCCGCCGGAGATCAAGTGTTTGCGATCGACGACAATCGCCGGCACGCCCTGGATGCCGGCATCCTTCCAGAAGCGTTCCGCCTCGCGAACCGCCGCAGCGTATTCATTGGAGGCAAGAATCGCACGCGCCTGTGCACTCGGCAGGCCGACGCTTTCGGCGACGCCTGCCAGCACATCGCGATCGGAGATGTTCCTGCCTGCGCCGAAGTAGGCGTGGAACAACGCGCGTTCGAGTTCGGCCTGGTGCCCCGCGGTTTCCGCCCAGCGCACCAGGCGATGCGCATCGAAGGTGTTCCAGATGCGGCTGCGCGCATTCATGTCGAAGGTGAAGCCGAGCGCTGCACCGCGTTGGCGAATCGCTTCCTGGTTCTCGGTGAATTGCGCCCGCGACATTCCGTACTTCTGTTGCAGGTGCTCGAAGATGTCCTGGCCTTCCGGGCCGAGCTGCGGATTGAGCTCGAACGGCTCGACATGCAGTTCCGCCTGCACCACACCATCAAGGCGCGCCAAGGCTTGCGACAGCGATGTCAGGCCGATCGCGCACCATGGGCAGACCACATCGGCGACGAAATCAATGCGGAGGGGAGTGGGGGTCATGGGGATTCCTCGGATGTGCAAGGGAACATCGTGCGGGTGCGATCATGCACCGGTACGATGATGGTGCAAACCAGACGGAGAGTGCAGATGCAGCTTGGAATGATCGGCCTTGGCCGGATGGGCTCGAACATGGTGCGCCGCCTGATGGCGGGTGGACACCAATGCGTCGTCTACGACCGCTCGCCCGATGCGGTGCAAGCAGCCGTCAAGGAAGGCGCCACAGGTGCGGCATCGCCGGACGAATTCATGCAATCACTGGCCAAACCACGTGCCATCTGGCTGATGGTGCCGGCGGGCGTGGTGGATGAAACCATCGCTGGCCTGCTGCCGCATCTTGAAGCGGGCGACATCCTGATCGATGGCGGCAACTCCTATTACATCGACGACATCCGCCGTGCCGGCACGCTGGCAAAACAAGGCATCCACTATGTCGATGCCGGAACCAGCGGCGGCGTCTGGGGACTGGAGCGTGGCTATTGCCTGATGATCGGCGGCGAGACGGATGTGGTGGCGCATCTCGATCCGATCTTCGCGACGCTGGCGCCCGGGCGCGGTGACATCGCCCGCACCGCCGGGCGCGAACAGGCAAGCGGTACCGCCGAAAACGGCTATCTGCATTGTGGTCCGAGCGGCGCCGGCCACTTCGTCAAGATGGTGCACAACGGCATCGAATATGGGTTGATGGCAGCCTATGCGGAAGGCTTGGCCATCCTCAAGGGCGCCAATATCGGCAACGCGAAGGACGCGGTCGATGCCGAAACGACACCGCTGCGCGATCCCGAACACTATCGATACGACCTGAACCTCGCGGACATCACCGAGGTCTGGCGTCGCGGCAGCGTCATCACGTCCTGGCTGCTCGACTTGTCAGCGACGGCGTTGGCGAAGGATCCGGCGCTGTCGGATTTCGGTGGTCGTGTGTCGGATTCCGGCGAGGGACGCTGGACCGTCAAGGCCGCCATCGACGAAGGCGTCCCCGCGCAGGTGTTGTCCTCCGCGCTATACGAACGTTTCAGTTCGCGCGGCAATGCCGATTTCGCCGACAAGCTGCTGTCGGCGATGCGTTACCAGTTCGGCGGCCACATTGAAAAGCCCGCGGAATCGTAGTCAACCCCGATACCGCATCGCCACGTCGCAGCGTGCGTAGCGCGCGCCGTACTGCTCCATGATCTGCGCGTCGTGCACGAAACCGAGCTTCTCGTAGAGATGGATGGCCGGCGTGCATATCGAATTCGTGAGCAGATACAGGGGATCGGCCTTCAAGGCCAGTGCTCGCTTGATGACGGCGGACAGCAGGAACTCGCCGACTTTCTGGCCGCGCACCGATTCCCGCACGCCCATCTTGGTGAGTTCGTAGCGGGTCGCGCCGGTCTTCTGCAGCGCGCAGGCGCCGACGATGCCCAGCGTTTCGTGTTCGGCGAACAGAATGACGCCGCCCGGTTCGATGATCTTCGCCCCGGGGTTGTCGAGCACTTCGCGGTCGGTGTCCTCGAGCCGGAACATGGAACTGATCCATTCAGCGTTGATGTCGCGGAAATGCGGGGCCAGTGCCTCGCTGTATTCGCGGATGGTCAGGGAATTGTTCATGGCGACAGCATAAAACCGCTGGAGAATGCTCGCCCGACTCCGCTGAGCGGGTCGATGAAATCGAGCCGCTTTGCCAGCAACTGCAATGGCGCCGAATGATCACCGGCTTCGCGGCGATGCAATGACGGATACAAGTCGTCGTTGGCGATGGGTGCGCCCAGCGCTGCCATGTGCACGCGCAACTGGTGCTTGCGACCGGTGACTGGCGTCAACGCATAGCGCCAGAACTCGCCATCGCGCTCGATGACCTCGATCCGGGTTTCACTGTTCGCCGCACCTTCAATCTCCTGCATGCGGAAAAACGGTTCGCCGGCGACGATGCGGCTGGTGCGCGTGTACGGGAATCGGATTTCTGGCAACGCCGGAGCGATCGCCTCGTACTGCTTGTGGATCCGGCGTTCGCGAAACAACGCCTGGTAAACAGAACGACTGCGCGGATGGGTGGAGAACAGCACAAGGCCGGCGGTCTCGCGATCGATCCGGTGCAACGGAACAAGGCTCTGGTTGCCAGTCCGGCGGATCAGGCGGCCGAGCAGGGTCTCGTGGACATGCGCGCCGGCGGGCGTGACCGGCAGGAAATGCGGTTTGTCGGCGACCAGCAGATCGGCATCTTCGTGCAGCACGATTTCATCGAATGGAACCGGCGTTTCTTCTGGAACTTCGCGGTAGTAATGGACTTCGAGTCCGGGTCGATGTGGAGTCTCCGGCGTCACCCATTGCCCGTTGCCATCGATCACGCGACCCCGCGCCATGCGATCACGCCATTGCCCATTGGAAACCGATGGGAATCGATCGCACAGGCAGTCGAGCGCGGTCGACCATGTTCCCGGTGGCAACTGCAGCGTGCTCGCGGCGAGGCCGTTGATGACGGGAGGGCGCTGGCGCATGCAGGCAATTCGCCGGTCAACCCACCGAGAATTCGACGGAACCGGTCGCATGCCGCACCGTCGGCATGATCCGGCGACTCACCGGAACGAATTTCCCGGTGGCGACGCGCAAGCGCCCGACTCCGGAGGATTCACGCTGGAGCGATTCGACGAACGCAGTTCGGCATCAACCGCACTTGCTGTATCCGCAGTTCAGGCAGGTGGCGCAGCCGTCCATGATCACCACGGCCTTGTTGTTGCACTTGTGGCACATGGTGGCGCTGGGCGGAAAGCTGGTACCTTCGCCGGTAACGGCGATGTCTTCCTCGATCACGACGACCGGGGTGGCGTCAGCGTTTTTTTTTGAGCCATGCTGCTCGTAGGCGCGGCGCTTCTCGGCGATCAGCGCGCGCTGGTGCTCGTCCATTTCCGGATCGTGCATCAGGCCGATGGTCTTGAGATGATCCTCGACAATGCTGCCGAGTTCGGCCACCAGCGACGGCATGTAGACGCCGCCAGCCTTGTAGTAGCCGCCCTTGGGATCGAACACCGCTTTCATTTCATCGACGATGAAGGTGACGTCGCCGCCCTTGCGGAACACCGCCGACATGATGCGGGTCAGCGCGACGATCCACTGGAAGTGTTCCATCGACTTCGAGTTGATGAAGACTTCGAACGGG
>JAFEBY010000033.1 GCA_018242465.1 Pseudomonadota bacterium | reverse complement strand
TTCGAGCGCTTCTTCCACGGCACGCCGAGCAGCCAGTCGAGGTAGTTGCGCACCACGCCGGCTTCCGCCGACATCGGCGACATCTGGCGCAGCTTGGCGTATTCGGCCTTGGCCTTGGCTTCGACCGCCTTGGGCATGCCGGCGTCGGCGATCTTCTTTCCGAGCGCGTCGAGTTCGTTGCCACCGCCGCCCTCCTCGCCTTCACCCAGCTCCTTCTGGATCGCCTTCATCTGCTCGTTGAGGTAGTACTCGCGCTGGCTCTTCTCCATCTGCGACTTCACGCGGCCGCGAATCTTCTTCTCCAGCTGCTGCACGTCGAGCTCGCCATCGACCAGGCCGATCAGCAATTCGAGTCGTTCGCCGACATCAATTGTTTCCAGCAGCTTCTGCTTGTCCGACAGGCGCACCGACAGATGCGCGGCAATGCTGTCGGCAATGCGTGCCGGATCATCGAGCGTCTGCAACGTCTGCATCAGTTCCGGCGGCAGCTTGCGGTTGGTCTTGAGATATTGCTCGAACAGCCCGGTCAGCGAACGGCTGAGCGCCTCGACTTCCTGGAGGTCACGCTCGGGGGGCTGCGGCAATGCATGGTGCCTGCCATACAGCGCGCCTTCGTGCGTCTCGACACCGTTGACCCCGACGCGCTCGGTACCCTCCACCAGCACCTTGATGGTGCCGTCGGGAAGCTTGAGCAACTGCAGCACCTGTGCCAACGCACCCACCGAATAGAGATCCCCCTGCGCCGGGTCATCAATGTCCGGGGAGGTCTGCGCCACCAGCAGGATGCGCTTGTCGCCTTCCACCGCAATTTCCAGCGCCTTGATCGATTTTTCGCGTCCCACGAACAGCGGAATCACCATGTGCGGGAACACGACGACATCCCGCAGCGGCAATACCGGCAACGCTTCTTCGGGCAGGGTCGGCGGGCTGGGCTGGCTGGACTTCACGCTCATTCAATCGCTCCGGTGCGGCAACAGCCGCTTCCCGAGAAGGTGCGGCACGTTCCTGGCAATTGCAAGGGACGCCACCGCGTAAAAAATGAACAGGCTGGCACTTGGCCAGCCTGTGGGTTCACCCGACGTGACGGCAGCCGCTTATTCGGCGGCGGCAATCTTCTGTTGCGACTGCTGCTGGGCAGCGGCGTCGTAGATCAGGAACGGGGGTGTCTTGTTGTCGATCACCGATTCGTCCACCACGACCTTGCTGACGTTTTCCAGCGACGGCAGGTCATACATGGTGTCGAGCAGCACCGATTCGACGATGGTGCGCAGGCCGCGCGCGCCAGTCTTGCGCTTGAGCGCCTTGCGGGCGATCGCGGCAAGCGCTTCCGGGCGGAATTCCAGCTCCACGCCTTCCATCTCGAACAGTTTTCGGAACTGCTTGGTGATGGCGTTCTTGGGTTCGGAGAGGATCTTCACCAGCGCGGTTTCGTCCAGCTCCTCGAGCGTCGCGACCACCGGCAGGCGACCGACGAATTCCGGAATCAGGCCGAACTTGATCAGGTCTTCCGGCTCGACGTCAGCCAGCACCTTGCCGGTATCGGTCTTGCGCTCGGATGACTTCACCTTCGCGCTGAACCCGATGCCGCCGGCTTCGGTGGTGCGCTGCTGGATGATCTTGTCGAGGCCAGCGAATGCGCCGCCGACGATGAACAGGATGTTGCGGGTATCGACCTGCAGGAACTCCTGTTGCGGATGCTTGCGCCCACCCTGCGGCGGAATGCTTGCGACGGTGCCTTCGATCAGCTTGAGCAGCGCCTGCTGCACGCCCTCGCCCGACACGTCGCGTGTGATCGACGGGTTCTCGCTCTTGCGCGAGATCTTGTCGATTTCATCGATGTAGACGATGCCGTGCTGCGCCTTGTCGACGTCGTAGTCGCACTTCTGCAGCAGCTTCTGGATGATGTTCTCCACGTCCTCGCCGACGTAGCCGGCTTCGGTGAGCGTGGTGGCATCGGCCATGGTGAACGGCACGTTGAGCAGGCGTGCCAGCGTTTCCGCCAACAGCGTCTTGCCCGAACCAGTCGGACCGACCAGCAGGATGTTCGATTTCGCCAGTTCGATGTCATCGGACTTCTGGCGGCTCTCGATGCGCTTGTAGTGGTTGTACACGGCGACCGCGAGCGTCTTCTTGGCGCGCGCCTGGCCGATCACGTACTGGTCGAGGACCTCGAGGATTTCCTGCGGCTTCGGCAACGCGCTACGGCTCGAGTCCGCTTTCTGCTCGAGTTCCTCGCGAATGATGTCGTTGCAGAGCTCGACGCACTCGTCGCAGATGTACACGCTGGGACCGGCGATGAGCTTGCGGACTTCGTGCTGGCTCTTGCCGCAGAACGAGCAGTACAAGATCTTCGAACTGTCGGTCGTGCGGGTGGTGCGGTCGTCTGTCATTCCCTGTCCTGAGCTCGGGAGAGTGGCTCTCCCGGAAGATAGCATAAGACCGGGCGTCCACTCACGGCGTGGACACCCGACCAATTGTGTTGTGAATCAAAGGCTTGCTTCAATACCTGGGCGTTCAGCCGGCCTGAATGGTCTCGTCCGGGCGGCGTGCCAGCACTTGATCGATCAGGCCGTAGGCGCGCGCAGCCTCGGCGTCCTTGAAATTGTCGCGATCGGTATCGTGGCCGATGGTTTCCAGCGACTGCCCCGTGTGCTTGGCGAGGATCTCGTTCAGGCGCTGGCGCAGGGTCAGGATTTCGCGGGCCTGGATCTCGATGTCGGCCGCCTGGCCCTGGGCGCCGCCCAGCGGCTGATGGATCATCACCCGCGAGTTCGGCAGCGCGTAGCGCTTGCCGGCCGCACCGGCCGCCAGCAGCACCGCGCCCATCGACGCCGCCTGCCCCACGCAGATGGTGGAGACATCGGGCTTGATGAACTGCATGGTGTCGTAGATCGACATGCCGGCGGTCACCACGCCACCCGGCGAGTTGATGTACAGGCTGATGTCCTTCTCGGGGTTTTCGGCCTCGAGGAACAGCAGCTGCGCCACCACCAGGTTGGCGACGTTGTCGTCGATCGGACCGACGAGGAAGATCACGCGCTCCTTGAGAAGGCGCGAATAGATGTCATAGGCGCGTTCGCCGCGGCTGGTCTGTTCGACCACCATGGGCACGAGGTTCAGCGAAGTGGCGGGAATTGACGACATGCTCAAGCTCCGTAGGGGGTGACGCGCCTCGTGACCGTATCAGACCCGGCGTGGCCGGGCGACCTGATTACTCGGCGCGAATCGCGTCCTGGAAAGACATTGCCTGTTCCGTGTGCTGGGCCTGGCCGGCGATCCAGTCGATCACCTGCTCTTCCATCACGCGGTTCTGCAGACCCTGCATGAGTTGGGGGTCGTTGCGGTACAAATCAACAACCTGTTGCGGCTCTTCGTAGGTCGAGGCGATCAGGCGCAGGGTTTCGACCAAGCGGTTGGAATCAAGGCTGAGCTTGTTCTGGCGGGCGACCTCGCCGACCAGCAGGCCGACCAGCACGCGCTTGCGAGCCGCATCAGCATACGGGCCGGGGACCGCTTCGACGACTTGCGCACCGTTCTGGCGGGCCTGCTCGGCTTCGGCATTGGCCATGCCCTGCGCTTCGTCCTGAACAAGGCGCGGCGGCAGCTCGACGCCGGCGAACTCCTTGACCAGCGCTTCGCCGACTTCACGACGCAGGCGGTACATCAGCGCTCCCTTGAGCTCGCGCTCGAGGTTCTGGCGGATGTCATTGCGGAACTGCTCCATCTCGCCGCTGCGCACGCCGAAGCTGCGGATGAAGGCCTGGTCGATCTCCGGCAGCTTGGCTTCAGCTACTTGGGTGACCTTGGCGTGAACCTTGGCGGTTTTGCCGGCCAGCGATTCGATGCGCCAGTCGGCCGGGAATGCGATCTCGATGTCCTTCTCGGCACCGGGCTCAACGCCTTCGAGGGCGGTTTCCAGCGCCGGCAGCATCTGCGCTGAACCCAGCACCGTCGAGGCCGACTCAACACCCTGCGGCGGCATGCGCTGGCCGTCGACTTCGCTGCTCATCTCGACATCGACCAGGTCGCCGCTCTTGGCGGCACGCTGCACCGGTGACCAGCTCTGGCGCTGCATGCGCAGGTTTTCGACCATGCGGTCGATATCCTCGTCGGTCACTTCGGCGGTGTGGCGGACCACATTGAGCTTGGTGGCATCGATGTCGCCGAAATCCGGGACCAGCTCGAAATCGGCGACATAGGCGAGCTCGCCTTCTGCCGCGGCCTCGCTGTTCGGAACGATGCGCGGATTGCCGGCGATGCGCAGGTCCTGGCCTTCCACGGCCTTGCCGAAGCCTTCGCGCAGCATGCCATCGAGGATCTCGCTGCGGATCTGGTCGCCATAGCGGTTGTCGATCACGCTGGCCGGCACCTTGCCCGGGCGGAAGCCCTTGATGCGGGCGTCACGGGCGATTTCGCGCAGGCGTGAACCCACCTTGTCGTTGAAATCGGTGCTCGGCACCTTGAAGGTGACGCGGCGGCCGAGGTTGCCGGTGGATTCGATCGAGACTTGCATGGACGCTCCTGCTTGCCGCGCTGACCTGCGGCCTGACGTTGTAGGTTGTTCGGGGCCCACGCCGGTGCGCGGGCAAGCGGGGGATTTTCGCCGATTTCCCAGCGTTTCGCCACTATGCCCGTTGCCCGGTACACTTCACGCCATTGCGAAAGTGGCGGAATTGGTAGACGCCCTGGTTTTAGGTACCAGTGCCGCAAGGCGTGCGGGTTCGAGTCCCGCCTTTCGCACCACGCCGCGACCAGACGGCGGGCCCCCGGGGAAATCAACGCGCCGTCGCGAAGCTGGGCCGCCGCGCGCGATTGGACCGCGACTGCCTGAAACAAAAAACACCCGGCCTTTCGGCCGGGTGTTTCGGTTTGGTGGGCTGTCAAGGATTCGAACCTTGGACCGCGCCTCCGAAGGCTTCCAGTCGCGAATCCATCCAACGCGCCGCCGCGCGCGATTGGACCGCGATTGCCTGAAACAAAAAACACCCGGCCTTTCGGCCGGGTGTTTCGATTTGGTGGGCTGTCAAGGATTCGAACCTTGGACCTATTGATTAAGAGTCAACTGCTCTACCAACTGAGCTAACAGCCCCGAACCGCCAATGATACTGCATGCGTGAGGACATGCAAGACCACGTTGGTGAAATGGGGTGGCTGAGGGGACTCGAACCCCCGACATCCGGAATCACAATCCGGTGCTCTAACCAACTGAACTACAGCCACCATTGAAACTTCATCTGCTTCGCGATTGGCGCGCCCGGCAGGACTCGAACCTGCAACCACCGGCTTAGAAGGCCGGTGCTCTATCCGGTTGAGCTACGGGCGCAAGGCAATCGATGGAGGAAGAAGTGGTCGGGGTAGAGGGATTCGAACCCCCGACATCCTGCTCCCAAAGCAGGCGCGCTACCAGACTGCGCTATACCCCGACGAGAGCCATTCTTCCTGCCCCGCCCTGCGGTCCCCGCACACCGTGCAACGACGCTCGCGAAACAACGTGCGGCATTGTCGCGTCCGACTGCGGCAACTGTCAAATTGCCGCGGCCAACATATGGCTTACAGTCTGCGCGTGATTGCTTCGGCGAAGCGGGTCGTGGTGCCGCTGCCGCCGAGATCCGGCGTCAGGTCGTCCTTCGCTTCCAACGTGGCGACGATGGCGTTGCGCAAGCGCGCGGCCTGTTCCGGCATGCCGAGATGGTCGAGCATCTGGCCCGCGGCCAGCAGCAACGCGCAGTGGTTGGCGATGCCCTTGCCGGCGATGTCGGGCGCGGAGCCGTGGACGGCTTCGAAGATCGCGCCGTGCTCACCGATATTGGCGCCGGGCGCCAGGCCGAGGCCACCGACAAGACCGGCGCAGAGATCGGAAATGATGTCGCCGAACAGGTTGGTGGTGACGATCACGTCGAACTGCTCCGGCTTCATCACCAGCTGCATGCAGGTGTTGTCGACGATCATCTCGTTGCACTCGATGTCCGGGTACTGCGCGGCCACCTGGCGGGCGGTCTTCAGGAACAGGCCCGAGGTCGACTTCATGATGTTGGCCTTGTGGACCACCGTGACCTTCTTGCGGCCGATCTTGCGCGCCATCTCGAAGGCGTAGCGGACGATGCGCTCGGACCCCTTGTGGGTGACCTTCTGCACCAGCGTCGCGGTCTCGCCGTCTTCGCTCACCGCCTGGCCGTCGCTCATGTACGCGCCTTCGGTGTTCTCGCGCACGGTGATGATGTCGATGCCGCTGGGGAAACGCGACTTGGTATTGGGGAAACTGTGCGCCGGGCGCACATTGGCGTAGAGGTCGAAAATGCGGCGCAGGGTGACGTTGATCGAGGTGAAGCCCTCGCCCACCGGCGTGGTCAGTGGCGCCTTCAGCGCGATCTTGTTGCGCTTGATCGAATCGAGCGTGGCCTGCGGCAGCAGGTCACCGTGCTTCTCCAGAGCGACCATGCCAGCGTCTGCTTCCTCGTAGGCGAGGTCGAGCTTCATCGCGTCGAGCACATGCAGGGTGGCGGCCATGATTTCGGGGCCGATGCCGTCGCCGCGGATCACGGTGATGGTCTGGGTCATTGCAGGATCCTTCTCTGGAGTACGGGCGTGGCGAAATGGCGCTCTGGGCGCGTCCACGCGGGAAATTCGGGTGCGTAATTATGCCAGACGGCGGCGCACGGGGCCGCGCGCGGTGTTCAGGCTTGTTGCAGCAGCGGCTCGAAGTTGCCGGCGCGATGCAACGCCATCATGTCGTCATACCCACCGACATGGGTCGCACCGACGAAGATTTGCGGCACGCTGGTGCGCTTGGCCAGCGCCACCATCTTCTCGCGCTCGGCGGGATCGAGGTCGACGCGGACTTCGCGCCATTCCAGCCCCTTGCTCTTGAGGAAGTTTTTGGCGGCCACGCAATACGGGCAGATCTGGGTGGTGTAGAGGATGATTTCTGGCGTGGACATGATCGGTGTGCGGCGATTGACCGGCATATGATGCGACTTCGGGAGTCGCTTTGCATGGCCTTGACGCGCCGGTTTACGGCAAATTCACGCCGATGCCCCGCCATCGCCACATGATGTGACGGCATCAAGCAGCACATCCAGCCCATCCCGCTACCGGAACCCTCGCGTGCACCGCCACCTGCCCACCGCCCTCGCCCTTGCAATCACGCTCGTCATCGGCACGGCCCGCGCCCAGCAGGGCCATCTGCCGGACATGGGGTCGTCGGCAGCGCGCATCATCACCCCGGCGGAACAGCGCGAGTACGGCGCGATGACCCTGGCGCAATTGCGTCGCTTCGATTACACGCTGGACGATCCGCTGTTGGCCGATTGGCTGCAGGGCATCGGCAACCGCCTGGTCGCCTCGAGCGATGCCAACAGCACGCCTTTCACCTTCTTCCTGCTGCGCGAACGTGAAATCAACGCCTTCGCCACGCTGGGCGGCTATGTCGCGGTGAACAGCGGCCTGGTGCTGACCGCCGAACGCGAGGACGAAGTCGCCGCGGTGCTGGCGCATGAGGTCTCGCACGTCAGCCAAGCGCATGTGTTGCGCGCGGTCGAACGCGCGCAACGCGACCAGTTGCCGATCCTCCTGGCGATGCTTGGCGCGATCGTGGTGGCGCAGAAGGCGGGCGGTGGCGGCAACTCCTCCAGCAACGCGACGATGGCCGCGGTCGCGGGCGCGCAGGGCTTGATGGTGCAACGCCAGCTCGACTATTCGCGCAGCAACGAGTCGGAGGCCGACCGTGTCGGCATCCGACTGCTGGCGCGCGCGGGATACGATCCCAACGCGATGGCGGGATTCTTCGAGCGCATGGAAACCGCGATGCGCGCCAACCGCGGTGGGGATCGCGAGCAGACGCCTGACTATCTCCTCACCCATCCGGTCACCGGCAGCCGCATCGCCGAAGCCAAGGCGCGCGCTGCACAGATGAGCAGCGCGCCGGTGGTCACCACCGTCGCCAGCCGCGACAATCCGCTGCTGCCGCCGGGCATGCGCGTGCAGGTCGCGCAGCGCAGTGCCAGTGGCATGTTCGATTACGCCAAGGAACGCATGCGCGCACTCACGGCAGCCACGCCGACGCAGGCCGTGCAGGAATACGAGCGTTTGGCGGCCAAGCGTCCGTTGGGCGACGCACAGCGCTATGGCGAAGCCGTCGCCCGCATGGCCGCCGGGCAATTCGCCCAGGCCAATGCGACGCTGGCGCCGTTGCTGCAGAAGCATCCGGACAACTGGTGGCTGGCGGTCGGCATGGCCGAGGCCGACAACGGAATCGGCCATCGCGCCGATGCTGATTCACGCCTCGCCGCCCTGCTCCATCGCATGCCCGGCAATCGCGCGATCGCGATCGCCTATGCCCAGATCCTCAACCAGCGTGGCGGACGCGATGCCGGCCAGCGCGCGGTCGAGATCCTGCGCCCGCTCGCTGCCGACGGCGGCGATGATCCGACCTTCCAGAGCACCCTGGGGCGCGCCGCCGAGCAAGCTGGCGACTCCATCCGTGCCGGCGAGGCCTATGCCCAGGCCGCCTACCTGAACGGAAATCCCCGCCGCGCCCTGCTCCAACTGCACACGCTGAAGAACCGTCCCGACCTCGATTACTACGCCCGGACCCGCATCGATGCCCGCATCGCCGCGATCACGCCGGAGGTCTTGGACATGCGCAAACAAGGCATCCAGGACATGGATGCAGGTCCAAACGAGGACAAGAACCTCCGGCAAGCACTTGATTCATTGAGATAAATTTTCCAAATTCCATCAACGATGACGTTGTCATCGTATTGTCAATAAACTGTCGTCTCCTGTCGCGATCCCGCCATTTGGGTCTATCCCGTGCAGAAGCGCATCCTGATCGTCGACGACGAGCCCGCCATCCGCGACATGGTCGCCTTCGCCCTGCGCAAGGCCGAATATGACGCCGTCCATGCCGGCGACGCCCGCGAAGCCCAGAACGCAATCGCCGACCGCCTGCCCGACCTGATCCTGCTCGACTGGATGCTGCCCGGCACCAGCGGCCTGGAGCTGGCGCGGCGCTGGCGCAAGGACAGCATGACCCGCGACGTGCCGATCATCATGCTCACCGCACGCGGCGAAGAGAACGATCGCGTCAGCGGCCTCGAGGCCGGCGTCGACGACTACGTGGTGAAGCCGTTTTCCTCGCGCGAGTTGCTGGCGCGCATCCGCGCGGTGATGCGCCGTTCCCGCGAGGACGACGAGGAAGGCAATGTCACGCTGGGCGCGCTGCGCATCGATGGCGCCGCCCACCGCGTGTTCGCGCAAGCCGGTGACGACAATTCCCCGGTGGCGATCGGCCCGACCGAGTACCGCTTGCTGCATTTCTTCATGACCCATCCCGAACGCGTCTACACCCGATCGCAATTGCTCGACCATGTCTGGGGCGGCAGCGTCTATGTCGAGGAGCGCACGGTCGACGTCCACATCCGCCGTTTGCGCAAGACGCTGGAACCCCATGCGCTCGACCATATGGTGCAGACGGTCCGGGGTGCGGGTTACCGTTTCTCGATCTCCGCCTGACGCCGACCTGCCGACCCGATGATTTGCCAATGAGCATTCGTTCCGCCTGGTTCACGACACTGCTGCCGCTGGGTGTCGTATTGGCGCTGGCGGCTCTGGTCGGGATCTTCAGCGGTCATTTCTGGGCAGCGCTCGCGATCGCGGCCCTGGCTGTTCTGGCCTGGCACTACTGGCGGATGCGCACGATCATCCGCCGCATCGCTGCACGGAGGCGCATTCGTGCGCCGGAAGGATCAGGCATCTGGAACGAGCTCGAACGCCTGCTTGCACGCCAGCAAGGCGAGGTTCGCACCCGCAAGAAACGCCTGTTGGCGATGCTCCGCACCTATCGCGCCGCAGCCGCGACCTTGCCTGATGCCGTGGTGGTATTGAGGCGCAACAGCCAGCGCACACTGTGGTTCAACAAGGCCGCGACGACGCTGCTTGGCCTGAAATATCCGGAAGACATCGATCGTCCGATCGGGGAGCGCCTCCAGTCGCTGCCGTTGTCGCGCTGGCTGGCCACCGGGCGCAATGCCGAACCGATGCATGATGCGCCTTCTCCAGTCGACCCCAATCTGCGCCTGAATCTGCGCCTGATCCCGTATTCGGACGAGTACTGGCTGCTGATCGCCCGCGACGTCAGCAAGCTGCTGCACCTCGAGCAGATGCGCCGCGACTTCGTCGCCAACGTCTCGCACGAACTGCGCACCCCGCTGACGGTGCTGCACGGCTATCTCGACATGATGGACGACGACAGCGACAACGAGACATCGCGCATGTTCGCCGAGATGCGCCAGCAGTCGCAGCGGATGGCGCAACTGGTGGAGGACCTGCTGACGCTGTCTCGCCTGGAATCGCAGGAACGCATCGCCGACGACCACGTGGCGATGCCGTTGATGCTGGCGGTGCTGCGCCGCGAAGCCGATGCGTTGAGCCAGGGTCGCCATGCCATCACCATCGAGGACAGCGCCGGCGTCGACCTGTGGGGATCGAACAAGGAACTGCACAGCGCCTTCTCCAACCTGATCAGCAACGCGATCCGCTACACGCCAGCGGGCGGCCGCATCGATGTCCGCTTCGCGCGCGAAGGCGATGGCGCGGTCCTGGACGTCGCCGACAGCGGCTACGGGATTCCCGCGGCGCATATTCCCAGGATCACCGAACGGTTTTATCGTGTCTCCACCAGCCGCTCGCGCGAAACGGGCGGCACCGGGCTTGGCCTCTCCATCGCCAAGCATGTCCTGAACCACCACGATGCCCGCCTCGACATCCACAGCGAGGTCGGCAAAGGAAGTACGTTCTCATGTCACTTCGGAAAGGAACGCATCGTCCCGCGCCCAGCCGCGGAATGAAGGCGTCATCGCGGCGGGTCAAGCCCGACCTGCACGACCCTGCGTTGTACTTCAATCGCGAACTGTCGCAGCTCGACTTCAATTTCCGCGTCCTCGCCCAGGCGCAGGATCCGTCGATCCCGTTGCTGGAACGCCTGCGCTATCTGTGCATTTCCTGCACCAATCTCGACGAATTCTTCGAGATCCGCGCCGGCAGCCTGCAGCACGCCGAGCACCTTGGCCTGCAGCCTGGGCCGGATGGCCGCTCGCATGCGACGGTACTGCAGCAGATCCACGAACGCGCCGCTGAGCTGGTGAAGGCGCAGTACGCCAATTTCGACGTCGGACTACGCGTGGCCCTGCACGCCGAAGGCATCCGTCTGCTGCAACGCACGCAGTGGTCGCCCGAACAAGTGGAATGGCTGCGCAAGTATTTCCGCGAACAGATCATGCCGGTGTTGTCACCGATTGCGCTGGATCCTTCGCACCCGTTCCCGCGCATCCTCAACAAGGCGCTCAATGTCGTCGTCGTCCTGCGCGGGCGTGATGCCTTTGGCCGCAAGGGTCATCTCGCGATCGTGCGCGCGCCGCGTTCGCTGTCGCGCATCATCTGCATTCCCGATCTCACCGGCGCAGGTGGCCACGATTTCGTCTTCCTGTCGTCGGTGCTGTCTGAATTCGTCGGCGAGCTGTTCCCGGGACTGAAGGTCCAGGGCGCCTATCAGTTTCGGGTGACGCGCAATTCCGAACTGATCGTCGACGAGGAGGAAGTCGACAATCTCGCACACGCGCTTCGCGACGAGCTGATTGGCCGCGGTTACCTGAAAGCGGTGCGGCTGGAGCTGGCGGAAAGCTGCCCACCCGAAATCGAACGCTTCCTGCTGCAGAACTTCGAATTGACCGAGAACGCGGTATATCGCATCAACGGACCGGTCAATCTCAATCGCGTGGTCCAGGTCTACGACCTGATCCGCGATCGGCCCGACCTCAAGTTCCAACCGATGATTCCTCGCCAGATGGAGGAGGAATCGATGTTCCGTCGCGTCGCCGCCGGCGACGTGTTGCTGCATCACCCGTTTGATGCCTTCACCCCGGTGCTCGACCTGATCCGCGAGGCCGCCGATGATCCCGATGTGCTGGCGATCAAGCAGACGCTGTACCGCACCGGCAAGGATTCCGCGATCGTCGACCAGCTGATCCGCGCCGCGCGCAACGGCAAGGACGTGACCGTGGTGGTGGAACTGCGCGCGCGCTTCGACGAGGAAGCGAATCTCGGCCTTGCTGATCGCATGCAGGAAGCCGGCGTGCAGGTGGTGTACGGCGTGGTTGGCTACAAGACACACGCAAAGATGCTGCTGATCGTGCGACGCGAGGGCAAGAGCCTGCGCCGGTATGCCCATCTGGGCACCGGCAACTACCACAGTGGCACCGCGCGCCTCTATACGGACTTCGGCCTGATCACCTGCAACAAGGACATCGGCGAAGACGTCAGCCGCACCTTCCAGCAGATTTCCGGCATGGCTTCGGCGATCAAGCTCAAGCGCATCCTGCTCTCCCCGTTCACCCTGCACAGCGGCCTGCTTGCGCGCATCGAGCGCGAGACCGCGCATGCGCGCAAGGGCAAACCGGCGCACGTGATCGCCAAGATGAACGCCCTGAACGAACCCGATGTGGTGCGCGCGTTGTACACCGCTTCGCAGGCCGGCGTGAAGATCGACCTGATCGTGCGCGGCGCCTGCACGCTGCGCCCAGGCGTGCCTGGCGTTTCCGACAACATCCGCGTGCGTTCGATCGTCGGCCGCTTCCTCGAGCATCATCGCGTGTACTGGTTCGCCAACGACGGTGATCCGGAAATCTTCTGCTCCTCCGCCGACTGGCTGGAACGCAACCTGCTGCGACGCGTCGAGACCTGCTTCCCGATCCTCGATCCGGCGCTGGCACAGCGCGTCCACGACGAAGCGCTGGCGAACTACCTTGAAGACAACACCCAGGCCTGGGAACTTCAGGAAAACGGTGAATACCTGCACCTGCAGCCGACCGATGGCCAGCCACCGCACTCGGCGCAGCTATCATTGCTGGAACGCATCGACGGCCAGCTGCCGACATGAGCCCGAGCCGCACCACGACTGCCGAAATCCCGCTGAGAGACGGCGACATGTTGGCCGCGATCGATCTCGGCTCCAACAGTTTCCACATGGTAGTCGCGCGCTACACCCTCGGTCAGTTGCGCGTGGTCGACCGCATCCGCGAAATGGTGCGGATGGCGGAAGGTCTCGATCGTTCCGGCCACCTGGACGCCGCCGTGCAGGAACGTGCGCTCGGCTGCCTGTCGCGTTTCGGCCAGCGCATCCGCGACATCCCGCCGTGGCGTGTACGCGCACTCGCGACCAATAGCGTGCGCCGCCTGCGCGATTCCCAAGAATTCCTGGTGCCGGCGGAAATCGCATTGGGTCATTCCATCGAAGTGGTGTCCGGCCGCGAAGAAGCGCGACTGGTCTATCTCGGCGTCAGCCACGCGCAACCGCCGAGGAACGGCGAACTGCGACTGGTGATGGACATTGGCGGCGGCTCCACCGAGTGCATCATCGGCCACGGGCTGGAGCCGATCGAACGCGAAAGCCTGCAGGTCGGTTGTGTCGCCACCACCCGGCGCTTTTTCGCCAACGGCAAGCTCACTCGCAAAAAATGGCGGCAGGCACTGACCGAAGTCGCAGCGGAATTCCAGCAGTTCTCCAGCACCTACCGTGAACTGGGCTGGGAAGATGCGCTGGGGTCTTCCGGCACCATCAAGGCAATCGGCAGGATTTGCGCCGGCGTCGGCATGGGCAATGGCGAGATCACCCAGGAAGCATTGTGGCATGTCCGCGAACTCATGCTTGCGGCCGGCAGTATCGACAAGATCCAGCTGCCGGGATTGTCGGAAGACCGCACGCCAGTGATCGCCGGTGGCGTCGTAGTCCTGGAAGCAGCGTTCGCGACGCTCGGCATCCGCCAAATGGATGTCAGCAAGGCCGCGATGCGCGAAGGCATCCTCTACGACATGATCGGCCGTGCCGGCGGTGACGATCCACGCGACAGCTCGGTCACCGCGATGATGCAGCGCTACGGCGTCGACATGACGCAGGCGCAACGCGTGGAAGACACTGCAATGGCGTTGTTCGACCAGGTGCAGCGCAGCTGGAAGCTCGATGCCGATGATGGGCGAATCCTTGGTTGGGCAGCACGCTTGCACGAGATCGGCCTGGTGATCGCCCATAGCCAGTACCACCTGCATGGCGCCTACGTGATCGAACATTCCGATGTTGCCGGCTTCACCCAGCAGGAACAGCAGATGCTGGCGATCCTGGTGCGCAGCCATCGCCGCAGCCTGCCGAAATCGGTATTCGATGCCCTGCCCGCGCGCCTGCGGCAGACCACGCGTCGCCTTTCGGCGCTGTTGCGTTTGGCCGTGCTGGTGCACCGTTCGCACGAAGGCGAGGCGATTCCGCGACTGAAGCTGCGCGCCGACAAGAGCGTGTTGCGCCTGGAGTTTTCGGGACGTTGGCTCGACGAGCGCCCGTTGTTGCGCGCCGACCTTGAAGGCGAACAGTCCGACATCGCCGGACTGGGATTCAAGCTTCAGATCCAGGCAAGCTGAAGACTACGACTCGCGTGCGGTGATCTCGCCGTCGTCGCGCAACGAGAACGGATTGAAGCGGGTGGCGCGATCGTAGGTATCGACGGCTTCCGCGCGCTTCAACCAACCGACCACCGCATAGGTCACCGGCGTCAGCACGACCTCGACCAGTACCTTCATCGTCCAGTTGAACAGGATGACCTTCACCAGCGTCGTGCTTTCCCAGATGCCGAGGAAGGCGATCGGATAGAACGTGATGCTGTCGCACGCCTGGCCAACTACCGTCGATCCGATGGTGCGCGTCCACAAGTGCTTGCCGCCGGTCAGGACCTTCATCCGCGCCATCACGAAGGCATTGACGAAATCGCCCACCCAGTAACCGATCATCGAGGCCAGCGCGATCCGCCAGGTGTTGCCGAAAACGACCTCGAGTGCGGGCTGCAGGGTCTGGTTGAATGGTTCGGCCGGACTCATCGGCATGTGCACGACCACCCATGCCATCACCGTTGCGAAGATCATCGCGCCGAAACCGGCCCAGATCGCCCGGCGCGCCCGCGCATAGCCGTACACCTCGGTCAGCACGTCGCCGAAGATGTAGCCGATCGGGAAGAACAGGTTGCCGGTGCCGAAGCTCAGCGGTCCGATGCCTGGCACGTCCATCACGCTGACCTTGGCCGGCCCGATCAGGTTGGAACACAACAGCACCGCAACCATGCCGGCGACCAGCATGTCGTAATAGCGGAAGGCCTGGCGTGGCGATGCGGTCATGGCGTTCCCCGGACCAAAGCGCGGATGGTAGCCCGGGCGCGGCGATCACCACAAACGAACGCTCTAATGTGGCATGGCGTGCGACAGCATCGGGAAATCCAGCGGCGGCAACGCCTTGTCCGAGCCACTGGTGACCCAGGCATAAAGATCCAATCCCAACGACGTGTGCGGCAGGACCTGCATCGCGAACAACATGGCGAGCATCGCGCCGATGCCCCACCACCAGGCGGGGTGCACGCGACCGTCGGCGCGCCAATCGCGAATCGCGCCCGCAAGTGGGAACAACAGGCCCGGCGCGTTGGCCGCGAGCACCGTCCACGGGATCAGCATCGGCATCGGCAACAGGCGCCCAAATCCGGGCCCGAGGATCATCGCCATCGAGCACAGCATGAGCCGACGATGCCACTGCGTTTGCCGCCTGCGCATGATCGCTGCCGTCACCATTCCCGCAAAGCCGAAGACCGCCAGCCAATCCATGATGAGGAAAGCTGCCGGCTCGAACACCGGCGGAATCCTGCCACTGCGGGCATCGGCCACAGTCATGTAGACACCGGAGATCAGCATCAACGGCACCCAGACGGCCGCGATCCAGCCGAGTCGGCGGTGCAATGCCAGCGAGCCGTTGTCGGCGAGCGTAACCTGCGTGAGGAAAATCGCCAGCCATCCCATGAAAATGAAGGCATGGACGTGGAAGCGCGGCGGCGAGGCAAAGGTGGATCGTCCCGTCACGATATTGAGCGAAAACCCACCGACCAAGACCAGCGCCATCAGGACGGCACTAATCAGGAAGAATCGTTCGTTCCGCCCGCTGGAAAATCGCGGCACCGCTACAGCAGCCGTCGACATCGTGGATCTCCGCCACAAGCTCCGGCGAGTTTTACTCCTTGATCCCGGCGTGTGCAAGCGCGTGATCGAGGGCGCCGCACACTGCCGCGACCTGGGCGTCGTTGCACGCCTTAGGCGTGGCGCGCGGGCTATCCGGATAGACTTCGGTCGTCGTGGTAAAGCGTGCGTCGGTGATGCCCGCGCACAGACCCAGTTCCACCAACGGATATTCGATCACGCCCGGCGCAACCTCCGGCGAACCGATGATAGTGCCATCGGGATCGGCCGGCGCGATGTGGGTGATCTTCTCCACTGCAGCATTCACCGCCTGCTGGAAGGCCGGCTGTGGATTGGCGGAATCCGCGCACAGATAGAAGCCATCGGGAATCGTGCCGGGTTCGAACGGTTTGCCATCGCGCGCAGCCAGGGCCGGACGGAATTCCGATTCGTCGCTGTCGGTGGTTTCGTGCAAATCGATATGCATCAATACCCGGCCCTTCAACGGCGTGACCAGCCTCAGCAAGGCCGCCGATTCGCCGCAGGGACTGTCGGCATGGAAAGAACGGTTGGGGTCGATCGCATCGGGGTTCCAGCGATTGATGCGCTCGTAGGCCCACGGGCTGACGCAGGGCACCACCAGCAGGTTCACCTTGCCCGCGTAGTTCTGCATGTGGCGATCGATGAATTGCAGCGCGCCATGGACACCACTGGTCTCGTAGCCATGCACGCCGCCCGTGACAAGCGCGATCGGCAAGCCTGCATCCCATTCCTGGCAACGCACGACGATCAGCGGATAGACGCCATCGGGGGAATAGTCGAGGCGGCCGTATTCGACGACATCAAAACGCGGCTTGAAGCCTTCGATCTTGCTGACAACTTCATCGCCATAATCGCGCTGCTTGCGCTGACGCGCGCGCCATTCGGCCTTTTCCGACGTCCCCCAAGGCTGGCCGGGCGTTCCAATGGGATAGAAAGATGTTGGCATCATCGAGCCGTTCGTTTGCGTGTTCCGGAACGACATTGTAGGCCGCAGGCAAGATGGCATCATCCAGGATGAATGCGCCTCCCGGTTTCATCCGATTTGGTACATCCCGAATCACCTGAACGGCCGTGCCATCGCTTCCAGCAGGCTCCGATCGTCGTCGTCACCCGCCAGTTGCCAGGTGAAGACGCCACGCAGGCCGCGATCATGGGCGAACCTCGCACGGATGGCGATCGAACGTGGGTCCTCGTAGCTGACGAAGACATGTTCCTTCGCATTGAACAGCCACGGGGATTGCGCGATCGGATTCCAGTGCTGTTGCCACTGCGGGTCAGCCAGGAGTTTTGCCTTGATCGTGCGCCAGTCACCCGCCGAATATGTCCCGCTGTACGGCTGGTACAGACCCCCGTTGTCGTCTTTGGTAACGCGATAACCGCGGCCGTAGAACGGCACGCCCACCACGATCCGGTCTGCTGGTACGCCATGCCTGCGGTAATACTCGACTGCGCCTTCGACACTGTTCCAGTGCTTCAGCTCGGGCGCCATCGGATCGGCTGGCACTTCGCGCAACGGTGCATTGAACGACGCCACCGGCGAGAACGTGGTGCCCATGTCATAGCTCATCAGGTTGATGAAATCGAGAATTTTCACAACCTCCGCCAGCTCGTAACTCTGCACAGGATCGTAGGCCCCGGCCGACTCCATGCGTCCACCGGGCAACGCTGCAGTGAGGAGGAAATGCTGTCCGCGTTTCCTGCCGAGCGCATCGAGATCGCGGCGGAATTCGCGCATCAGCAACGTCATGTTGCGGCGGTCCTGCGGGCGCGACGCGATCTCCTTCGGGCCACCCGAGACCGGGAATTCCCAGTCAAGATCGACCCCGTCGAAACTGCCGCGATGGTGATCGAAGAACAAGGCCATGCACGACGACGCCAGGCGCTTGCGGCTGGCGGCCGTCAGTGCCGCATCGGAGAAACCGTTGGCGCCCCAGCCGCCGATCGAAATGAGCGTGCGCAACTTAGGGTGTTCGCGCTTGAGTTTGGCCAGCGCCACGAAATTCACTTCGGCATCCGCCGCGACACTGCACTGCCCGCCCCTGATCCCCGCGAATGCATAGAACAGATGGGTGAGTGTGTCGGCCGGGATCGCTTCGACCGGATATCGCGCCGCCACGTCGCCCGGGTAATACGCAGCGACAACCTTGCCCGGCAATGCAGCGATGGCCGGCACCGGCGGCAGGATGACGGCAATCAGGAATGCCAGCAGGATCGGGGCGGGTCGGGGCATGGATTTTCCCGCGGCAGGGATGAATGGATTCCCCAGCTTACGGCCCTGGCCATGGGTCGGGAATAAAACCGCCACCCAAGCGATCTACTACCCGAGGACTCCCCTCGCCGACCCCGCGGGACCACCATGACCACCACTTCCTACACCCGAACCGCAATCCTCCTGCACTGGAGCATCGCCGTCCTGATCTTCCTCAACATCACCGCCGGTTTCCTGATGGCCAGCACCCCGAAACAAGAGTCGCAGCACGACGCGATCCTGTTCTGGCACGCCTCGCTGGGCAGCCTGATCTTCCTGCTGGCGGTCGTACGCCTGTGCTGGCGACTCACCCACCAGCCGCCCCCGCTGCCGAACAGCATCCCCGCCTTGCAGCGCGGTGCCGCCCATCTGTTGCATTGGCTGCTCTACACCCTGATGCTGGTGTTGCCGTTCAGCGGCTATCTCCATCGCCTTGCCGGTGGCCACGACGTGAGCTTTTTCGGCCTGTTCAACTGGCCGGACATCATCGCAAAGGACGAACCGTTCCGGGTGTTCACCCACAACCTCCACGAAACGTTGGCCTGGACGCTGTGCATCCTGCTCGCTGGACATATCGCTGCCGCGCTGAAACACGCGTTGATCGACCGCGACGGCGTGCTGCGGCGCATACTGGTGGCCCGGACCACCTAAACGGAATTGCTTCGCGATGAGGAATGCCCGCGGGTGAGCACTCTCTCCGGCCATGAGGCGGTGGACGATCTGGCTTTGCGCCATCTCGACGCCGCCTACAACCTCGGGCGCTGGCTCCTCGGCAACGAACAAGACGCCGCCGATGCCGTGCACGATGCCTATCTGCGCGCCAGCCGTTTCGCCGCGACCTACGCCGGCGGCGATGCCCGCGCATGGTGGCTGGCGATCGTGCGCAACTGTTGTCATGCACGACTGGCGTTGCGCAAGCGCGACGCGCGCAATGTCGCCGCGAACGATGATGACCACGCAGCATGGATGCCGCGCAGCGACAGCGATGGCGTCGAACGCCTGGTCGACGACATCCGCCGCCACGATCGCCTGGTGCAGGCGATGGAGGCGTTGCCGGTGGAGTTCCGCGAAACGATCGTGCTGCGCGAACTGGAAGAACTGTCCTACCGCGAGATCGCCGATGTCCTCGCCATTCCGATCGGAACCGTGATGTCGCGTCTCGCTCGCGGGCGTGCCTTGCTGCAGAAGGCACTGTCCACGTCGCAGGGAGAAACCGATGGCGCTTGAAACTGGCCACGAATTGCTGCCTCTGTATCTCGACGGCGAACTCGACGCCGAAACCAGCCGTGCCTTCGAAGCGCATCTCGACGCCTGCGCGGAATGCCAGGCACGCCTGGCCGGACTTGAAACCCTGCGCAGCGACATCCGCACTCAGGCGCCCTATCACGCTGCGCCTGATGCATTACGCCAACGCATTGCGCAACCCGCGGCGCCACGCAAGCGACTCATCACCTGGCCGCCGCTTGCACTCGCCGCATCATGGGCTGCGGCGTTCATCCTTGGCAGTGCGCTGATGTGGACGATGCAACTCGATTCGCACTTGTCGACGACATCGCCCCTCGCTCGCGACCTGCTCACCGGGCACCTGCGTGCATTGGCCGCGACGTCGCCGGTAGACGTCATCTCCAGTGACCACCACACGGTGAAGCCATGGTTTGCCGGCAAGCTCGCGATTTCGCCACTGGTGCAGGATTTCGCGGACGCAGGCTACGCCCTGGTCGGCGGCCGCATCGACTACGTCGGCGACAGCCGCGTTCCGGTGCTGGTCTATCGCCACGGTAAGCATCTCGCCGATGTCTACGTGCTGCCGCAAGGCACGACACTTGCCGCCAGCCAATCGCAACAAGGCTATGCCATCGACACGCTTACGCTGGGGGGCCAGCCGGCCGCGTTGGTGTCCGACATGGGCGAAGCCGAGCGGATGCAATTGAAACAATTGCTTGCGAGTGCACGCTGAATCCAGCGTTCAGCCGATCGCCTTCTTCACCAGCGCCCGGATCTTCTTTTCCTCGGCATCGCCCAGTGACTTCAGGGCATAGGACGTCGGCCACATGGTGCCGTCATCCAGCATGGCCGCATCGTTGAAGCCGAAGGTCGCGTAGCGGTCGCCAAACTTCTTCGCATCCCGGAAGAAACAGATGATCTTGCCGTCCTTGTTCGCATAGGCCGGCATTCCGTACCAGGTCTTGGGCATCAGGCCGGGCGCGACCGAAGTCACGATCGCATGCAGGCGCTTGGCCATCGCGCGATCAGGCTCCAGCATCGACTCGACTTTCGCCAGCAGGTCGGCTTCGCCTTCCATGCGACTCTTCCCGGCCTTGAGCTCGCGGATGCGCTCTTTCATCGCTTCCTTTTCGGCTGCAGTAAGCCCGGCGGATGCGCCGCGCTTCGCCGCGACCTTCTTCGCCGGCTTGTCCGTGGATTTCTTCGTGCTGGGACTCATGTCAGGTTCCTCGGGTCGGAGGACAGGCGCGATCGCGAATTTGACCGTATCGAGAGGCGGGCTGGCCTGTGTCGTGCTCCACCGTATCATGGCGCATGACAGCGTCGACGGACCAATTCCGCGCATGACCCGGTATTCCGGCCCCTTGCTCATCCGTGAGACTGGTGATGCCATGCTCGCCGCCCGCGACAGTGGTGCGTCGACATGGAGCGGCTCGCTCGACCTGGGTCGCAGTACTGGGGAAGTGCAGTTGTCCGCAAGCGACTGGGAATATCGCGGCATGCGCTATCCTTGGCCCGGCAAGCTCAAGGACCGCACCATCCATTGGTGGGATGGCGAGGAATTCGTCACGGTCTCGCGCTATGCCGGCAAGCTGATCAAGCTGGTGCCGACGGAATGGGACGTGCCCACCTTCGAGATCGATGGCATCAAGATGCTGCCGAGCGCGAAGGAATCGCCGCTGGACGATGCCCGCCGCAAGGTCGCGTTGATCCAGCCGGCAGGCAAGACGGTGCTCGATACCTGTGGCGGACTCGGTTATTTCGCCGCCTGCTGCCTCGATGCCGGCGTCGCGCGCATGCAGTCGTTCGAAAAGAATGAAGATGTGCTGTGGCTGCGCACCATCAATCCGTGGTCGCCCGATCCCGAGGCTGAGGAGAGTGATCGCCGGTTGCAGCTCACGCATGGCGATGTTTCGATCGCGATCGCGCAACTTCCCGATGCCTCGTTCGATGCCGCACTGCATGATCCACCGCGCTTCGGCATCGCCGGCGAACTCTATTCGCAGGTGTTCTACAACGAACTGGCACGCGTGCTGCGCCGTGGCGGCCGCCTGTTCCACTACAC
>JAFEBY010000032.1 GCA_018242465.1 Pseudomonadota bacterium | reverse complement strand
GACGTCGACGCCGGCAAGTTCTCGGGCGTGTTCAAGGCGGTGCCGGATCGCGGCGACCTGCCGGCCGACATCAACGAGGCGCTGATCGTCGAGTTGTACTCGAAGTAATTTTCTTTGCGACACGCGCCCGGCGTCATGAACCGGGTGCATCAGGAGACGCCATACATGACGGTAACTGCCAATCAGGTCCTGCGTCCGCGCGCTCCGCAAATCGAGCGCATCACCGATCTTCGCGCGAAGGTGGTGATCGAACCGCTGGAACGCGGCTACGGCCATACCCTCGGCAACGCCCTGCGTCGCGTGCTGTTGTCCTCGATCCCCGGCTTCGCCGTGACCGAGGTCAGCATCGACGGCGTGGTGCACGAGTACAGCACCATCGAAGGCCTGCAGGAAGACGTGCTCGAGGTGTTGTTGAACCTCAAGGACGTGGCTCTGCGCATGCACAGCGGCGATAGCGCCATGCTGGTCCTGCAGAAGCAGGGCCCGACTGTGGTCACCGCCGCCGACATCAAGGTCGACCACAACGTCGAGGTGCTGAACCCCGACCACGTGATCTGCACCCTGACCAAGGATGCGGCGATCAACATGCAGCTCAAGGTCGAGCGCGGTTTCGGCTACCAGCCGGCCGCCGCTCGCCGTCGTCCGGACGAGGAAACCTCGACCATCGGCCGCCTGATGCTGGATGCCTCGTTCTCGCCGGTGCGCAAGGTCGCCTACGCGGTGGAAGCCGCGCGTGTCGAACAGCGCACCAACCTCGACAAGCTGGTGCTGGACATCGAGACCAACGGCACCATCGACGCCGAGGAAGCGGTTCGCACCGCAGCCAACATCCTGACCGACCAGCTGTCGGTGTTCGGCGATTTCACGCCGAAGCACGCCAGCGCCGCCCAGAAGAGCCCGAACGGCGTCGATCCGCTGTTGATGCGTCCGATCGACGATCTCGAGCTGACCGTGCGTTCTGCCAACTGCCTGAAGGCCGAGAGCATCTACTACATCGGTGATCTGATCCAGAAGACCGAAGTCGAGTTGCTCAAGACCCCGAACCTCGGCAAGAAGTCGCTGACCGAGATCAAGGACGTGCTGGCACAGCGCGGCCTCGCCCTCGGCATGAAGGTCGACCACTGGCCGCCGGCTGGTGTTGCCGCCCACGGCATGCTGGGGTGAGATGACGCGTTTGCGAACTGCCCTAGCGGCAGTTCGCGTGTCAGCGAACGCCCGGTCTGGATGACCGGGCAGGGGTTACCCGAAGCCACGCATGTGGCGCCATGGATGGCACGACGCTGTACACGAAGGAACATCGCAACACCCCCGCCGACGGGTTCAGCCCGCGGCATGACCGGCAAGGGACGCCGGCACCGGACCAACCGCAGTCCATGCAACAACGCCAGGAAGGCGACAGCGATCCACAACGACCCACATTCATCAGGAACCACGACCATGCGTCACCAGAAATCCGGCCGCAAGTTCAGCCGCACCAGTGCCCACCGCGAAGCGATGTTCAAGAACATGGCTGCCTCGCTGATCAAGCACGAACTCATCAAGACCACCCTGCCGAAGGCCAAGGAACTGCGCCGTGTCGCTGAGCCGCTGATCACGCTCGCCAAGACCGACGGTGTTGCCAACCGCCGCCTCGCGTTCGCGCGCCTGCGCGACAAAGAAGCGGTCGGCACCTTGTTCACCGTGCTGGGCCCGCGCTATGCGACGCGCCCGGGTGGTTACATCCGCATCCTCAAGTGCGGCTTCCGCGCCGGCGACAACGCGCCGATGGCGTATGTGGAGCTGGTGGATCGCCCGGTCGACCTCGGCTGAGCGTTACAGCTGCAACCAAAATGAATACGAAAAACCCCGGCGATTCGCCGGGGTTTTTTGTTATGGTGATGGAATGATCCCGAACAGCTTCCGCACCCGTTTCCTGCTTGGTTTTCTCGCTTGCGCGGGATTGCTCGGCTACGCCTTCTATGTGCAGTTCAGGCTAGGCATTGAGCCGTGCAATTTCTGCATCCTGCAGCGCATCGCGTTCGCGGCGCTTGGTGCGGTATTCCTGGTTGGCGGATTGATCGCGCCGGTTTCGGCGTCCGCACGTAAATGGCTGGTGGTGCTGGCATTGATTCCGGCGATCGCCGGTGCCGGCGTGGCGTTGCGCCATGTTTGGGTGCAGTACTTCCCGCCGCCGATGGCGGGTTGCGGTTCGCCAATGTCCTTCATGCTCGAGATGATGCCGGTCCAGAGCGTGCTGCGTAAGGTTCTGACTGCCAGTGGTGATTGCAGCAACATCAACTGGTCATTCCTTGGTCTGACGATGCCGGCGTGGTGCGCGCTCTGGTTCATCGGGCTGGGCATCTGGGCGATCGCAACGGGTTGGAGCAAGAGCAATCGCAAGTTCACGGCGAGGAGCCTGAAATGAGTAGTAGACACAAACAACAGGTGCAGCCGGTGCGGGAAGCGCAGGACTGGAATCCGTGGAGCTGGCAGTCTCGCGAAGCGATGCAGCAGCCGACGTATCCGGATGCAGAAGCGCTGGACAAGGCCACGCG
>JAFEBY010000031.1 GCA_018242465.1 Pseudomonadota bacterium | reverse complement strand
CCATCGCCGGCCAATGCCAGCAACACGCGCCCGGTGGGATGGCGCTGGCGTTCACGACTGTCGCCGAGTTGGCCGACGCGACGCAGGCCGCCATCGGGATCGATGCGGTAACGCGCCGCCGGATCGACCGCCTGGCCATCGGCGTCATTGGCCCAGTCGAAACCGACGCCCAATGCATCCAGCAGATCGCGTTCGTAGCGCCGCAGCGTCCACGCCAAAGGCGCGCCGGCACCGATCAGTGCACGCGTACGGCCATAGGCACGGAATAGTTCCGGTTGCGGATCCTGGCGCGGTGCAAGCCGCAGCGTTAGTTCGTTGAGGTAGAACGCGCTGAGCGTGGCGTCGCCCTGCATCCGCGGCGCGACATCGATGGCTTCGGCGGCGGTCAGCCGCGCCAGTTCGCCGCGCTGCACGGCATCGAAACGAATCGATTGCAACGGAGCCAATGCAGCCCGCAGTGCCTGCTGGCGCGGCCCGCGCACGCCGCGTGCGAGCAATCCCAATCGCCCGTGCTCCGCACTCAGCACTTCGACCAGCAGGCTGGTTTCCCGCCACGGACGGACGTGTAAAACGTACGCGGGTTCAGCGACGTAACGCATCGCCGGTCAATGCAGGCTCAGTCGCTGTAGCCAAGCGCACGCAGCGCGGCTTCGTCGTTCGACCAGCCTTCGCGCACGCGCACCCAGGTTTCCAGGAACACCTTGCGATCGAAGGTGCGCTCCATCTGCTGGCGCGCCTTGGTGCCGATCTCGCGCAGGCGTGCCCCGCCCTTGCCGATCACGATCGCCTTCTGGCTGTCGCGTTCGACCCAGATCACCGCGCCGACGCGGAACATCGCGCCATCTTCCTCGAAGCGTTCGATCTCGACAGCGGTCGCGTAAGGCAATTCCGCGCCGAGCTGGCGCATCAACTGTTCGCGAACGAACTCGGCAGAAAGGAAACGCATGCTGCGATCGGTGATCTCGTCCTCGGCATACAGGGCCGGCTGTTCCGGCAGCAAGGCAAGCACGTCCTTCACCAGCGCATCCAGTCCCTTGCGCTTGAGCGCCGACACCGGATGCACGCTGGCGAAGTCACGGCCATTGGCGACCTCGCCGAGGAACGGCAGCAATTCGGCCTTGTCACGGATGCGATCGACCTTGTTGACCACCAGCACCACCGGCACGCTGGCGCCACGCAGGGCGTCGTAAGCGAGCGTGTCCTCGTCGTCCCAGCGGCCGGCCTCGATCACCAGTAGCGCGGCATCGACCCCTTCCAGCGCACCACGGGCGGCGCGATTCAACACCCGGCTCATCGCACGGTTTTGCGGGCTGTGGATGCCAGGCGTATCAACCAGCACGATCTGTCCCGCCGGGAAGCTGGCGATGCCGAGCATGCGATGGCGGGTGGTCTGTGGGCGGTCGGCGGTGATGCTGACCTTGCTACCGACCAAGGCATTGATCAGCGAGGACTTGCCGACGTTGGGGCGGCCGATGACGGCCACGGTACCGGCATGGAAGACAGGTTCATTCATTCGGGTATTTTGCGCCCTTCGAGCTTGGCTAGCACAACCTCTGCAGCCTGCTGTTCGGCCGCCCGGCGCGAGCGTCCCAGCCCGTTCGATTCCGCAGCGGGTGCATCTTCCAACGTGCAGGTGACGATGAACACGCGTTCATGCTCCTCGCCACGTTCTTCCAGCAAGGCATACACCGGTAGTGGGCGACGCCGCGCCTGCAGCCATTCCTGCAATTTCGTCTTGGCGTCCTTGCCGACATCGCGTGGAGACGGCAAGGCATCGATCATCGGCTCGAACCACGGCAGCGCCAGCCTGCGCGCCGCGTCGTATCCGCCATCCAGGAATACCGCGCCGACGATGGCCTCCAGCGCATCAGCGAGAATCGAATCGCGGCGAAATCCGCCGCTCTTGATCTCACCGGGCCCCAACGTGAGTTCGTTGCCGAGGTCGAGCGAGCGCGCCAGCGATGCCAAGGCCGATTCCCGTACCAGCTCGGCGCGCGCCCGTGTCAGCGCACCTTCGTCGGCACCCGGCCAGCGTGCGTGCAGCGCCTCGGCAGCAAGCAGGTTGACCACCGCATCGCCAAGGAACTCCAGGCGTTCGTTGTGTGCGCGCCCCGGCGCACTGCGGTGGGTCAGTGCTCGCGCCAGCAGCGCGGGATCACGAAAGCCGTAGTCCAGCTTCAGCACTTACTGCGGCGTTGCGCCGGGCAGCGGCTGTTCGATGTGGAAGGTGCCCTTGAGCGAGAACGGCCCCGCCAGTTCGGACTCCCGTTCGTAATCGATCACGATGCTGTTGGTCTGGTTGTCGTAATGCACCTGTTTGGCGATGGCGATATCGACGTAGCCGATGTCAAAGCGCTTCTCCAGCGACTTCTGGATGCTCGTGGTGTCATGCAGATTTTCGGTCGTGGCGATGCCCTTGAAGGCATCTTTGATCGCGTAATATTCACGATACATCGGGAAAATTTTCATCACGATCCAGGCGACAAAGCCTGCAAGGATCAGGAAGAACAGGAAGCCCGTCATCGACAGGCCGGATTGCGAACGCTTCATGCCATGCTCCCCAAGGTGGATGTGCGATGGGCCGATTATGGAACGGAATGGCCCACGCGCGACAGCTGAAGGCCGTCATGTCCCCAGTGCATCCAGATGGCGAAGGCGCGGCCGCGCAGGTTGGCCTCCGGCAACATGCCCCAGAAACGCCCGTCAAGGCTGTTGTCGCGGTTGTCGCCCATCACGAAGTACTGGCCTTCCGGCACCACCAGATCCTGCTCGCCCTGCCCACCCAGTGTCAGGGTGTCGTCAGAGACCAGGATCGGGTGCGGATGGCCCGGCAGATCCTCGGTGCGCAGCTCCGACGGGCGCACCATGCCCTCGCCGTCGCCTTCGGGCACCGCCTTGACGGTCTGGTACTTCACCGGGGTGCCATTGATGGTGAGCTGGCCCATGTGGTAACCGACATGGTCGCCCGGCACGCCGATCACGCGTTTGACGAAATCCTCGCCCTTCTGCGGATCGTCCGGCGTCATCCCCGGATACTTGAACACCACGACATCGCCGCGCTTCGGATTTCCGGTGGGAATGATCCGGGTATTGGTGATCGGCAGATGCAAGCCGTAGGCGAACTTGTTGACGAGGATGAAATCGCCGATTTGCAACGACGGGATCATCGAACCCGAAGGAATGCGGAACGGTTCGGCAACAAAGCTGCGCAGGCACAACACGATCGCCAGGACCGGGAAGAAACTGCGGGCAGTCTCGATGAACCCATTCTCGTTGCCTTCGTCGAGCAGGCCTTCCTCGCGCGGCGCGCGTTTCCACACCCACTTGTCGAGCGCCCAGACGATGCCGGTGACGAGGGTGAGGATAACCAGGAGGGGTTCGAACCAGCGCATGCGAATTCCTTACTTGTTGTCGACCTGCAAGACCGCGAGGAAAGCTTCCTGGGGGATTTCCACCCGCCCGACCTGCTTCATGCGCTTCTTGCCTTCTTTCTGCTTCTCGAGCAGTTTCTTCTTGCGCGTGGCGTCGCCACCGTAGCACTTGGCCAGCACGTTCTTGCGCAGCGCCTTGACGGTGGTGCGCGCGATGACCTGCGCCCCGATCGCCGCCTGGATCGCCACGTCGAACATCTGCCGCGGGATCAGGTCCTTCATCTTTTCGGTCAGTTCGCGACCGCGACGGTCGGCGTGCTGGCGATGGACGATGATCGATAGCGCATCGACGCGATCGCCGTTGATCAACGTATCGACGCGCACGAACGGACCGGCCTCGAAGCGCACGAAGTGGTAATCGAGCGAGGCGTAACCGCGGCTCACCGACTTCAGTTTGTCGAAGAAGTCCAGCACCACTTCCGCCATCGGCAGTTCGTAACTGATCTGCACCTGGCTGCCGAGATAGGTGATGCCGACCTGGCTGCCGCGCTTGTCCTCGCACAGCTTGATCACGCTGCCGACGTAATCGGGCGGCGTCAGGATGTTGGCGCGGATGATCGGCTCGCGGACCTCGGCGACGGTGTTCGCTGGCGGCAGCTTGGCCGGATTGTCCAGCGGCATCACTTCGCCGTCGGTCTTCAGCACTTCATAGATCACCGTCGGCGCGGTAGTGATCAGGTTGAGGTTGTATTCGCGCTCCAGGCGTTCCTGCACGATCTCCATGTGCAGCATGCCGAGGAAGCCGCAGCGGAACCCGAAGCCCATCGCTTCCGAGCTTTCCGGCTCGAAACGCAGCGCAGCATCGTTGAGGCGGAGCTTTTCCAGTGCCTCACGCAGGTCCGGGTAATCCTCGCTGTCGACCGGGAACAGGCCGGCGAACACGCGCGGCTGCATTTCCTGGAAGCCCGGCAGCGGTTCCGCCGCGGGATCTGCGGTCAACGTCAACGTGTCGCCGACCGGCGCGCCATGCACGTCCTTGATCGAGGCGGTGACCCAGCCCACTTCACCGGCGCTGAGCTTGTTCAACACTTTCCGTTTCGGCGTGAACACGCCGACCTTGTCGACCAGGTGGCTGCGACCGGTCGACATCACCAGCAACTTGTCGCCGGGCTTGATCTCGCCCTGCATCACCCGCACCAGCGAGACCACGCCGAGGTAGTTGTCGAACCAGGAGTCGATGATCAGCGCCTGCAGCTTGTCGGTATCGCGCGGCTTCGGCGGCGGGATGCGCGCGACGATGGCTTCCAGCACGTCCTGGACGTTGAGGCCGGTCTTGGCGCTGATGGCGACGGCGTCCTCGGCATCGATGCCGATCACGGCCTCGATCTCCTTCTTGACGCGCTCGATGTCGGCGGTCGGCAGGTCGATCTTGTTGAGCACCGGGACCACTTCCAGCCCTTGTTCCACCGCGGTATAGCAGTTGGCGACCGATTGCGCTTCAACGCCCTGGGCGGCATCCACCACCAACAGCGCGCCTTCGCAGGCCGCCAGTGAACGACTCACTTCATAGCTGAAGTCGACATGGCCGGGCGTATCAATGAAATTGAGCTGGTAGGTCTCGCCGTTCTTCGCCGTGTACGGCAGCGACACCGACTGCGCCTTGATGGTGATGCCGCGTTCGCGTTCGATCGGGTTGGAATCGAGCACCTGCGCTTCCATCTCGCGCGCCTCGAGGCCGCCACACAGCTGGATGATGCGATCGGCCAAGGTGGACTTGCCATGGTCGACGTGGGCAATGATCGAGAAATTGCGGATATTCCGCATGGCGGCAGGCGTTTCGGAAGACATGCGGATCGGCGGACAACCAGGTAATCGGGGCCGATAGACGGCCCACGGGACATAAGCCGGTCATTATCGCACGCCGAACCGGTCCAACCGAAAATATCGAAGCTGGCGGACCAAGCCGCCAGTCCTCAGCTGTCAATCCACCGGCACCGCAACGAACGACTGCCCACCCTCGTTGCGGACCAGCAGCATGGCGCTGTCACCCTTCCTGAGCTTGGCCAGTTCAGTCTGCAGGGCCGCAACCGAGCCGACCCGGGCCCGGCCCACGGCCAGGATCACGTCGCCGCGGCTGAGACCGGCATCGCGGGCAGCATCGCCACGCACCTCGGCCACGCCCACGCCCTCGCCTGCGCGCAAGCCAAGCTCGCGGCGATCGTTGGCATCGAGATTCTCCAGTTGCAGGCCGAGGCGGTTGCCGGCCGTCGACGGAACCGCAGGCGCGGGTCGCGTCTTGCCGGCACTGGCAACGTCGGCACGATCGTCCAGCGCGCCAAGCGTCACCGGGATGTCGCGATCCCGGCCATCACGCCATACGGTCACCGTTGCGCGGGTTCCCGGCGCCAGCAGGCCGACCTTGGGCGCCAGTTCCGAATAGTCGCGCACGCGATCGCCGTTGAAGGCGCGGATCACGTCCATCGCCTGGATGCCGGCCTTTTCCGCGGCACTGCCCGGCTGCACCTGGTTCACCAGCGCACCTCGGGTGTCGGGCAATCCCAACGCCTTGGCATCGTTGGCGGTCACCGGCTGCATCACCACCCCGAGCATGCCGTAGCGCACCTTGCCATTGGTCTTGAGCTGCTTGACCGCGGCCATTGCGGTATCGATCGGAATCGCGAAACTCACGCCCTCGAAGCCGCCGGAATTGCTGAAGATCTGCGAATTGATGCCGATCACCTCACCGCGCGTGTTGAGCAGCGGGCCACCGGAGTTGCCGCGGTTCACCGCGACGTCGGTCTGGATGAAGGGAACATAGCTCTGGGTGCGGTTGTTGCGCCCGATCGCGCTGACAATGCCGGCGGTCACCGAGTTGTTGAGGCCAAACGGTGAACCGATCGCCACCGCCCACTGCCCTGGCTGCACGCTGGTGGAATCGCCGAGACGCAGCGCAGGCAAGCCCGAGGCATCGACATGCAGCAAGGCGACATCGGATTGCGCATCGCGCCCCACGACCTTTGCGGGGAAGCTGCGGCCATCAGGCAAATTCACCGTCACGCTATCGGCGCCATCAACCACATGGTTGTTGGTGAGGATGTCGCCATTCGTCGAGATGATGAAACCGCTGCCGATCGCGGTGCCGCCAGGTTGGTTGCCGTCCGGCATGTTCGGCATGCCTTCGCCGAAGAAACGCCGGAAGAACTCCGGTATGTCGCCCATGTCAGGCATTTGCTGTCGCGATGTTTGCGTGCGCTTGGGCTTGATCTTGGCCTCGATGTTGACCACGCCCGGCCCGACTGCCTTCACCAGCCCGGTGAAATCCGGCAGCCCCGTGACCAGCGGTGCTGCTTGAGTCGCGGCAGTGTTCTGCGCATGCAGGGTGACGACGGGAACGGCGACAGCCGCAATGGCGAGACTGCAGCCGACAGCGAGAGAACGGAAACGTGGATTCATGGCGTGGTCACTTCTTCTTGGTTGCGATGCGGTGCAAATGGATTGCCGGCATTGCCGTCGCTGCGGAAGCCGGCATTCAGCCCGGAATTGAATCCCGGCAGCACGGCCTTGGGCCATGCCGGTTCCGGCTGCGGCGCGGCCGCCTGCATGGTGAACGGATTGCGATTCACCTTCGACTTCACCGGAGTTGCCGTCGCAACCGCGACGGCGCGCTCGGGCGCGACTGGTGCAGCATCTTGCGATGGATCGCGCATGCGACGGGCCACGTCCGCCACGACTTCACGTTGACGATGGCGCGGCGCGACGTCGGCGACACGATGCTGCACGGGCTCGGGAATTTCAGTGACTGCGACTGCTTGTTTCGCCGGGGTTTTCGTGGGCGTGCTGATCACGGCCACTGTCGACGACTTGGCGGCGATGGGGACATTCGACACCGTCGCCACTTCCTTCACCGCCGGAACGGGATCGGTGGCACCCGGCAGGTTCAGCGCTGCGAATCCGAGTGCCGCAGCAGCAGCCAGCCCACTGCCCCACAGCATCCATCCGCGACGTGCCTTCGGTTTCTCCGTGGCCCGGGTCTGCTCGCGCTCGATCGCCGCACGCGCGCGCGTAGCAAGATCACTTGTCCCTTCCGAATCGCTCGCACCTTCCGATCGCACATTCGCGCGCAGGATGTCCCCTGCCAGTTGCCAGCGCACCAGCTGGCCGACCAAGGCGTCATCGTGCTGGAGGCGGCGCTGCAGGAAACGCGCGGAATCCTCATTGTCGAGCTCGCCATCAAGCAGGGCGGACAGCTGTTCGCGTGCGTTTTCGTCGATGAAATCGTGTTTCATGATTGACTCCGGGTCGCGCCCTGTCCCAGCAACGGGCGCAGCGCGCTGTCGATGGCATCGCGGGCTCGGAAAATGCGCGAACGCACCGTCCCGATCGGGCAGCCCATCCGCCCGGCGATCTCCTCGTAACTCAAGCCGTCCACTTCGCGCAGGGTGATGGCGGCACGCAGCTCCTCGGGCAGCATCGCGAACGCCTGCATCACCGCCGTCTCCACTTCCTGACGCATCGCCTCGCGTTCCGGGGTATCGGAATCGCGCATGCGCAGGCCACTGGCGTACTCCTCGGCGTCGGCGAAATCGATGTCGTCGGTCGGTGGGCGGCGCTTTTGCGCGGCGAGATGGTTCTTGGCCGTGTTCACCGCGATCCGATGCATCCACGTCGAAAACTGGGCATCGCCGCGGAAGCTGCCGATGGCGCGATAGGCACGCAGGAACGCTTCCTGCGCAACGTCCTGGCATTCGCTCCAGTCGCTGATGTAGCGACCGATGAGCGCGGTCACCCGCGCTTGGTGCTTGCGCACCAGCTGGTCGAAGGCCGTTTGCTGGCCACCCTGGACGCGCCGGACCAGCTCGGCATCGAGGTCATCGAACGGTTCGGCCATGCTCTGGACTGTTGACTGCGTGAAAACCTGCATTGAACGGGCTGTCAGGTCGACT
Organism: Pseudomonadota bacterium; assembly: GCA_018242465.1. Lineage (GTDB taxonomy): Bacteria > Pseudomonadota > Gammaproteobacteria > Xanthomonadales > Xanthomonadaceae > Solilutibacter. The sequence goes on along the minus strand of JAFEBY010000031.1, from coordinate 9,168 downwards.
GGACTGCGGCTTTCGACCGCCAATCCGGTCCGGAGTTCCCGACCCCGCCATTTGACCTCATGTGAACGACTTGGGGATGATAGTCAGCTGAATCCATACGCCAAGGAATGTACCGCCATGAGTTCGCGCTTCGACGGCCTGCAATTGCGCAACTGGCGCCACGAGACCCGCCCCGACGGCGTCGAGATCGTCGCCTTCGACCGCGAGGGCCAGTCGGTGAACAGTTTCTCGCAGGAAGCCCTGCGCGAACTCGGCCTGATAGTCGAGCGACTGGCCATGGACCCGCCACGCGGCGTGGTGTTCCTTTCCGCCAAGGAGCGCGGCTTCATCGCCGGTGCCGACCTCAACGAATTCCGGCAATTCGACGCCAACGGCACCACCAGCGACGCCATCCGCCGTGGCCAGCAGGTGTTCGAACGCATTGCCCGCCTGTCCTGCCCGACGGTCGCGGCGATCCATGGCTTTTGCATGGGTGGCGGCACCGAACTGTCGCTGGCCTGCCGCTATCGCGTCGCCAGCACAGACGCCTCGACGCGGATTGGCCTGCCGGAAGTGAAGCTCGGCATCTTCCCGGGTTGGGGTGGCAGCGTGCGCCTGCCACGCCTGATTGGCGCACCCGCCGCATTCGACCTGATGCTCACCGGCCGTACTGTCAGTGCATCGGCGGCGCGCACGATGGGATTGGTCGACAAAGTCGCCGATCCCGCCGCACTGGTTGATGCCGCAGTGGAGCTCGCATTGCGCGGGACGGTGCGCCCGTTCAAGCAACGCGCGCTGGCATCACTCACCAACGCATGGCCCACGCGCCAGTTGCTGGCACCGCAGATGGCCAAGCAAGTCGCGCGCAAGGCACCCAAGGCGCACTACCCGGCGCCCTATGCGCTGATCGAGAGCTGGCGTCGCCCCGGACCGTTCAGCAGCACGTCGGCGCAACTCGACAGCGAGCGCCGCGGCGTGGTCGCGATGTCGTCGACGCCGACCGCGCGCAACCTGATCCGCGTGTACTTCCTGCAGGAACGCCTGAAGTCGCTCGGTACCGGCGATTCCGGCATCCGCAACATCCACGTGATCGGCGCCGGCGTGATGGGCGGCGACATCGCCGCATGGTCGGCTTACAAGGGATTCGAGGTGACGTTGCAGGATCGCGAGCAGCGCTTCATCGATGGCGCGCTGTCACGCTCCACCGAACTGTTCGCCAAGCGCGTGAAGGACGATGCCAAGCGTCCGCAGGTCGCCGCACGCCTGAAAGGCGATCTCGCCGGCGACGGCATCGCCAACGCCGACCTGGTGATCGAGGCGATCATCGAGAATCCTGAGGCCAAGCGTGCGTTGTACGCCGACGTCGAGCCGCGAATGAAGGATGGCGCATTGCTCACCACCAATACCTCGTCGATTCCGCTGGACGAACTGCGCGAGCACGTGCGCAATCCCGCGCGTTTCGCCGGCCTGCACTATTTCAATCCGGTGGCGCTGATGCCGCTGGTGGAACTGATCCACCACGACACGATGGATGCGAATACCCAGCAACGCCTCGCCGCCTTCTGCAAGGCGCTCGACAAGTTGCCGGTGCCGGTCGCCGGCACGCCGGGGTTCCTGGTCAACCGCGTGCTGTTCCCATATCTGCTGGAGGCCGCCCGCGCATTGTCGGAAGGTATCCCCGGCCCGGTGCTCGACAAGGCCGCCGTGCGTTTCGGCATGCCGATGGGCCCGATCGAACTGATCGATACCGTTGGCCTGGATGTCGCCGCAGGCGTCGGCGCGGAACTCGCACCGTTCCTGGGACTGGAGATTCCCGCCGCGCTGTCGGCACCACCGGAAGCCGGCAAGCGTGGCAAGAAGGACGGCCAAGGCCTCTACGCATGGAAGGATGGCAAGGCGATCAAGCCGGAGGTGCCGTCGGACTACAAGGCACCCGCCGATCTCGAGGATCGCCTGGTCCTGTCATTGGTGAACGAAGCGGTGGCCTGCCTGCACGAAGGCGTGGTGACCGATGCCGATCTGCTCGATGCCGGGGTGATCTTCGGCACCGGTTTCGCGCCGTTCCGCGGCGGCCCGATCCAGTACGTGCGCGAGACCGGCGTCGATGCGTTGCTGGCACGACTCAAGGCGCTGCAGGCGACGCACGGTGATCGTTTTGCGCCGCGGCCGGGGTGGAATTCCTTGCGCTGACTCAAGCCAGCGCGTGCTTGATCACATCGTCGCGGTCGGCTTGTCCGAATCCAGTCGACCGGCGAGCTCGACTTCGAGCTTGCCACGCAACGTCACCGCTTCGGCGGTGTCGTCGAACTGCACACCGATGCCGGCGGGACGTCCGCCTTGCGCGCCCGGCGGCGTGACCCAGACCACGCGGCCCGATACCGGGATGCGCTCGGCCGAGCCCGGCAAGGTGACCAGCAGGAACACCGGATCGCCAAGGAAATGACGCTTGGTCGTGCGCACGAACAGGCCACCGTTGCGCACGAACGGCATGTAGGCCTCATAGACCTGATCCTTGTCGGCCAATGGCAACGACACGATGGCCTGGCGTCCGCCCTGCGGTGTGCTCATGCGCGTCTTGCTCCTCCAGTCCTGGGTTCGGGTTGGCCGGTGCGCCACTCCAGCAGCAATCCGGCGATCGCGAGGTCCGCCCGGATCGTCGTGCGCAACAAGTCGCGCACGCGATTGGCCTGATCGAACCACCGTGCCAGCCTGCGTGTTTCCGCCGGATCGGTCAAGCGGGCAGCGCGTTCGCGGGCAAGATCGGCGGCGAAGCGCAGGCGCAATCCCACCTCGCCATCGGCCGCCCAGCGTTGGGCAACCTCCACCGCATGACCGGTGCCATCGGCGATCGCGCGCAAATCCGCATCCACTTGCCGACGCACGCTCATGCCGCCGTTCTCCAGCCAAAGCATGGCCTGCCCGGGATCGCCTTGCGCGGCCGCCAGCGCGGCTTCGGCATCGGCACGCGACTTGCCTTGGTCGAGCAGCCACTGCAACGCGACCGCCCGGCCCGGCACCGTCAGTTCCAGTCGCTGGCAACGACTGCGGATGGTTGCCGGCAGGCGATTCGGCTGCGCGCTCACCAGCCACAAATAGCGATTCGGCAGCGGCTCTTCCAACGTCTTGAGCAAGGCGTTTGCAGCTGGGGAATTCATCGCGTCGGCGGGATCGACGATCACCACCTGGGCACCACCGAGCTGGGGTGTCAGCGCGAGCCAGGCACCGATATCGCGCGCCTGCTCGATCACGATCTCGGTGCGCATCTTGGGCGGACGCGCCTTTTCGTTCATCTCGAACGTCACGATGCGCAGATCGGGATGAACGCCGGTCGGAAACAGCGTGCAGCTCCGGCAGCGTCCACACGGCTCGCCATCGGCTGCAGGCGTCAGGCACAGCACGCGTTTGGCGAGATGATCGACCACAGCGCGCTTGCCGATGCTGGTTGGCCCACAGACCAACAGCGCATGGCCGAGTCGACCCTCATCGAGACTCGTGACCGCGCGTTCGTAAGCCGCTTGCTGCCAGGGCGAGAATCCTGCAGTCATGCCTGTGACAGTCCTTGCAGATAGCGGTCCAGCGCAGCCGCCGCATCTGCAGCGACGCGTTCAGCGGGCTGGCTGGCATCGATCACGCGGAAGCGTCGTGGTTGTGCCATTGCAAGATCGCGATAGGCAATTCGCACGCGTTCGAAAAATCCATCGGCTTCGGATTCGATGCGGTCCGGCGCGGCGCGTCCTTGTGCGCGTGCGCGACCGACCGCGACTGGGACGTCGAGCAGCAAGGTCAATCCCGGTTGCAGTCCGACGAAGCGCGACTCCAGCATCGAGATCGTCGCGCTATCGACGCCGCGTCCACCGCCCTGGTAGGCGTGGCTGGCATCGGTGAAACGATCGCTGAGCACCCACGCGCCGCGTGCCAGTGCCGGTCGCACTACGGTGGCGACATGTTGCGCACGCGAAGCGAACATCAGCAGCAATTCGGTCTCTGCGGTCGGGGCATCGGCATTGTCTGGATGCAGCAACAATTCGCGAACGCGTTCGGCCAGCGGCGTGCCGCCGGGTTCGCGCGTGGTCACCACTTCGTCCCCGTGTCCGCGCAATGCTTGCGCCAAAGCGGACAGCACCGTCGACTTGCCGGCGCCCTCGCCGCCTTCCAGCGTGATCAGTCGCGATGCGGTTTCCAATGCAGTCACGGCTTCGCCACTCCTGCTGGCGCAGGCGCCGTTGCGGGATCCGCATCCTCGGCGGATGTCGACGTGCCGGTCAACGGGCCCTTGGCCTGCCCGGCGTGATAGCGCGCGAGATAGGCGCGCACATTGGCCTGATGTTCCGGATACGTCGATGCGAACAGGCTGCGGCCGCTGCCATCGCCACTGGCGACGAAATACAGTGCATCACCACGATCCGGATGCGTCACCGCCTGCAACGCCGCCTTGCCCGGCATCGAAATCGGCGTCGGCGGCAATCCGCTGCGCAGATAGGTGTTGTACGGCGTGTCGGTCTGCAAGTCCTTCTTGCGGATGTTGCCGGCATAGGCCGTGCCCATGCCGTAGATCACGGTGGGGTCGGTCTCCAGGCGCATGCCCTTGGCGAGACGGCGCAGGAAGACCCCCGCGACTTTCGGACGATCGTCGGCGATGCCGCTTTCCTTCTCGACGATCGACGCCATGATCAGTGCTTCTTCCGGCGTCTTCAGCGGCAGATCCTGCGCACGCGAGGCCCACGCAGCCGCCAATGCCTTGTCCATCGCCGCATGGGCCTGCTTCAGCACATCGACATCGCTGCCGCCGACGGTGTACTGATAGGTTTCCGGAAGGAAACGCCCTTCCGGATGCTGTCCGGGGTGGCCGAGTGCAGCCATCAGCTGGGCGTCACTCATCGCATCGATGGTGTGTTTCATCGGCTCGGCCTTGGCCAGCGCCTTGCGCAGGTCGCGGATGTTCCAGCCATCGATCAGGGTGAAGCGATAACTCACCACCTTGCCGTCGCGGATGTTGCGCAGCAATTCAGCTGGCGTCATTCCGTTCTTGAGCGCGTAATCGCCAACCTGCAGCTTGCCGGCGGCATTCAACTGACGCGCCAACAGCTGCCATTCGATGTCGAAGCCTTGGTCGACGCCGGCCGCACGCAATTTCCGCAACAGATGCGGCAGCGCACTGCCCTTGCCGACACTCACCTGCTGGCCATCGCGCAGGCCATGCATCGGCTGGGCGATGAAGGCGGTGTAGTGCCGCCACGCCACCCACCCGGCTGCGAGCAATGCCAGCACCAGGACCAGCAACACGCTCTTGAACCGGCCCTTCTTGTTCTTCGCTCGCTTCGCCATCGTTTCCCGTCCAGGCTCTATCCGGCCAACATGTCACTGAAAGCCTGGATGGGCATCGGCGAGTTGGCATTGCAGGGCGCGGATATGCGCACTTTCGGGCCATTCGCGCGCATCAAGGCGACGCACCGGCAGGATACCGCGCACCGCATTGCAGAGGAATATGGCGTATGAACGCTGCACCGCGTCGCGATCCAGCACGGTTTCGCGCACCGACGCATGGCGCAGCAGCCAATCGCGACAGATCCCGGCCACGCCCGATCGGTCGATCTTCGGCGTGCACCAGCCGTCGCCATCATGGATAAAGAGATTGCCTGAAGTTGCCGAGATGACATTCCCTGATGTATCTCGCATCAGGCCTTCATCGGCACTGGCAGCAACCACCTCGCGCCGCGCCAGCACCTGTTCAAGCCGATTGCAATGCTTGATGCCCGCCAACGCCGGCTGGTCGGCGAATGTGGTCTTGCACCAGATGATGTCGGCCTGCCGCATCGGCGGTGGCGCATCGTGCAACGACAACATCCACGTCGGGTCCGGATGCTGCGGCGGCGCATACCCGCGACCACCCACGCCGCGGGTGACGATCAACTTGAGTACGGCGGCATCCTGGCTGGCACACATGGCCGCGATCTCGGCACGCAACACCGCTTCGTCCGGCAACGCGATCGCCAGTCGCTGCGCGCCGCGCTGCAGCCGCTGCAGGTGCGCATCCAGCCATGGGATTTCGCTGCGATGCACCCGCATCGTTTCGAACAGACCATCGCCATAGGCAAGACCGCGATCGGCAGGATCGACATGGTCGACGCGTTGGTTGCCACGGAAAATACGTACTGCATCCATGTTCAATCCTCCATGCCCAACGCGCGCAACAGCCCGCGCGCCTTCGCACGCGTTTCCGCCAGCTCCCTGTCGGCGGCTGACTGCAATACGATGCCGGCGCCGGTGCGGAATCGCAGGGTGTCGCCCTCGACTTCGGCGGTACGGATCAGGATGTTGAAATCCATGTCGCCGTCGCGATTGATCCAGCCCATCGCGCCCGTGTATGCGCCGCGGCCGATGCCCTCCTGCGCGGCAATGATCCGCATGCAGCTCACCTTCGGGCACCCGGTAATCGTGCCGCCGGGGAACACCGCACGCAGCACGTCGACCGGGCTGGCATCGGGCAAGCGCACGCCACGCACGTTGCTGACGATGTGGTGGACATGGGCATAGCTCTCGACCGTCATCAGCTCGTCGACCTCCACCGTGCCGCCGACGCAGACGCGCCCGAGGTCGTTGCGCTCGAGATCGACCAGCATCACGTGCTCGGCGCGTTCCTTGGGGTGATCGATCAGTTCACGAATACGCGCGTCATCGTCGTCGCCGGCGACGCGCGGACGGGTGCCGGCGATCGGGCGCGTACTGGCGATGTCGCCGCGCACCGTCGCCAGGCGCTCCGGTGACGAACTCGCTACCGCCCAATCACCATGCACGAACACTCCCGAGAACGGTGCCGGATTGGCTGCGCGCAGGCGCGCATGCAATGCGGCGGGATCGACTGTCTGCGCAAATCGTGCCCACCAGCCGCGCGAAAGATTGGCCTGGTAGATGTCGCCATCACGCAGATGCCTGAGCACCGCGGCCACGCCATCAAGGAAACGCTGCGGCTCGTCTTCGCCAACTGCAGTGGGCGGATGCCACGATGGTTCGGCGAAGGCGTGCGACACCCGCAGATCGGCTTCGATCTGATCGATCCATGCTTCGCGACCGGGTTCGGCGATCGCGAAGCATTCGCCGCTGGCGTGATCCCGCAGGATCGCCGCAGGGCAACGCAGGGCGACTCCGAGTGGCCCATGCCCCCCTGCAACGGGAATGTGCAGCGTTGGTTCGATTTCTTCAGCAAGTTCGTAGGCGCAGAACACCGCCCAGCCACCCCGGAACGGCAGGTCGGCATCAACCGGATCGGAAACTTGCCGCCATGCCTGCCATTCGCGTTCGAGGTAGTCGAGGAATCCACCCGTCAGCGCAGGTCCGTGCAAATCACGCAACACGCCATCGTGCGCGCGTTCGAAGCCTTCGCCATCCGCCACCAGCAGCATGTCCCAATGCGCGTGGAGACGCGCAGATGCGTCCAGCGCATGCGCCGACGACTCCAGCAGCATCGGATACCGCACCGGGGCGAGGCGATGCAGCCGCAACAGGTCGGTCGCGGCTGGCAAGCGGCGCCGGATCAGGCGCGACATCGCGTGGTCGTCCCGTAGCGCCGGATCAGGCGCGGCGCATCACCAGCGTGCCATTGGTCCCGCCGAAGCCGAACGAGTTCGACATGGCGATCTCGACCTGCTTCTGGCGCGCGGTGTGCGGCACGTAATCGAGGTCGCAGTCATCCGACGGGTTGTCGAGGTTGATTGTCGGCGGGATCACGCCTTCGCGCAACGCCATCACCGAATACACCGCTTCCACGCCACCGGCGGCGCCGAGCAGGTGGCCGGTCATCGACTTGGTCGAGGACACCATCACCGATTTCGCGGCATCGCCCAGCGCCGACTTGATCGCCAGCGTTTCGCCAAGATCGCCGGCCGGCGTCGAAGTGCCGTGCGCGTTGATGTAACCGATGTCTTCGGGATTGATGCCCGCATCCTTCATCGCCGCACGCATGCAGCGGGCCGGACCGTCGCCATTCTCGCTCGGCGCGGTCATGTGGAAGGCGTCGCCGCTCATGCCGAAACCGATCAGTTCCGCATGGATCTTCGCGCCGCGTGCCTTCGCGTGTTCGTATTCCTCGATCACCAGCACGCCAGCGCCATCGCCCATCACGAAACCGTCGCGATCCTTGTCCCACGGGCGTGATGCGCGCGTCGGATCGTCGTTGCGGGTGGACAGTGCCTTCATCGCGCAGAACCCGCTGACCGCAGTTGGGGTGATGGCGTACTCGGCGCCGCCGCAGATCATCGCGTCGGCTTCGCCGTACTGGATCATGCGCATCGCCAGGCCGATGTTGTGGGTGGCCGTCGTGCAGGCCGTGACGGCCGCGATGTTCGGGCCCTTGGCGCCGGTCATGATCGAGACCTGGCCGGAAATCATGTTGATGATGGTGCTCGGCACGTAGAACGGCGACACCTTGCGCGGGCCACCATTGGCGAGCTTCAGCGTGGTTTCCTCGATGCCGTGCAGTCCGCCGATGCCGGCGCCGATCGCGACGCCGATGCGTTCTGCGGCTTCACCGGCAATCTCGAGTCCGGAATCCGCGATCGCCATCGCTGCCGCGGCGACGCCGTAATGGACGAACGGGTCCATTTTCTTCACATCTTTGGGCGCGATCCATTGCGCAGGGTCGAAGTCGCGCACTTCACCCGCGAAGTGTGTCGGATAGGCCGAGACATCGAAATGCGTGATCGGGCCGATGCCTGAGCGACCGTGGGTGATGGCATCCCAGTTGGACGCCAGATCGAGGCCGAGTGGCGAAAGGATGCCGAGACCGGTGACAACGACGCGACGCTTGGACATTTTGACTCCGGGGAATTTCAGTTTCGCAAACGCACGGGGCCGCGATGCGCGGCCCCATGACGTGTGTTGCTGGCGCGATCAGGCCGTCTTGACGTGTGCCTTGACGTAATCGATCGCCTGCTGGACGGTGGTGATCTTCTCGGCGTCTTCGTCCGGGATCTCGCACTCGAATTCTTCTTCAAGCGCCATCACCAGCTCGACGGTATCGAGCGAATCGGCGCCGAGATCGTCCACGAACGAGGCATTGGTGCTGACATCTTCTTCCTTGACGCCAAGCTGTTCGACAACGATTTTCTTGACGCGTTCTTCGATGGTGCTCATGTTCTTGCTGCTCCAGAGGGAGGGAGGTTTCGGTTTCAGGCCGTAGTGTAGTGCATAAGT
>JAFEBY010000030.1 GCA_018242465.1 Pseudomonadota bacterium | reverse complement strand
GGCCGACGCCGAAGCGGTGCAGTCGATGGTCGCCGATGTGCTGGCCGAATTCGGGCGCATCGACATCCTCGTCAACAACGCCGGCATCCTGCGCGACAAGAGTTTTGCAAAAATGAGTCTGGCCGATTTCCGGCTGGTGCTCGACGTGCATGTGATGGGCGCGGCGCACTGCACCCACGCGGTGTGGAACGCGATGCGCGCGCAGAATTATGGCCGCATCGTGATGACGACCTCCTGCAGCGGCCTGTTCGGCAATTTCGGCCAGGCCAATTACGCCGCCGCGAAGATGGCCCTGGTGGGGATGATGCAGACCCTCGGCATCGAAGGCGCCAAGCACGATATCCGCGTCAACTGCCTCGCCCCGACCGGCGCGACGCGGATGATGGAAGGCATCCTGCCGCCGGAACAATTGGCGAACTTCAAGCCCGAGCTGGTCAGCCCGGCGGTGCTGGCCTTGGTGGCCGACAGCGCCCCCAATCGCGCCATCCTCAGCGCCGGTGCCGGCAGTTACGAGCTGGTGCAGCTCACCATGACCCAGGGGATTGCCCTCGGCGAGGACGCAAGCGCCGAAGCCATCCTCAAGGGCTGGCAGGCAATCGCCAATCGCGACGGCAGTTTCGTGCCGACGCAGGGCTTCGACCAGGCGCGGCATGAGCTGCGCAAGAAGGGGTTTACGCTGGAGGAATAGGGCCGCGAACCGCAGGGGCGCACCGTCAGGGGCGCGATCCGTCATTCAATCCTGCGGCACCCGCACCCAGCCTTCCATCAGTACCCGCGCGCTGCGCGACATCACCGCGCGGGTCACCGCCCATTGGCCGTCGCGCTGTTCCACCGACGCGCCCACGCGCAACGTGCCGGAAGGGTGCCCGAAGCGCACCGCATCGCGCATGCCGCCACCTGCGGCGAGGTTCACCAAGGTGCCCGGCACGGCGGCAGCGGTGGCAATCGCGACCGACGCGGTGCCCATCATCGCGTGATGCAGTTTGCCCATCGACATGGCGCGCACGTTGAGGTCGATGGCGTCGGCGGCGATGCGTTTGCCCGCCGACGAAACGTAGGCTTTCGGTGGCGCGACGAAGGCGACCTTGGGCGTGTGCTGGCGTGTGGTCGCTTCTTCCGGCGTCTTGATCAGCCCCATGCGCAGCGCGCCGGCCACGCGGATGGCTTCGAGCTTGGCCAGCGCGGCCTTGTCGTCATTGATCGCCGGCTGCAACTCGGTGCCGTCATAACCCAGCGCGCCGGCGTTGACGAACACGGTGGGAATGCCGGCGGTGATCATCGTGGCCTTGAGCGTGCCGATGCCGGGGACGTCGAGGTCATCGACCAGATTGCCGGTCGGGAACATGCCTTTGGAAGCGGGCGACCCGACATCCCCGTCATCATCGGACGGATCCAGAAATTCCAGCACGACTTCGGCGGCCGGAAACGTCACGCCATCAACTTCGAAATCACCCGTCTCCTGCACCTGGCCGTCGGTGATCGGCACATGCGCGAGGATGGTCTTGCCGATATTGGCCTGCCAGATCCGCACCGTGACCGTGCCGTTCTCCGGGATGCGCTCGGCGGGAAGAAAGCCATTGGCGATCGCGAACGGCCCAACGGCGGTGGACAGGTTGCCGCAGTTACCCGACCAGTCGACAAAGGCGCTGTCGATGCTGACCTGCCCATACAGATAATCCACATCGTGATCGGGCTTTGAGGCCGGCGCGATGATCACGCACTTGGACGTGCTGGAGGTCGCGCCGCCCATACCATCGGTGTGCTTGCCGTAAGGATCGGGCGAGCCGATCACCCGCAGCAGCAGCGCGTCGCGCGCCGGGCCGGGGGTTTGCGCTTCGGGCGGCAAATCCTGCAGGCGGAAGAACACGCCTTTCGACGTGCCGCCGCGCATGTAGGTGGCGGGGATGCGGCGTTGGGGGGCGGGGAGCTGGGGCATGAAGGTGGCCGGAGTCGGTGGATTGCTGGCCCCATTGTCCCACTGGTTGCCGCGGTGCGCGGTCCGGGGCCGTTCGGCCCCTCACTCATCCAGCAGGTGCGATGCTGCCTGTTCCGACAGCACAACTTGTCGACGGGGCTTGAGCTTGGCCAGCTTGGGATCCCAGTGGTGCATGATGTCTTTGTGTTCATGCCGCAGGCGTTGTTCGGCTTGATCGCGGTAGGGTGCGAGCAGCGCGGCGAGGATGCGCCGACTGGCGCGGCGCGAATCAACATCGTCGAGGAAGTGCATCAAGCGCACGCCACGCATGGCCTCGATGCCGTCGAAGACCCAGGAGGTCATGGCTTCGCTGCCATCGGACTCGACCACACGGAAAACCTGGCCGGAGCTGCGCGCGTGGCAATCGTCGAGCGCACGCAGGTACAACGCGCTCTGGATTTTCCATGCGCGGACCTGCAGTTCGTCGAGCTGCTCCTCGAGCCCGTTGGCATCGCGTTGCATGTCCCAGAGATAGCCGTGATCGGTCTTTTTGCCGTGTTGAGATCCCTTCACGAAGCGGTGCGGAATGAGCTGACCGATGAGGTCGTCGTGCAGCCGCGCGAGCTCGTCACCGACGTAGTGGTGGAAGGCGGTGAGCGTGGCGTAAACCAGCTGCCCTTGGCGCAGGTAGCGGCACCACGATGGATAGAACTGCCCCATGAACGGCAGCTTGTTCTCCTCCCGCTCGGGATCGGCCTGGTAATGGTCCTGCGACAGGTCGGCGATCGTTTCCATGTCGTACCAGCCGCTGCCGTGCTCATTCAGCCAGAAGCAGTCCGCACCGATGCCGAACAGCGGCAGCTTCAGGGCATTGGCCTTGTTGATCGCATCGAACTCCGGCGATCCGGGACCATCGTTGCTGCTGTCGTCGACACCCAGTCGATGTTCCAATTGTCCGAGCGCCGCATCGGGCATGTCGCGTCGATAGCGGTCCTGCTGTGACGCCTCCCAGCCGAAGAAGGCCGGTTCAACGTACATCAGCGCTTGGCGCAACAGCGGCGGGAAACGGTCGAAGTCCAAACGCCGCTCGACGTGGGGGCGGTTCGTCGATCCGGCAGGGACTCGCCGGTCGTTGTGATTCATCGTTGCCTCCAGTCATGTTCGCCTCGATCAGTCCGAGACGAAGCAGTACCGGCATGCGGAAAACATAAGGTGTTGCCGGCTGCAATACGTTTGTTCAGCGCCACGCGGCTGTTGACCAGTTGTCCGTCGTCATTGCGGCGTTGACTGCTTCAAGCAGATACGGGCGCTGTCACTACGCCACCTGACCCGCCGCCAAAAATTCCTGCGAGAACCTCGGCAGGATGCCGCCGGCGGTGTAGGTGGTCACGTCATCATCCGAGTCGAGGCGGCAGGTGACGGGGACTTCGAGCTGCTCGCCAGCCGTGCGCTCGATCACCAGCGTCAATGCGCCGCCCGGTGTCGGGGTGCCGCGCACGCTGAAGGTTTCCGTGCCGTCGATGGCCAGGGTCTTGCGGGTGGTGCCGGGTTGGAATTGCAGCGGCAGCACGCCCATGCCGACCAGGTTCTGGCGGTGGATGCGCTCGAAGCCTTCGGCGACGATCACCTCCACGCCGGCCAGGCGCACGCCTTTGGCGGCCCAGTCGCGTGAGCTGCCCTGGCCGTAGTCGGCGCCGGCGATGATGATCAGCGGCTGGCCGCGCTGCATGTAGGTTTCGATTGCTTCCCACATGCGCATGACCTGGCCGTCGGGTTCCACTCGCGCCAGCGAGCCTTGCTTCACTTCGCCATCGACGATCGCCATTTCGTTGATGAGTTTGGGATTGGCGAAGGTGGCGCGCTGCGCGGTGAGGTGGTCGCCGCGGTGGGTGGCGTAGGAATTGAAGTCTTCCTCCGGCAAGCCCATCCTCGCCAAATATTCGCCGGCGGCGCTGCTGCGCAAAATCGCGTTGCTGGGCGAAAGATGGTCGGTGGTGATGTTGTCGCCCAGCACCGCCAGCGGGCGCAGGTGGGTGAGCGTGCGCTCGCCGGCCAGCGCGCCTTCCCAATACGGCGGGTTGCGGATGTAGGTGCTCGTCGGCCGCCAGTCATACAGCGGCTTGGCGTGGCCTTTGGCGCGCGGCGCAAACATCGGCTCGTAGACCTTGCGGAATTGTTCGGGCTTGACGCTGGCAGCGACCACCGCGTCGATCTCGGCATCGGTCGGCCAGAGGTCTTTCAGGTACACCGGCTGGCCGGCGTGGTCGAGGCCGAGCACGTCCTTTTCGATATCGAAACGCACGGTGCCGGCGATGGCATAGGCGATCACCAGCGGAGGGCTGGCGAGGAAGGCCTGCTTGGCATAGGGGTGGATGCGACCATCGAAATTGCGGTTGCCGGAGAGCACCGCCGTCACGTACAGATCGCGTTCGATCACTTCCTTCTGGATCACAGGATCCAGCGCGCCACTCATGCCGTTGCAGGTGGTGCAGGCGAAGCCGACGATGCCGAAGCCTAGCTGCTCGAGTTCGGGCAGCAGCTTGGCCTCTTCCAGATACAGCTGCACCGCCTTGGAGCCGGGGGCCAGCGAGGTCTTGACCCACGGCTTGCGGGTGAGGCCACGCGCATTGGCATTGCGTGCCAGCAGCGCCGCCGCAATGACGTTGCGCGGGTTGCTGGTATTGGTGCAACTGGTAATCGCCGCGATGATCACCGCGCCATCGGGAATCAAGCCCTGCGCTTCTTCGCGACGCGCGGCATCGAGCTTGGCTTCGTCCGCAATCCCGCGCTCGTGCAGCGCGCTCACCGGCAGGCGGCGGTGTGGGTTGCTCGGGCCGGCGAGGTTGCGCACCACGCTGGCAAGGTCAAAGTGCAAGGTGCGCTCGAACTGCGCATCGCGCAGGTCATCGGCCCAGAACCCGCAGTGCCTGGCATAGGTTTCCACCAATGCAACTTGCGCAGCGTCGCGCCCGGTCAGGCGCAGGTAGTCGAGGGTGTTGCCGTCGATCGCGAACATCGCCGCGGTCGCGCCGTATTCGGGCGCCATGTTGGAAATCGTGGCACGGTCGCCAATCGTGAGCGCCGCCGCGCCTTCGCCACGGAATTCCAGATAGGCACCGACCACTTTCGATGCGCGCAGGAATTCGGTCAGTGCCAGCACCACGTCGGTGGCGGTGATGCCGGGCGCAGGCTTGCCGGAAAGCTCCACTGCCACGATATCGGGCAGGCGCATCCACGAGGGATTGCCCAGCATCACGCTCTCGGCTTCCAGCCCGCCGACGCCGACCGCGATCACGCCCAGCGCGTCCACATGCGGGGTATGCGAATCGGTGCCGACGCAGGTGTCGGGGAAGGCCACGCCATCCTTGGTGTAGATGACGGGCGACATTTTTTCCAGATTGATCTGGTGCATGATCCCGTTGCCGGCCGGGATCACGTCGACGTTGTCGAACGCCAGCCGCGTCCATTCGATGAAGTCGAAACGATCGGCATTGCGGCGGTCTTCAATTGCACGGTTTTTCGCGAACGCATCTGCATCGAAGCCCGGCGCTTCCACTGCCAGCGAGTGATCGACGATCAACTGCACCGGCACCACCGGGTTCACTTCTGCCGGGTCGCCGCCTTGCGCGGCGATGGCTTCACGCAGGCCGGCAAGATCGACCAAAGCGGTCTGGCCAAGAATGTCGTGGCAGACCACACGCGCCGGGAACCACGGGAAATCCAGATCACGCTTGCGTTCGATCAACTGGCCAAGGAAGGCATCAATGCGCGCCGGCTCCGCGCAGCGCACGATGTTTTCCGCATGCACCCGCGCCGTGTACGGCAAGCCTGCCCATGCGCCGGGTTGGAGCGTCTCAACTGCTTCCCGCGCATCGAAAAAATCCAGGGATGTGCCGGGCAGGGGTTTGCGGTAGGCGGTGTTCATGGCGTGTTGATGCGGTGCGGGAATCGCTTATTGTCGCCCAACCGCGCCGGCGCCGTGCCGGTGGTGTGCGGTGCAGACAGGTCAGGCGGCCCTGAGCACGATGTGAACCTGTTGCCCTAGCGAGGCCGCGATGTTCACCAGCGCATCCAGCGAGAAGCGCGAGATCCGGCCACGCAGCAAGTCATTGATGCGCGGCTGGCTGACCCCGCAGTGCTCGGCAGCCGCAGCTTGCGTCCAACCGGTGTGCTGGATGAGCTCGGCGATCTTCCGCATCAGCTCGGCGCGCAGCTTGAGGTTGGCGGCTTCCTCGGCGGTGTCGGCAAGCGCATCCCAGACGCTGGTGAACCGTGTCGTGATGCCATTCATGGGAGTTCTCATGCTGCCCCGCGTTTTTCTTGTGCGGCGGCCTTTTCCGTCTTCCGAGGACGGCCGCCAAGCTTTCCGTTCTCTCGTGCCGCGGCTTTCTTGGCCTTCGTTGTTGCCTGGCCACCCTTGCGTCCGCGTTCTGCCATCCAGGCCTTCGTCCCGAAGATGCCTTCCATGAGGGCGGGCAGGTAGAGATCCACGTCGAGCTCCGGGAAGTGGATGCCGTACCCGCTGGGGCTGATGTGGATCACCGACAGGTTCTTGGTGCTGGCGGTCTCCAGCCCCTGTGTCTGCGCTGCCGGCAATCCGATCACGATCCCGTTGGACAGGCGGATGCACACCAGGCCGGTGTCCGGGTTGTAGGCTGCGCCCGTCGCCTGTGGCACATGGGTTTTGAGTTCCTGAGCGCGGGTGCGGGCTGCCTGCATTTGACGGTCAGTAATTGCCATGGATCTGTTTCCACTGCTTGCATAGATCGGCCAGGTTGTCCTGCAGATGCGATGCGATCAGGTTCAGCGTGGCCTTTCTGAACCCGTAGTTCTCCCTCAGAGAGGGCGGGCCTTCCGGGCAGTTCAACTCGAAGATGGCCTCGTGCTCGGCGCTCATGACGTGGATGTGGCAAGGGCGGTGATCGTTCGAGTAGATGGCGACCCGGTAGCTCAGGAACCTCAGGACAGTAGCCATGGTATCAAAAACCTAAGCCGTTTGGGTTTTCCGGTTTCGGCCAATCGTGGTCGGCTCAGGATCGGGCTTTGCTGCCGGATGTTCCGGTACCTGCTCCGGCCGGAGGTGGGTGTTCCGCTTCAAGGTCATCCAGGACTCGTGCTGGGTGGCTTGGGGAATGGCTCTGAAGTCAGTGTCGGCATCCGGTCGGGCAGCTCCATCGGACAACCACTGCAAACGATGTCGGAGAACTGCGCGGCAGCGGCAGGAGTCGAATTCGTACAATGCGCCTCCCATACCCGCCTCCACCGCCATTCCCGCCGAACAACTGCGCCTCTCCGTCGCGCCGATGATGGATTGGACTGCACATTGAAAAACATGCGTGCAGGTCAATAGCTTGCGGGCCTTTGAGTTGGATATGTTGCAATCTTGGTGCACACGGCTTTTGCTGTGGCGCGGCACTACCAACAGGAACAGGGGCCAATGGCACGCAACAACAACGAAAAGAACGGCAACGGCAGCGCCCTCGGCTTCGAGGCTGATCTTTTCAAGGCCGCCGACAAGCTGCGCGGCAATATGGAGCCGTCCGACTACAAGCACGTCGCGCTCGGGCTGATCTTCCTGAAGTACATCTCCGACGCCTTCGAAGCCAAGCGCAAGACGCTGCTCGCGGAAGACGCGCAGGCTGCCGAGGACAAGGACGAATACCTCGCCGACAACGTGTTCTGGGTGCCGAAAGAGGCGCGCTGGTCGCATCTGCAGGCAGGCGCCAAATTGCCCACCATCGGCACGCTGATCGACGATGCGATGCGCGCCATCGAGAAGGACAACGCGTCGCTCAAGGGCGTGCTGCCCAAGGACTACGCCCGGCCCGCGCTCAACAAGGTGATGCTGGGCGAGCTGATCGACCTGATCTCCGGCATTGCGCTGGGCGAGGCCGGCGACAAGTCCCGCGACATCCTCGGGCGCGTGTACGAATACTTCCTCGGCCAGTTCGCCGGGGCCGAAGGCAAGCGCGGCGGCGAGTTCTACACCCCGCGTTCCGTGGTGCGCGTGTTGGTCGAAATGATCGAACCCTATTCAGGCCGCGTCTATGACCCCTGCTGCGGCTCGGGCGGGATGTTCGTGCAGTCGGAAAAATTCGTGCGGCAGCACGGCGGCCGCATCGGCGACATCGCGATTTATGGGCAGGAATCGAACTACACCACCTGGCGGCTGGCCAAGATGAACTTGGCTGTGCGCGGCATCGACTCCGACATCCGCTGGAACAACGAGGGCAGCTTCCACAAGGACGAGCTGCGCGACCTCAAGGCCGACTTCATCCTCGCCAACCCACCGTTCAACATCTCCGACTGGGGCGGCGACCGCCTGCGTGAAGACGTGCGCTGGAAGTTCGGCGCGCCTCCGGTGGGCAACGCCAACTACGCGTGGCTCCAGCACATCTACCACCACCTCGCGCCCAACGGCACGGCAGGCGTGGTGCTGGCCAACGGCTCGATGAGCTCCAGCCAGTCGGGCGAAGGCGAGATCCGCAAGGCGATGCTGGAAGCCGACGCGGTGGATTGCATGGTGGCGCTGCCCGGCCAGCTCTTCTACTCCACACAGATCCCCGCCTGCCTGTGGTTCCTAGCCCGCAACAAGAACCCCGGCAAGGGTCTGCGCGACCGGCGCGGGCAAGTGCTGTTCATCGACGCTCGCAAGCTCGGCGTGCTGGTGGACCGCACCCGGCGCGAACTCACCGACGAAGAAGTCCAGAAGATCGCCGACACCTACCACGCGTGGCGTGATGCGCCGCTCCCCTCTCCCGCCGGGAGAAGGGTTGGGGGTGAGGGTACGCACTTGCTGCCGTATCACGACATCCCCGGTTTCTGCTATTCCGCCACCATCGACGACATCCGCAAGCACGGCCATGTGCTGACGCCGTGGCGCTACGTGGGCGCGGCGGAGCAGATCGATGACGGCGAACCCTTCGAGGAAAAGATGCTGCGGCTCTCCACGCAGTGGCGCGAGCAGCGGGCAACAGCGGCCACGCTGGATGCGGCAATTGAGGCCAACCTGAAGGAGCTTGGGTATGGCGAATGAGTGGCCCACTGTTCGCTTGGGCGATTATGTGAACGCAAACCTTGGGAAGATGCTCGATGCGCAGAAGAACAAGGGGGTGCCGCGCCCGTACCTTGGAAACAGCAACGTCCGATGGGGTTCATTCGACCTCAACGATTTGGCGCTGATGAAATTTGAAGAAGGCGAAGATGAACGCTACGGAGTTCGTGATGGCGACTTGATTGTTTGCGAAGGAGGAGAACCGGGGCGTTGTGCCGTATGGCGGGAACAGGTTCCCGACATGAAAATCCAGAAGGCGTTGCATCGCATCAGGCCGAAGGTTGGTCTGAATAACTACTACTTGTTCTACTGGTTCATGCTGGCCGGACGCACTGGTTGGTTGGAGCCTTTTTTTACAGGGACGACCATCAAGCACCTTACGGGGAAAGCTCTGAACGAGCTGGAGGTGCCGTTGCCCCCCATCGAAGAACAACGCGCCATCGCCCACATCCTCGGCACGCTGGACGACAAGATCGAACTCAACCGCAAGCAGAACGAAACGCTGGAGGCGATGGCCCGTGCCTTGTTCAAGGCGTGGTTCGTGGATTTCGAACCCGTGCGCGCCAAGCTGGAAGGCCGCTGGCAGCGCGGCCAATCGCTGCCCGCCCTGCCCGCACAGCTCTACGACCTCTTCCCCGACCGGCTGGTGGAATCGGAGTTGGGGGAGATTCCGGAGGGGTGGCGACACTCTACGATTGGCGCAGAAGTGACGGTCTGCGGTGGTTCGACGCCCAGCACCAAGGAGCCTGAGTTTTGGGACGGCGGTCACCACTGCTGGGCCACGCCCAAGGATTTGTCCGCTCTGAAATTTCCCGTCTTGCTGGATACAGACCGCAAGATCACGGATGCTGGTCTGGCGAAGATCAGTTCCGGCCTTTTGCCGGTCGGCACCGTGTTGCTATCGTCTCGCGCGCCCATCGGCTATCTGGCGATTGCCGAGGTTCCGACGGCGATCAACCAGGGCTTTATCGCAATGAAATGTGACGGCGCTCTGCCAAACGTGTTTGTTCTGGCTTGGTGCAGGGAGAGCATGGATGCCATCCTCGGCAATGCTAACGGCTCGACCTTCCAGGAGATCAGCAAGAGCAATTTCCGGCCAATCCCCGTCGTGGTTCCTTCAGAGCCGGTACTGGCCAGCTTTACGCAATCGGCGGACTCGCTTTATCGACAAATGGCGGAGAACGGACGGGGATCCCGCTCCCTCGCCCAACTCCGCGACACCCTGCTGCCGAAACTGATCTCCGGCGAACTGCGCATCCCCGATGCCGAAGCCTTCCTCAAGGCGCCTGGGCTGTGAGCCGCGCCCGGCGCGTGCCGGATGCCAAGCCGCTGTGTCATGGGCTGGCGAAGACAGGGGTAGAAAGCCCGTCCATGTGATAATCTGCCTATCATATAGAGAGATTCTGTCTCCATATCAGAGGCTGACCATCCCATGAGCGCGCCCGCCCCCAGTCATCGCGCAGGCATCCATGTGCGGCAGGGCACGGGTTATCGCGCCTTCATCCCTGCGCCCTTGCCACCGCAGCCGCCGCTGGTGCTGACGGGGGAACTGACCAGTCTGCTATCGCAAGCCGATCGCGCCTTGGGCCGGTTGGATGGTTCAGTGCTGACCTTGCCGAATCCGGAGCTGTTCATCCTGATGTATGTGCGCAAGGAGGCGGTGCTGTCCAGCCAGATCGAAGGCACGCAAAGTTCCCTGCAGGACCTGCTGGCGGCCGAGGCGGCGCTGTACGATGAAACCAGCCCGCGCGATGTGGAAGAGGTCGTCAACTATGTGCGGGCCATGAAACACGGGCTGGCGCGCCTGTCCGAGCTGCCGGTGTCGGTGCGCTTGATCCGCGAGATTCACGCGCAATTGCTGCAAGGCGTGCGCGGTGGTCGCCTGCAACCCGGGCAATTGCGCACCAGCCAGAACTGGATCGGGCCACCAGGCTGCACGCTGAACACCGCCAGCTTCGTGCCCCCGCCTGCGCATGAGGTGGCACGCGTGCTGGGCGAGCTGGAGGCCTTCCTGCACCAGGACGATGGCTTGCCGCCGCTGGTGCGCATCGCGCTGGCGCATGTGCAATTCGAGACGATCCACCCGTTTCTTGACGGCAATGGCCGCGTGGGGCGCTTGCTGATCACCTTCCTGCTGACCGAGCGTGGCGTGCTGCACAAGCCCGTGCTTTACCTCTCGCATTATTTCAAGCAGCACCGGCAGACCTATTACGATCATCTGCAGGCGGTGCGCGACCGCGGCGAATGGGAGGCGTGGCTGGCGTTTTTCCTGCGCGGCGTCATCCAGGTGGCCGCTGAAGCCGCGAGCACCGCGCAACGCATCCAGCAACTGCGGGAACGGCATCGCAACGCGATCATCGAGCATCTGGGGCGTGCGGCGGGCAATGGGCAGCGCCTGCTGGAAAAACTGTTCGACCGCCCCATCGTGTCGGTGGCGGATGTGCAGCAACTGACGGGCACCACGCATGCGGCGGCCAATAGCCTGGTGCAGCGGATGGTGGCCTTGGGCATCCTGACCGAAATTACCGGGTATGCGCGTAATCGCCGCTATCGCTACGACGCCTATGTGCAGCTGTTTTCGGATGACGTCCCGGGATTGGAGGCCGCGCACTGATGGCATTTCTATCCGAAGCTGCCGTGGAGCAGGCATTGCTGGAGCAATTGCGCGGGCTGGGCTACGCCATCGCCAGCGATGAACTGATTGGCCCGGACGGCAAACAGCCCGAGCGCGAAAGCCACGATGAAGTGGTGCTGACAAAACGCTTCGAGGACGCGGTTTCGCGTCTGAACCCGGGCCTGCCGCTGGAGGCGCGTCTGGATGCGATCCGCAAGGTGACGCAGTCCGAACTGCCCGCATTGCTCGAAGAAAACCGACGCATCCACCGGCTTCTGACCGAAGGCGTGGATGTGGAGTACTACGGCGCTGATGGTGTGCTCACGGCGGGCAAGGTCGCGCTCATCGACTTCGAACATCCGGAACAGAACGACTGGCTGGCGGTGAGCCAGTTCGTCGTGATCAACGGCCAGAGCAACCGGCGTCCCGACGTGGTGGTGTTCATCAACGGCCTGCCGCTGGGCGTGATCGAGCTGAAAGCACCGGGCGCTGCCTCCGCGCATCTGCTGAGTGCGTTCAATCAGTTGCAGACCTACAAGCAGCAGATCCCGCAGCTCTTCAACACCAACGCGCTGCTGGTGACTTCGGACGGCATCGCGGCACGGGTGGGTTCGCTCTCAGCCAGCCTTGAGCGCTTCATGCCTTGGCGCACCACCGATGGCAAAGACGTTGCGCCCAAAGGTGCGCCGGAACTCTCGACCTTGATCGAGGGTGTGTTCGAGCAGCGCCGTCTGCTCTCCCTGCTGCGCGATTTCACGGTGTTTGGCGAAACCGGTTCGGGGCTGGCCAAGATCATCGCGGGCTATCACCAGTTCCACGCGGTGCGGCACGCGGTGGCCAGCACCATTCGTGCCGCAGCAAATGCGGTGGCCGAAGACCCGGCCGATTATGGTTTGCCGTCGGTGGCATCGCAGAAAAAAGGCGACCGTCGCGCCGGCGTGATCTGGCATACGCAAGGCTCCGGCAAGAGCCTGCTGATGGCGTTCTATGCAGGCCTTCTGGTCAAGCACCCGGCGATGGCCAACCCGACCCTGGTGGTGCTGACCGACCGCAATGACCTCGACGACCAGCTCTTTTCGACCTTCTCGATGTGCCGCGACCTGATTCGGCAGACGCCGGTGCAGGCCGAGAGCCGCGACGATCTGCAAAAGGTCTTGAGCCGGGCATCGGGCGGCGTGATCTTCACCACCTTGCAGAAGTTCGGCGAGGTCAGTGAACCGCTCACTGCGCGACGCAACGTGGTCGTCATCGCCGATGAGGCGCACCGCAGCCAGTACGGCTTCAAGGCCAAGGTGGACGCGAAGACCGGCGAAATCTCCTACGGCTTCGCCAAGTACCTGCGCGATGCCCTGCCGAACGCCTCCTTCATCGGCTTTACCGGCACGCCGATTGAAGCGGACGACGTCAACACCCCGGCGGTGTTCGGCAATTACATCGATGTCTACGACATCAGCCGCGCGGTCGAGGACGGCGCGACGGTGCCGATCTACTACGAATCGCGGCTGGCACGCATCGAACTCGACGAAGACGAGAAGCCCAAGATCGATGCCGAAGTCGACGAGCTGACCGAGGAAGATTCCGAGGCTGACCAGGAGCGCTTCAAGAAGAAGTGGTCAACGGTCGAGGCCCTGGTGGGCAGCGACAAGCGTCTGGCGCTGGTGGCCAGGGATATGGTCGCCCACTTCGAGGACCGGGTGGCGGCGCTTTCTGGCAAGGCGATGGTGGTGTGCATGAGCCGCCGCATCTGCGTGAAGCTCTATGACGAGATCATCAAGCTGCGCCCTGACTGGCACAGCACGGACGACAACGCGGGTGCGGTCAAGATCGTGATGACGGGCGCGGCCAGCGACCCGCAGGAATGGCAACAACATATCGGCAACAAGACCCGACGCGATCTGCTGGCCAAGCGCGCGCGCGACCCGAAAGACCCGCTCCGGCTGGTGATCGTCCGCGATATGTGGCTGACCGGCTTTGACGCGCCGTGCATGCACACGATGTACGTGGACAAGCCGATGCAGGGGCACGGCCTGATGCAGGCGATTGCGCGGGTGAATCGCGTGTTCCGCGACAAGCCTGCGGGGCTGATCGTGGACTACATCGGTATTGCGCAGAACCTGAAATCGGCCCTGCAGCAGTATTCGAAAAACGATCAGGAAAACACCGGCGTCGACGCGGCGCAGGCCATCGCGGTGATGCTGGAGAAGTACGAGGTGGTGCGGGACATGTACCACGGCTACGACTACGTCTCCGCGATGAACGGAACGCCGCAGGCACGTCTGGCGATGATGGCGGGGGCCATCGAGTGGATTCTGGACATGCAGCAAAAGCTGGCGGCGAAAGAGAAGACCAAGGCAGGCAAGAAGAACGCCCACCGTCGCTATCAGGACGCCGTGCTGGCGCTGTCCAAAGCATTCGCCCTGGCGTCCGCCTCTGACGAGGCCCGCGAAATCCGCGAGGAAGTCGGCTTCTTTCAGGCGATTCGCGCCGCGCTGGTCAAGAGCAGCACCGGCTCGGGAGTGACCCAGCAAGAGCGCGAACTGGCAATCCAGCAGATCGTCAGTCGTGCGGTGGTCTCGACCGAGATCGTGGATATCTTGCAGGCCGCGGGTATTCAAAGTCCCGACATCTCCATCCTTTCCGACGAGTTCCTCGCCGAAGTCCAGCAGATGGAGAAGAAGAACCTGGCGCTGGAAGCCTTGCGCAAGCTGATCAACGACGGCATCCGTTCGCGCAGCAAGGCCAACGTGACGCAGACCAAGGCGTTCTCGGAACGATTGGAAGATGCCGTGGCACGCTACCACGCCAACGCCATCACCACGGCCGAGGTATTGCAGGAGCTGATCCAGATCGCCAAGGACATTCGGGCGGCTCGCCAGCGAGGCGAAGAGCAAGGCCTGTCTGACGAAGAAATCGCCTTCTACGACGCACTGGCAGAGAACGACAGTGCGGTGCAGATGATGGGCGACGACAAACTGAAAGTCATTGCCCACGAGCTGCTGATGAGCCTGCGCGAGAATGTCACGGTGGACTGGGCGCACCGGGATTCAGCGCGGGCGCGGATGCGGGTGCTGGTGAAGCGCATCCTGCGCAAGTACGGCTATCCGCCAGATTTGCAGGACGCGGCGGTGCAGACGGTGCTGCAGCAGGCGGAGGCGCTTTCGGCGGAATGGAGTGTGACGAGGCATTGAGCCACTAGCCTGTACTCGTGCGCAGGGATATTTCGGAAAACGGCGCTCGGTGTGTCACCGCGACTTCGTACAATGCGCGCTCCATGGCCATCTCCGCCGCCATCCCCGCCGAGCAACTGCGCCTCTCCGTCGCCCCGATGATGGATTGGACGGATACGCATTGCCGGGTGTTCCACCGGCTGCTGGCACCGCATGCGCGGTTGTACAGCGAGATGGTGCATGCCAATGCGGTGGTGCTGGGGGATCGCGCGCGGTTGCTGGCGCTGGATCCGGTCGAGCATCCGGTGGCCTTGCAGCTGGGTGGCAGTGAGCCGGCGCTGCTGGCGCAGGCGGCGCGGGTCGGCGCCCAGCATGGTTTCGATGAAATCAACCTCAACTGCGGTTGCCCGTCCGACCGCGTGCAGGCCGGGCGTTTCGGCGCCTGCCTGATGCGCGAGCCTGCTTTGGTGGCCGACTCGGTGGCGGCGATGATCGCGGCGGTGCCGGAGGTGCCGATCTCGGTGAAGTGTCGTCTCGGCGTCGATGACGACCACGAGTGGGATCACTTCCTGCGTTTCATCGACACCATTGCCGAGGCCGGCTGCCGGATGTTCGTGGTGCATGCGCGCAATGCCTGGCTGAAAGGTTTGAGTCCGAAGGAAAACCGCGAAGTGCCGCCGCTGCGCTACGACTGGGCATACCAGCTCAAGCGCGAACGACCGGTCTTGCAGGTGATCGTCAACGGCGGGATTGCCGATGCCGGTGAGGCCACGGCGCACCTTGCGCATGTGGATGGCGCGATGCTGGGACGTGCGGCCTATCACACGCCGTATCTGCTGCATGAGCTGGATGCGCGTTGGTTTGGTGGTTCGCTGCGCTCACGCGCCGATTTGCTGCGCGCCTATCGCCCCTATGTCGAGGGGCAGCTTGCGCGTGGCGTTTACCTCAAGCACATCACCCGCCACCTGCTCGGCCTGTTTTCCGGCCAGCCCGGCGGGCGCGCCTTCCGGCAGATCCTCAGCGAAGGTGCGCACAAGTCCGGTGCCG
>JAFEBY010000002.1 GCA_018242465.1 Pseudomonadota bacterium | reverse complement strand
GGCAACTGGACCTCCGAGGAAGGCGGCAAGCGCCTGCGCCTGGACCCGATCCGCAAGGAGGACGGCAGCCAGCTGTGGGCAGTCAGCACCAAGGACACGTTGACGCGGCTGGATGACGACGGCACGCCGCTGGCGCGCAATGCAACGCCGGACGTGCTGACCCGCGCGCACTGAA
This sequence comes from Pseudomonadota bacterium, assembly GCA_018242465.1. Lineage (GTDB taxonomy): Bacteria > Pseudomonadota > Gammaproteobacteria > Xanthomonadales > Xanthomonadaceae > Solilutibacter. The sequence goes on along the minus strand of JAFEBY010000002.1, from coordinate 7,159 downwards.
GCCATCGGCCGATGATTTGGCTCGCTTCGGGCGGGCATTGATCCCCGATCCGTCAAGCCAGCCCATGCCGCCATCCGCGACCATTTTCCGAACCGGATCAGCAGCGGCGTGGTGGCAACCCGGCGAGGTGCTGCTGCGCACATGAGCCGCTGGCGACCACCCGCCGCGGCAAGCACGGCGCTGATCACCCGCGTCGGGCATGACCGACTGAAGGCCGAGCTGGACGAGCTGTGGCGCGTGCGTCGTCCCGAGGTGGTGAAAGCATTGTCCGCCGCCGCCGCCGAAGGCGACCGCTCGGAGAATGCCGAATACACCTACCGCAAAAAGCAGCTGGGCGAGATCGACCGCCGTGTGCGTTATCTGAGCAAACGGCTGGAAGTGTTGAAGGTGGTTGATGTCGCACCCAGCGACCTCAGTGCCGTTTTCTTTGGCGCGCTGGTTGAGCTGGAGAATGTCGAAACCGGTGAATCCATGCGCTATCGCATCGTCGGCCCGGACGAGACCGACGCCAAACTCGGCTGGATCAGCATCGACGCACCGCTGGCGCGGGTGATGCTGAAGAAACGGGTGGACGATGAATTCGAGGCGGTGTTGCCGGGCGGCCTGGTGCGGTTTGTGATCGTCAACGTGGAATACCACCACGGCACCACCGTCCCCCTGTAGGAGCACATCACAGGGGTGCGACCAGCAGACACCATCGCGCCCCTTCGGTGCGCTCCCACCAAGCGCATGTGCGCCTACGCGCTGTAGTCCACCTCGCCGTACAGGTCGTGTTCGTCACTGCCCATGATCCGCACCTGCACGAATTCACCGGGACGCAGACCGGCGTCGCGGCCGTCCTGAATCTGCACCAAGCCGTCGATCTCCGGCGCGTCGGCCATCGAGCGTGCGATCGCCAGCTCGCCGTCGATCGCATCCACCAGACAGGTCTGCACGCTGCCGACCTTGGCTTCCAGCTTGGCTGCTGAAATCTCCGCCTGCCGCTCCATGAAGCGCGCAAGCCGTTCCTGCTTCACCTCTTCCGCCACCGGATCGGGCAAGTCGTTGGCCTTGGCTCCCGTCACCGGCGAATAGGCAAAGGCACCGACGCGGTCGAGCTGAGCTTCATCGAGGAAGTCCAGCAGCTGTTCGAACTCGTCCTCGGTTTCACCGGGGAAGCCGACGATGAAGGTGCTGCGGATGGTCAATTCCGGGCAGATCTCGCGCCAACGGTGGATACGTTCCAGGGTCTTGTCGACCGCGCCCGGCCGCTTCATCAGTTTCAGGATGCGCGGACTGGCGTGCTGGAACGGGATATCGAGGTAAGGAAGAATCTTCCCGTCCGCCATCAGCGGAATCACGTCATCGACATGCGGATACGGATAGACGTAATGCAACCGCGTCCATACGCCCAGCTCGGACAGGCCTTCGCAGAGTGCCTTCATCCGGGTTTCGTACATCCCGGTACGCCACAGCCGAGGCGCGTATTTCATGTCCACGCCGTAGGCACTGGTGTCCTGTGAGACCACCAGCAATTCCTTGACCCCGCCGCGCACCAGTTTCTCGGCTTCGCGCAGCACTTCATCCACCGGCCGCGACACCAGATCGCCGCGCATCGACGGGATGATGCAAAAACTGCATCGATGATTGCAGCCTTCGGAAATCTTCAGGTAGGCATAGTGATGCGGGGTCAGCTTCAGGCCGTAGTCCGGCAGCAAATCCAGGAACGGATCGTGCTTGGGCGGCAGCGCGGTGTGCACCGCTTCCATCACGCTCTGGTAATCCTGCGGACCGCTGATCGACAGCACACCCGGATGCGCCTCGCGAATGAGATCCGCACGCTTGCCGAGGCAGCCGGTGACGATGACCTTGCCGTTTTCCGCCAGCGCCTCGCCGATGGTGTCCAGTGATTCGGCTACCGCGCTGTCGATGAAGCCGCAGGTGTTGACCACCACCACGTCGGCATCGTCGTAGCTTGGCACCAGGTCGTAGCCTTCGACCTTGAGCTGGGTGAGGATGCGTTCGGAATCGACCAGCGCCTTGGGACAACCGAGGCTCACGAATCCGACTTTGGGCTGTTGCAAGGACATGGCACGACACGCTGGAAAAGGTGCGGAATTATACGCGGGCGGCCCTTGCCGGCCTGCGCCTCGCCCACCCGGCAGCAGCGCATTCCCGCCATCCTACGCCGGTTTCGGCGTTCGACTTCAGGCCACGTCGCCGCTACCCTCGCTGCAGACGAATTACGTGCGGGGCCACCACTTTGGCAATCCGGTGGCGCGGGAATGGAGGAAGCATCGGATGTCGGAATGGCAGACCTTGTACACGCCCTGCGGCAATGTGCAGGCATGGCGTGCAACACCGACGGGACAGCCGCGCGGCGGCCTCGTGGTGGTGCAGGAAATCTTCGGTATCACCCCGCACATCCGCGCGGTCTGCACGCGCCTGGCCGATGCCGGGTTCGTCGCACTCGCCCCGGCCTGCTTCGATCTGATCGAACCTGACATCGAACTGCCTTACGACCACGACGGCGCGGCACGCGGCAAGGCGCTGGTCAATCAGCTCGGACTGGATTGCGCGGTGGATGTCACCGAAGCCGCCGCCGATTCGCTCGCGCAACAGGGATTGAAGGTGGGCGTGATCGGCTTCTGCTGGGGCGGCACCGTCGCCTTCCTCGCCAACACCCGGCTCGGTCTGCCTGCGGTGAGTTATTACGGTGCGCGCAACCTGCCTTTCCTCGATGAGCCAGCGAAGGCGCCATTGCTGTTCCACTTCGGCGGACTCGACCCCAGCATCCCGCCGGACGCCGTTGCTGCCCACCGCGCCAAGCAGCCGCAAGCCGGCGTGCATGTCTACGCGCAGGCCGATCACGCCTTCAATCGCGACCCCGATCCGCCCTACCACCCCGAGGCCGCCGCGCTGGCCTGGCAGCGCAGCCTCGATTTCCTTGCGGAGCATTTGTCATGAACCGATGGCACCTGGACCCGAGATTGGCCGACGACACCGCGCCGGTGACCGACCTGCCGCTGTGCGAAGTGCGCTTGATGGACGATGCCAACCATCCCTGGCTGGTGCTGGTGCCCAAGGTCGTCGATGCGGTGGAACTGATCGACCTCACCCCGTCCCAACGCACCCTGCTGAACGCAGAAATCGCGATCGCCTCGCGCGCGCTGAAGACCCTGTTCAAGCCGGACAAACTCAACGTCGCCGCGCTCGGCAACCTGGTGCCGCAACTGCATGTCCACGTCATCGCCCGCTTCCACGACGACATCGCCTGGCCCCGCCCGGTCTGGGGCGCGGCGGACGCACGTCCGTACGAGCCAGAGGAGTTGATCGAACGGGTCCGGTCGCTGGCCTCGGTGCTTGCCTGAGGCTGCCACGCTCACGCTATAGTCCACCTGCACGCACCGACCAACGGCACCAAGGCCAATTCGCTGCCCCGGGGGAAACATGAATCGGATCGCCACACGGGCGCAACCTGCCCGCCTGATCGACCCCATTCCGTCTCCGAATGTCAGCCCCACGCCGGTGGCAGGCCCATGATCCTGCGCCGCCTCACCCAATCGCTGAAAGAACAGAACTGGACGGCGATCGTCATCGAGTTCGTGTTGCTGGTCGTCGGCGTGTTTCTGGGCATCCAGGTGTCGAACTGGAATGATGCGAATAACGACCGTCTCGTCGTCGACAAGTACCTCGCCGACATCACCGCCGATGTCCGCTCCGACATTGACGAATTGGCGCGCACGCGCCGATCCGCCCTGAGCCGTATCAGCGCGTCCACTTACCTGCTTCGTCAAGCCGGCGTGCCAATCCAGAAATCGGGAGCGGAATTGACCCAGCCAGACCAGACTGGCATTTTTGCCGGCTTCGAGCAGGTCACCATTCCCGAGGTGGCAGTGCCACCGGCATCGCAACGCAGCCACTTGTGGCAAGCCATCACCACCGTCTACATGTACGACCCCAATCGGTCCGCCTACGATGCACTGGTCAGTTCCGGCCGGATCGAACTGATTGACGATCCGCGCATCACCCGCGCCCTGCGCGAGTACTACTTTGTCGTCACATCTCTTGCCTTGTCACAGCAGCGCACGATCGCCCCGATCAAGCAGCAAGTGATCGACGCCGGTATCGCGCATGGCCATGCAGCATGGGGCAACAGCGACGAGGCTGTATTGGTCGAGCAGGTCAGGCGTGAACCGGCATTTGCCGCCATGGTCGCCACCAGCCGCCAGCTTTCCGGCTACCAACTTCTGATGTGCAACGTAAACGAAAAGAAGGCACGAGACCTGTTGTCACTGCTGGAAAAGAGGAGCGCGCCATGATCCTGCGCCGCCTCACCCAATCATTGAAGGAACAGAACTGGACGGCCATCGTCATCGAGTTCGTGTTGCTGGTGCTGGGCGTGTTCCTCGGCATACAGGCCAGCAACTGGAATACGGCGTTGATCGAACGGCAGCAGGCGCAAGCGGCGATGCTGCGCCTGCAAAACGACATGCAACTGTCATTCGAACTGACCGGACAGAGCATGACGTTCATGGCCGAGAACGCCCGTGGCGCCGACCTCGTGTTCGACAGTCTGCGTAGTTGCCGGCTTGCCGAACAGGACCGGGATGCATTTGCCACCGGCCTGTACCGCCTCGGCAAGATCACTCCTGCACGCTTCGTGCGCACCACCTTCGACGAACTGCGCGACAGCGGCCGGCTGGACTTGATCGGCGACGACAAGCTGCGGCAAGCACTCAACGAGACCGCGCGCCGGCAGGACTCGCACGAAGCGGTGTTCCGGCTGATCGCCGCGCGCACCGATCCGCACATGGCCTACGTGGACAGCAACGTGATCTACCTGATCCACGGCACCATCGGTGGCGACGCACGGATCAGCTGGAATCAGCTCGACATCGACTTCGACGCCGCCTGCAAGGATCGTCGCCTGCTGGCGGCCGTCGCTGCCGTGCGCAACTACACCTACGACGACCTCGCCGACGTGACCCGACAGCAGCAGCGTTTCGAGGGCATCCTCGGCTTGATCAAGCAGGAGCGCGCAAAGTGATCAGGATTTTCGCCACCCTGCGCCAGCGCCTGCTGTCCGAGAACCGCTTCACCCATTACCTCGGCTACGCCGCAGGCGAGATCGTGCTGGTGGTGATCGGCATCCTGATCGCGCTGCAGATCAACAACTGGAACGACGCCCGCAAGGATCGCGCGCGTGAACTCGACTACCTGCACAACATCCGCGAGGACGTGCGCACCAATATCGCGCAGATGGATACCTACCTGCAGACCCGCAACGCAGAGATCGCGGCGGCACAGCGCATCCTCACCCATTTCAATGGCGTGCCGATCACCGATCCATCGGCGTTCAATGCCGACTCCATCAGCATCTACAACTGGAAGCGTTTCTACCTCGGCGACAACACCTACCAGGAGTTGATCGGCTCCGGCAATTTCGCCCTGCTGTCGAATCCGAAGATCAAGGACGGCCTGCTCGACATCGAGGCCATGTACCGCAAACTGAAAGGCGAGGAAGACCACTTCCGCTTCGACAGCGAGACCCTGCTGTACAAGCCGGCATATGTCACCACCGACCTCGGCCCGATGATGCAGGATTACAGCTACACCATGAGCCACGGCCGGGAAGGCAGCGCCAACGCACTGCGCCCGGAGAATTTCGCGCCCTTGCTGCGCAACCTGGAAGCGAAGAATGGCTTCTGGATGGCCATCCTCGAGTTCAGCACGATGAACGAGCAGATGACGGCGATGCGCGATCGTTCGCGTGAGCTGCTCGCCGAGATCGACGCCGAACTCAAGCGCTGACGCTGCCACTGCGCCCGCATCCACGGCATCCTATGCCGATGCCAAGCACACACGCCCCTCCTTGCCTTGCCGTGATCGGTGGCGGCCCGGCCGGCCTGATGGCGGCGGAAACCGCGCGTGCGGCCGGGATCGAGGTGCACCTGTTCGAAGCCAAGGGCTCGGTCGGGCGCAAGTTCCTGATCGCCGGCAAGGGTGGCTTGAACCTGACCCATTCCGAGCCGCGTCCGGGCTTCGATGCACGCTATCGGCAGCGGGCGCGGGAGGTCGGGCGCTGGCTGGATGATTTCGATGCGGAGGCACTGCGGCAATGGGCGCGCGGGCTTGGCATCGAAACGTATGTCGGCAGTTCCGGGCGCGTGTTCCCGAATGATCGCAAGGCGGCGCCACTGTTGCGCGGCTGGGTGCGCAGACTGAAGGAATCCGGCGTGCAGATGCATGTCCAGCATTGCTGGCAGGGGTGGACGGATGACGGCGCGCTGAGTTTCGACACGCCCGCTGGCCCGATGCCATTCAAGGCCGATGCGGTGGTGCTGGCGCTGGGTGGCGGCAGTTGGCCACAGCTGGGTTCCGACGGCGCTTGGGTGCCTCTGCTTGCGGCACACGGCATCGACTGCGCTCAGCTGGTGCCGTCCAACTGCGGTTTCGATATCGGTTGGAGCGCGCATCTTTCGAACAAGTACGCTGGCGCGCCGCTGAAACCGGTCATCGCTCATTGGCGCGATCGCGCAGGCATGGAACACGCGTTGCAAGGCGAATGCGTGCTGACGACGACCGGGATCGAGGGCAGCCTGATCTACGCCATCAGCGCCGAGTTGCGCGACGCACTGGCACGCGATGGCATGGTGACGTTGCATCTGGATCTTGCGCCGGGTCGTGATGGCGAGCGCCTCACGCGCGAGCTTTCCAAGCCACGCAATGACCGCAGTCTCGGCGAACACCTGCGCCGGCAGGCCGGTATCGACGGCGCGAAGTCGGCGCTGTTGTTCGAAGTGCTGGACAAGGCCGCCTTGCAGGAGATGCAACGCGTCGCCGCCACGATCAAGCGCTTGCCGCTGAGCCTGCGCAACGCCCGGCCCATCGCGGAAGCCATCTCCAGCGCCGGTGGCGTGCGGCTGGAGGCGATGGATGATGCACTGATGCTGCACGCCCTACCGGGCGTGTTCTGCGCCGGTGAGATGCTGGATTGGGAAGCCCCGACAGGCGGCTTTCTGCTCACCGCCTGCTTCGCCAGCGGCCTGCGCGCCGGGCGGGGTGCGGTGGCATGGCTGCAAAGCATCCGAGCCGGTTGACGTCGTGCGCACACCCTGATCGCTCCATCTTCCGGCACTAGCGATGGCTATCCGTCGGGTCTAGTCTTGCCGCTTCG
>JAFEBY010000029.1 GCA_018242465.1 Pseudomonadota bacterium | reverse complement strand
CAGACATGGGACCTGCATGACGGATAGCACCGAGGGCGCCTCGAACGCCCCCCAGAACACCAATTACGACTCCTCCAAGATCACCGTCCTGCGCGGCCTGGAAGCGGTCCGCAAGCGTCCGGGCATGTATATCGGTGACGTCCATGACGGTACCGGCCTGCACCACATGGTGTTCGAGGTCGTCGATAACGGCGTCGACGAGGCGTTGGCCGGCCACGCCGACGCCATCATCGTCACCATCCACCACGACGGATCGGTCTCGGTCTACGACAACGGCCGAGGCATTCCGGTCGACATCCACAAGGAAGAGGGTGTTTCGGCGGCAGAAGTCATCATGACCGTGCTGCACGCCGGCGGTAAATTCGACGACAACAGCTACAAGGTTTCGGGCGGCCTGCACGGCGTCGGCGTCAGTGTGGTCAACGCGCTCTCCGACAAGCTGACCCTCGATATCTGGCGCGATGGCGGGCACTACCAGCAGGAATACCGACTGGGCGAACCGGTGGCCCCCCTCAAGAGGGTGGGCGAGCAGGGCGACAAACGCGGCACCTTGTTGCGGTTCTGGCCGTCAGCCGAGATCTTCACCGACGTCGAATTCCACTACGACATCCTCGCGCGCCGCCTGCGCGAACTCAGCTTCCTCAATTCCGGCGTCAAAATCGTCCTGACCGACGAGCGCGGGGAAGGAGAGAGCACCACGTTCCAGTACGAGGGCGGCATCCGCTCCTTTGTCGAGCATCTGGCCCAACTCAAGACGCCACTGCATCCGAACGTGATTTCGGTGACCGGCGAGCAGAGCGGCATCACCGTGGACGTCGCCCTGCAATGGACCGATGCCTACCAGGAAACGATGTTCTGCTTCACCAACAACATCCCGCAGAAGGACGGCGGTACCCACTTGCAGGGCTTCCGCGCGGCGCTGACCCGTACGCTGACCAACTACATCGAGCAGAACGGCATCGCCAAGCAGGCCAAGGTCTCGCTATCCGGCGATGACATGCGCGAAGGCTTGATCGCCGTGCTGTCGGTCAAGGTGCCGGATCCGAGCTTCTCCAGCCAGACCAAGGAAAAGCTTGTCTCATCAGAAGTGAGACCGGTTGTTGAGAGCACGTTCGGTGCACGTTTGGAGGAATTCCTCCAGGAACACCCCAACGAAGCGCGTTCGATCGCCGGCAAGATCGTCGATGCCGCGCGTGCCCGCGAGGCCGCCCGCAAGGCTCGCGACCTGACGCGTCGCAAGGGTGCGCTCGATATCGCGGGACTGCCCGGCAAGCTCGCCGACTGCCAGGAAAAGGATCCGGCGCTCTCTGAACTCTTCATCGTCGAGGGTGATTCGGCCGGTGGCTCGGCCAAGCAGGGCCGCAATCGCAAGACCCAGGCGATCCTGCCCCTCAAGGGCAAGATCCTCAACGTCGAGCGCGCACGTTTCGACCGCATGCTCGCCAGCGCCGAAGTCGGCACGCTGATCACCGCGCTCGGAACCGGCATCGGCAAGGACGAATACAACCCCGACAAGCTGCGCTACCACCGCATCATCCTGATGACCGACGCCGACGTCGACGGTTCGCACATCCGTACGCTGTTGCTGACGTTCTTCTACCGGCAGATGCCGGAACTGATCGAACGCGGCCATGTCTACATTGGCCTGCCGCCGCTGTACAAGATCAAGCAGGGCAAGAACGAGTTGTACCTGAAGGACGATGCCGCGCTCGATGCCTATCTCGCCAACAACGCGGTCGAAGGGGCTCAATTGGTTCCGGCCACCGGCGAACCCGCGATCGAAGGCGCGGCGCTGGAAAAACTGTTGATGGCGTTCGCCGATGCGCGCGCGGCGATCGCGCGCAACGCACATCGCTACGATCCGGCGGTGCTGGAAGCGCTGGTCGATTTCGTGCCGCTGTCGTCTGATGCAACACTCGCGCAGGGCGATCTCGATGCGCTGGCCGTGCAGCTCAATCAAAGCGGATTGGGCAAACCGCGGTACACGCTGAAGCTGCAACCTGCGACGGAATCACGGCCCGCGGCGCTGGTGATCACGCGCCTGCACATGGGTGAATCACTGACGCAGATCCTGCCGGTCACGGTGTTCGAGCAAGGCGAATTGAGGCCGCTGCGCGATGCCGCCGTACAACTGCATGGATTGGTGCGCGCGGGTGCGCAGATCTTGCGCGGCAATCGTGCCGCGGAGATTGCATCGTTCGCCGACGCCCAGGCATGGTTGCTCGAGGAAGCGAAGAAGGGTCGCCAGATCCAGCGCTTCAAGGGCCTGGGCGAAATGAATCCGGAACAGTTGTGGGAAACCACGGTGAATCCAGAGACGCGTCGCCTGCTGCAGGTGAAAGTTGAGGATGCGGTCGCAGCTGACCAGATCTTCACCACATTGATGGGCGACGTTGTCGAACCCCGCCGCGAGTTCATCGAGGACAATGCGCTGAAGGTGGCGAATCTCGACGTGTGATGGAATGGATGCAATGCAGCATCAGGTCTTGACGCGTTCTTAAGCTTTGATCCCCTACAAACGATCGAACCGCCCATTCATCACCTGAGGCTCAAGCCATGCGCATACCGAATCTTCGCGTCACCGGACTTGCAGTCTGCATCGGGTTGTTGGGCGGTTGCGCAACCACCACCACGTCGCCCACCGGGCGCCAGCAAATGGTGGGCGGGGTGTCCCAGCAAGAACTGGACCAGATGGGGGAGCAGGAATTCGCCAAGCTCAAGGCGCAGAAACCGCAGACCCAGAATCCGCGCGAACGCACCTACGTCAATTGCGTGGTTGGTGACTTGGTGCAGCAATTGCCGCCGCAATGGCAACGCTACAACTGGGAGACCGCTGTTTTCGTCGACGCCGAGCCGAATGCATTCGCGTTGCCGGGCGCCAAGGTGGGCGTGAACACCGGGATCTTCACTGTGGCGCGCGACCAGGATGAACTCGCGACCGTGATCGCCCACGAAATCGGCCACGTCATCTCCAACCACCACAATGAACGCATCACCCGTGCGCAGATGGCGCAGGGAGGATTGATGGCTGCCCAGGTCATTGGTGCGCTGGCGGGGATCAATCCCGATGCCATCGGCCAGATTGGCGGCACGACTGCGCAACTCTATTTGCTGAAATTCAGCCGAGAACAGGAAAGCGAGGCCGATGTCGTCGGCCAACAGTTGATGGCGCGCGCCGGTTTCGATCCCCGCAAGGCGGTCAATCTGTGGCAGAACATGATTGCGGCAGGATCCGCGCGCCCGCCGCAATGGCTGTCTACCCATCCGGATCCGCAGGCACGGCTGGGAGAATTGAACAAGCGGGCAGGGGGGTTGATGCCGGTCTATGAACAAGCGCGCGCAGCAGGGCGCAGGCCAAAATGCGGTTAAGCTAGGTCTCTACGGAATTCAGCAGCCGCCGCATCAGGGAAACGAAAGTGGTTCGCTGCAACACGCCGTGACGACACACCATGGCAACCTCGTCATTCAACCAGGAGTCGTTTCATGCCCAGTATCGCTCGCCTGTTGTCATTGTCCATCTTGGCGACCTTGGCCTGTTTTGCGGGGGTATCGCCTGCTGCTGCACAAACAGATAAGGAGGATCGCGACTCTGCTGCCCAGAGCCGATTGATGCGTTCCGCTTATTCTCAGGACCAGGACAACAACAAGACCGCACGCCCCAACCACAGCAAGGACAAGGCTGCTCAGGATGCGGTGCGCTACCCGAACGCGACCCGCAAGGAGCCGAAGCCGCAGGTTTCGGACCAGAACGGAAAGGCGCTACTCGAAATCAGCAAAGCCTACAGTGCGCAGGACTTCGCCAAGGTGCGCAGCCTCGCCGATGATTTCTTGCCCAAGGCCAGCACGCCCTATGAAAAATCGCTGGCCTATGAAATCGCGGGCAGCGCCGCGTTCTCACAGAAGGATTACACGTCCGCCGCGACCGATTTCCAGGAAGTCATTACCGCCAATGGCCTCGACAACAACGGCCATTACGACTCGATGAGCAATCTGGTGGCCAGCCTCAGCAATTCTGGCAAGTATCCAGAAGCGCTGAAGACACTGGACCAGTTCCTCGCCGAAACCAAAACCACCGATCCGCAGTACGCCAACATGCGCCTGTCGTTGTTGTCGCACACCGGCAAGGCGGGGGATGCCGAAGCCGCGTTCAAGGAACGCCTGGCCAAGGATCCCCAGGACCATGCCGCGTTCCAGAACCTGCTCGCGACCTACCAGCAGCAGAACAAGACCGCCGAGATGCTGGCGTTGCTGCGCGATCGCTACAAGCAGGGCCTGCTGGCCAGCGCCGATGACCTGCGCGCCTATTACGTGACCCTGCTGCAGACTCCCGGCAGCAACTGGAAGGAAGCTCAGGACGTGCTCGACAGTGGCGTCGCCAAGGGCACGATTCCCAAAGACGAGCAAACCGCGACGGCCTACAGCGTGATCGCACAATCCGCTTTCGGGCAGGACCAGTGGAATATCGCGTTGGCGAACTATGCCAAGGCTGCCGGAATGTCCAGCAAAGGGGATGCCGATTTGAACCGTGCCCGGATCTATCTTGGCCAGGGCAAGAAGGCCGAAGCCAAGGCTGCCGCGCTGGAAGCCCAGAAAAAGGGCGTAAAGGATCCTGCGGTATTGCAACGTTTTCTGAAGTAACAAATTCTTAGCACCTACAATCGATTTTCGCTTGCAGGACATATGGAATGCAGACCCGGAGTTGGTATAAGCTTCGGGGTTCCCGCCGCTCAAAGGGCGATGGGAAAATGCATTATCCAGCCGGTGTCGTGCCCCCTCCCAGAGTTCTCGAATGACGGATACCATCGCCCCCCACCACTATCGACATGACGACGATGACGCCGTCGGCCTGAATTGGCCCCGCATCGCCGGCATGTCTGCTGCGCTGGCGGTGCACGTTGCTGCCCTGCTGCTGCTGATGGCCCCGGTGTCGCCGCCGCAAGCCGACGCCGACAAGACCGAACACGTCGCCGTGCAGATGATCAAGCCGCCGCCGCCGCCGCCGCCGCCGCCGCCGAAGGATCTGGTCCCGCCGCCCCCGACGCCGAACCTGCCGCCGCAACCGCCGCGCCCGTCGCCGCCGGTGCCGCCAACGCCGCAGCCACCCATCGTCAGTGAAACCGCCAATGCGGTGTCCTACCAGGCGCCGCCGCCGGCACCCCCGGCCCCGCCGGCCCCGCCGCCGCCACCGGCACCCCCGGCTCCGTCGGGTCCGAAGGTCAACAACAACGACTTGCGCGGCAACCTGTGTGGCCAGCCGTCGCAGACGCCGTTGCAGATTGCGATCGGCAAGGCCGCGGCCAAGGGCTTCAGCGGTGGTACCGCCCGCATTTCGGTGACGTATACCGCCGAAGGCGGCGTGACCGCGACCAGTGTCTCCGGCTCATCGGGTGACCGCGAGCTCGATCGTGCCGCCGCCAGCTGGGCGCGTGGCGTCAAGATCTGCGCCGGTGCCGCCGGTACGGGTACCCTTCCCATCGTGCTCAACGTCGGCGAGTAAGCCGCGAGCGCTCCACCAACCATTTCCCACTTTTCGTCGACAAAGGTAAGCGCAATGCTCCTTCAACAAGCCGCTCCCGCCGCCGCTGGCGGTAACAACGCCGCTGCCCTGCAGCAGATGGGCTTCGCCCAGCTGATCCACGGTTTCGAT
>JAFEBY010000028.1 GCA_018242465.1 Pseudomonadota bacterium | reverse complement strand
TGCATCTTGGTGTGGAACAGGTTTTCCTGGTAGACGTTCACGTCGAGCATTTCGTAGCGCGACTTGATGTTCTTGGCCAGGTAGTCCTGGATCGAATTGATCTTGTGGTCGATGAAGTGCTTCTTGCCCTTGATGTCGCGGGTGAAACCGCGCACGCGGTAATCGCAGACGACGATGTCGGACTCGAAGCTTTCGATCAGGTAATTCAGGGCCTTCAGCGGCGAGATCACGCCGCAGGTCGAGACGTCGATGTCGGCGCGGAAAGTCGCGATTCCGTTGTCCGGATGCGTTTCCGGGTAGGTGTGCACCGTGATGTGCGACTTGTCGAGATGGGCGACCACTGCATCGGAGATCACGCCCTTGGCATCGGCCTTGTCGATCACCGGTTCCTCGGAGATGAGGATGGTCACCGACGCGCCCTGCGGATCGTAGTCCTGGCGCGCGATGTTGAGGATGTTGGCGCCGATGATCTCCGCCACGTCGGTGAGGATCTGGGTCAGGCGATCGGCATCGTACTGTTCGTCGATGTATTCGATATAACGCTTGCGCTCGTCTTCCGACGCCGCATAGCAGACGTCGTAGATGTTGAAGCTGAGCGATTTCGTGAGATTGTTGAAGCCTTGCAGCTTCAAACGGGGGAGCGGCTTGATCACCAGCGGGCCTTCAGGATCCGGCAAGGCGGCGATTATGCGGCAAAGCTCCCCCCGCAGGTACCGAGAAGCCATGACCGCCATCGCGAACCTGAACGGAACCCCGTCATGAAACGGCATGTGACCGCAGCTGGCGGTCACGAGTTGCCGTGGACAATTCTTCGCCATACTCTTGGGGAGATTTCATGCCATACGGTCCCGAATGAACTACCACGCCCTGTCGCAAATCGGTGCCCAACGCCTTCCCGCGAGCCCGTTGTCCCTCGATGCCGCGACAGTCGACCGGTTCCTGTCCCGCTGCCAGCGCCATCGCTATCCGTCCCGCGTTGACGTGTTCCGTCCCGGCGACCCGGCCAGCACCCTCTATTACGTCCTCGACGGCTCGGTCAGCATCCTGACTGAGGAAGAAGATGGCCACGAGCTGATCTTGGGCTACTACGGCAAGGGCGAATTCGTCGGCGAAATGGGGCTTTACATCCATTCCGAGCGCCGCGAAGTCACCCTGCGCACGCGCACCCAGACCGAGCTGGCGGAAATCAGCTACGAGCACCTGACCCAGCTGCTGACCGGCGAGCTGGCCGCGGACGCGCCCAAGTTCCTGTTCGCGATCGGCGCCCAGCTCACCCGCCGCCTGCGCGACACCGGTCGCAAGGCCGGTCGCCTCGCCTTCCTCGACGTCACCGACCGCATCGTGCGCACCCTGCACGATCTGGCACAGGAACCGGAAGCGATGACCCATCCGCAGGGCACCCAGCTGCGCATCTCCCGCCAGGAAATCGCCCGCTTGGTCGGCTGCTCGCGCGAAATGGCCGGTCGCGTGCTGAAGAAGTTGCAGGCGGATGGTCTGCTCCACGCCCGCGGCAAGACCATCGTTCTCTACGGCAGCCGATAGCGCCAACAGGCCCTTGTGACTGCCCGCGATCCACACAACGCCCTGCCCGAGGCCGACCTGCGGCTGGCTTCGGTGATGGATGCCGAGGACGTCGCTTCCCTGCTCACCACACTCGGCTATCCCTGTGATCGCCAGGATGCGGCCAACCGCATCCTCACCATCATCGAGAACGATCGCCAGACGCTGGTGCTGGCACGTGGCGTCGATGGCGCTGTCTCCGGCCTGATCGCCCTCGATTTCATGTACTACCTGCCGCTGGACACCACGACTTGCCGCATCACCGCACTGGTGGTGACGACCGAAGCGCAGGGCCGTGGCATCGGGCGCCAGTTGCTGCGCGAGGCCGAGCGTCGCGCGCGCGCCGCCGGCGCTGCGCGCATCGAGCTGACCAGCGGATCGCAGCGCACCGACGCCCACAAGTTCTACCGCGACAACAACTACAGCGACGGCACTGTCCGTTTCGTCAAATACCTCGGCGCCGCCTGAACCTCAGCCCAGCGCTCTTGCCCGTGGGTCGGGATCGCCGGCGCGGCCGGGACATCCCCAATTGAGGATCGGCGTATCCAGCCGCAGCAGGCGGCGGAACACCGCAATCGACCCCGGCTTCGGGTTCACCACCACCGGATGGCGCGCCGACAACAGCAAGGGCAGATCGGCGGTGCTGTCGCTGTAGGCCGCGTCGATCGCGGCGGTGTAACCGGCGTCGCGGATCATCGCCATTTTCATCGCGTGATGGCAGTGGCGCGTCGCCACCACGCCCCCGAAGCGCGGCCCGATCTCGGTGCCGATCACCGGCAAGTCGTCATGGGCGACGAAATCGAGGATGGCGCGCGCCAGCTCCGGCGGTGCGCCGGTCGCGACGATCACGGTGTCGCCACGGGCGCGATGCAGGTGCAATACCTTGAGCGCATCCGGCAGCAGGCGCTTGCGGATGTCATCGGCATGGGAGGCGACGTATTCGTCGATCAGCGCATCGAGCTCGCGTCGGTGATGCATCCCCACCGTCCCGGCCCAGACGAAGGCCGAGATGCCGTGGCGACGCGTCGGCAGCCACGCGATCATCGGTCCCGCCACCGGCAGGATCAGCAACGCCAGCAAGCGACGCCACCAGGCGCGACGGATCAGCCATGCGAACAGGTGGCTGCCGGAATCGCCGTTGTAGAGCGTGTGGTCGAAATCGAAAACGACGAAATGTCCGGAATCGGGCATGGAGTACCGGTGGAGGATCAGGCAACGGCGCGTGGAAGGGTAACCCGGACCAGCAGTCCTGGGTGGTGGTCGCGCAATTCGATGCGGCCGCCGTGGCGATTGGCAATCGCACGTACCAGGCTCAAGCCCAGCCCGCTCCCCGGTGAACCGCGATGCGCCTCCAGCCGTTCGAACCGGTCGAACACGCGCAGGCGATCTTCCTCGGGAATCCCGGCACCCTGGTCGGCGACATCGACGACAACGACAGGGCCCTGCGGCCGCACGGCGAGCTGCACCACGCTGCCATCGGGCGTGTATTTGATCGCGTTGTCGAGCAGGTTCAGCACCATCTGGAACAACTGGTCGGCATCGCCCTGCGCATCTGCCCCTTCACCGCCCAGCTCAATGCGGATGCCGCGTTCCGCCGCGATCGGCGCGTACATGTCCTGGGCATCTTCCAGCAATGGCCACAACGGCACGCGCGGCGCGTCCTGCCCGAGGGATTGCGCCTCGATGCGCGACAGTCGCAGCAACCCGGCGAAGGTGCCGAGCAACTGGTCGGTGTCGTTGACCGCGGTATCCAGCGAAGTCCGTTGCGACGAACCCGGATCCGCGTCCTCACGCAAATCATCGAGGCGATTGCGCAGGCGCGTGAGCGGCGTGCGCAGGTCGTGGGCGATGTGGTCGGTGGCGGCACGCACCCCTGCCATCAGGCCGCCGATGCGATCGAGCATGCTGTTGAAGCGCTGGGCAAGGCGATCGAAGGCGTCGCCGCTGCCGTCGACGCGAACGCGTTGCGTCATGTCGCCGGCGGTGATGCGCTCGGCGGCGATGTCGAGCGCGCGCAGCCGCGACGCAACCAGGCGCATGATCAACCAGCCGAGCAACACGCCGAGCACGCCCGCGGCGATCAGTGCGGCGATCGAGGCCCGCAACATCAGATTCCGGAAGCCATCCTGCGCGCGTGTGTGCAAGGCCACCACCAGCATGCTGCCGTCACCGAGTGGCGTTGCATGCGCCATCGTGTTGGCATCGTCATCGGTGTCGTTATCGATGAATTCATAGCTGTGGCTGGCGCCAACCGCCGCCGGCATGCCACCCGCGGGCAACGGCAGCGCGGTTCCCGCCAGCAGGCGGCCATTGGCATCCCACAACGCGTATGCACTATCCGGGTCGTCGGGCTGTTCGGTGCGTGATCGCACTTCCTCGCGCAACGCCGGCAGGCCGCCCGAGCGTGCGACTTCGACGAGGCCGGCCGTCTGCAGGCGCAGGACGTCCTGGCTGTCCTTCTCGAGCAGCACGGAAACGCCGAAATACACGCCGGCACCAAGCAGCATGAAAGCCAGCAGGAAGGCGGCCGACACCATCAGCGCAAGGCGCCGGCTGGTCGAACGCCACGGCCACGTCGCCATCTGGAACTAGCCGTCCAGTCGGTAACCGGCGCCGCGCACTGTCTGCAGCAGCGGGCGGTCGAAGCCGTGGTCGATCTTCTGGCGCAGGCGGCTGATGTGGACGTCGATGACGTTGGTCTGCGGATCGAAGTGGTAGTCCCACACCGATTCCAGCAGCATGGTGCGGGTGACGACGCGACCG
>JAFEBY010000027.1 GCA_018242465.1 Pseudomonadota bacterium | reverse complement strand
TGGTCGCGACCGCCGTTGGAAGCCCCCAAGCCGTCCATGAAGGCAAACGTCACCTGCATCTCCGCAAACCCTTTGTCCACCTCACGCGCCGGCGAGGACTCATTCCCCGTCACCACCCCGGTGATCGCCTTCGGCATGGTCTCCGTCATCAGCTTGGAAATGTCGCTGCCCATGAAGGTGAAGGTGGTCGCGCACAGCGTAATCAGCACCACCCGCATCGAATTGGTCACCAGTGCCATCATCGATTCGCGCGAACGACCGGTCACCACCAGCCAGCCCTGGAAGATGATCCACGACGTGATCAGGATGGAGCCGAACAGCAGGATCCACTGCATGAATCCGCCCATCATGTTGTCGCGCATGTTCTCGATCTCTTTGCCGAGATACGCGAATATGATCTGGAAATAGACCCATTGCCCTATGGCGCCCATGTCGTCACTCTCCCCTGCCTGCTTCGTTCATGCTGCTGCCCATCATTTGCTGATCAGGTCGTCCGGAGAAACACCCAGGGCCGCACCGAGCGTGGCGTATTCGCCAAGACTGCCGACGATATCCAGTGGACTCGTTTTGCCATTGCCGTGCAGCGCCCTCTGGCTCAGGCGTTCCTGGACACCCTGCAGATACACGATCCGCGTGTTGTAGGCATCGTTGTAGGCTTTTTGCTGCTGCTGGTCGATCTGGATCAATGCGATCAGCGCCAGCATGCGATTGGTATTGTCCTGGAGTTTCCCGGCGTCGAGCTCGTCGATGTTGCCGCGATCGCGTTCGATCTGCTGCAAGCGCTTGTAGCGGACATCGGCAAGCTCACTCATCATCACGTTGTATTTGAATTGGCCCTTCTGGGTTTCCAGAATGTCCATGCACACCTTGTGTTGCTGCTCGGGAATGCCATCGCCTCCGACACTCGGGCTGGCGGGACCACCACTGGGACTGTCCGTACTCGGCTTCGTGGGTTGTGGACAACGCGTACTGTCATCCATGGTGATGCTGGTCAGTTTCGCGGACGCATTTTTCGTCAGCGTCACGTCGTCGGACTTGAACATGACGTCCGGGTCCTTGTAGCGCCCTTGCTGGTCACCGTTCGAGGCGTCGGGGCTGAAGTCCCCCTTGGTGACCGTGCTCTGGTACTTCTGGTATTCGAGCAGGGTTTTGCTCGTGGGACCGTTGCCCTTGTCGCCGATCGACTTGTGGATCGCCTTCAGCTGCTCGATCGCATCCCTGTCATTCACCGCCCAATCGGCCCATGCGCCGACGCTGATGGTCAGTCCGGCAGTCATGACGATCGCCATCGCGGTCTGCATGCGGCGGCGGGATTGGGTTGCGGGGCGTTGTGCAGTGTTCATGCGCATGTTCTCCATGTCGGTGTTAGCGGCCGTATCCGCCCATGCGGCGGGTCTTGGCATCACTGTCCTCGTTGCTGCTGCGGCGCTTGCCCGAGCCCTTGCGGTTTTCGTAGAACTCGGGCAACCACTGTTCGGGGGCGAGCTGGTCCGGCGTCACGCCGTGGCGCATCGCCTGTTCCTGCAACAGCCCGTGCAGGATTTCGATGTTGTCGGTCGATGCCGAGATCACCGCCAGTTCGTCGTCCATCCCGCGCAGGTTGAGCTGGCAGACATTGGCGGCATGGCCCTGCTTCACCAGGAAGCAGCGCGAGCGTTCGTCCAGGCTCACCACCACGTTGTACTCGGCTTCGGTGAGCTTGAGGCCCTCGACGTAGTCTTCCTTGCTGGCATTGGGATTGGGCAGCAGGATCAGGGTCGCGGTCTGTTCGATCAGCGCCGCGGCGATGTCGCTCTGCAAGGCGTCTTCCGGACTCTGGGTGGCGAAGATGCCGAGTCCGTTCTGCTTGCGGATGGTTTTCTGCTTGTTCTTGGCGAATTCCTTCAGGCCACCCTTGCCTTCCAGGATCTTCCAGAATTCGTCCATCACGTAGATCAGCGGGCGACCGTCGATCAGCGCTTCCAGCCGGTGGATCAGGTAGTTGATCACCGGCACGCGCACTTCGGGATTCTCGATGATGTCGGTGTAGTCGAAGCCGATGATGTTGGCGTGGCTGAGATCGACGGTATCCACCGGGTTGTCGAACACCCAGCCCAGCGAATTGCCGGCGGTCCACTTGCGCATGCGCGCGAACAGGCCATCGTCGCCCATGTTGGGCAGGCTCTTCTGGAAGTTGCTCATGCTGCGTAATTGCATCGGCATGTCCAGCATCGATTCGACCGCACGATGGATTTCCTCTTCCTCGCGCGCGGTGTAGACCGGCTTGGCCGCCAGCACCTTGATCAGCCCGGAAAGGAACTGGATGTTCTCCTCGCTGTTCTCGCACTGGAAGGGGTTGAAGCCGGTCGGCTGGCCGCTTTCCAGCGCCAGGTAGTTGCCGCCGCAGGCGCGCACGAAGATCTCGGCGCCGCGATCCTTGTCGAAGAAGAAGATGGTCGGCACCGGGTCGAACTTCTGCACCTGGCTGAGCAGGAAGTTGATCAGCGCGGTCTTGCCCGTCCCCGACTTGCCGATGACCATCGTGTTGCCGATCGCCTTCTCCCCCAGCGAATTCTCGCCGGGATGGGTGGCATGGAAATTGAAGAAATACGGCTGCCCGTTGGTGGTCTGCAGCGTGGTGACGCATTCACCCCACGGGTTGTTGTCCTTCTTGCCGACCGCGAAGTTGTGCAAGGGCGACAGCCCGAGGAAGTTCAGCGAGCTGACATTCGCGGTGCGGGTGCGATAGCGCCAGTTGCCCGGGAATTGCGAATAGAACGACGGCGCGATCGCCATGTCTTCCTTGGCCGAGACGAAACCGGCATTGGAGAGTTCGGCGCGCGTGGCGGCGATCTGCTGGCCGAGCTTGTCCTGCGATTCGGCATACAGCGCGATGATGAAGTGGTATTCGCCAAGCACGAAGTTGCCGGACGTCAGCTGGTCCATCGCCACGTCCAGTTCCTGGATCTGGGTGTAGGACTTGTCGCCCGACGAAATCATCATGCCCTTGGTGCGCTCCAGCACCTTGAGTGCGTCGGCGCGTCCCTTGGGGCTGAAGGAATGGGTGACGACGTATTCGAAATCGAGATACTTCAGGCCGTTGAGGATGCCCGGCCAGGTGCCTTCCGGATATTCCTTGACGTTGAGGATGGCGCCGTATTGGTTGGCATTGTTCGGCGGGTTGACGACAAAGTCGCCGCTCTTCACCGAGAACATCAAGCGGCTGACCGGCAGGTAGTCCTTGATGGGCGCGTTGAGCACAGGCACCGGCTCGTCGATGCGATTGAGGATGTAGCCGTACAACTCGAGGATTTCCGAGAACACCACGCCGTTGTCGGCCTCGTACATGCCGAGGCGATAGGGCGAGTAATCCTTGAGCACGGCTTCGACGTTGGCGGCGAGTTCCTGGATGCGCGCGACCGCCTCCTTTTGCAGGCGTTCCAGCCGGCCGATGTCGCTGACCTTGTCCTTGATGCGCTGGCCGCCATCGGGACGATAGAGCATGCACAGGTACAACTCATTCTGCATGATCTTCTGCGATGACAGCGCGTCGAAATAGCGATCCGACATCTGCTGGTTGAAGGCGTGACCGAACTTCGCCGCGCTGCTGATGCGGCGACGGCGGCGGATGTCGTGGACCCAGAACGCGACATTGAGGAAATCCGGCGCACGCAGGGTCTGCAGCAGGCGATTGAACGTCGCGTGCTTGTGCTCGATCTCCCATTCCTCCCGTCCCACGAACGGCAAGCCGCCGAGGTGCCAGACCACGAGGTAATCGCCCCCCGTGGTCTTGATCACGGTCGGTGACACGTGCGTGGAAAACGGGAGGAATTCGCTGACGGGAGTATCGGGCGTGAACATCAGTCTCGGGGCGCCGGTTTTTCGCGGTAGGGATTGGGATTGAAGACCCACAGGCCATCGTGGTCGCCGATGTTGCGCATGCGCGTGCGCATGCCCAGCTTCAAGCCCAACAGGGTGAAGATGTGCTCGTCGCGCTTGGCCATCATCCGCATGATGTAGATGACGACCGGCGCGAAGAAGATGAACAGCAGGTTGCCGCTGTACATCGCGATCAGCAGCACGCCGCCCGCCCCGAGAAAGAACGGGACATAGGGCACGCCCAGGAACATGGGCGGGCGGGTGCAGCCGCGAAACATGATGTTCTTATGCACGGTAGCCCGGATCGGCCTTGATCACGTACGCATTGCTGCTGACGTCGGCGGCGCAATCTCCACTGCCTTTCATGGCGTTGTTGCCGATCACCATCGAGGCGATCTGGGCCGCGGCGCCGATCAGCAAGCCGCCAATCAGGATCGGGGCGACGTCGGAGATGCGCTTGTGGGCGAAAGCGATCTGGTAACCAGCGAAAATCACCGCGATCGTCACGATCAGGATCGAGGCAACCTTGAGGATGCTGTAGACGTTCTTCATCACACCGCACAGCTTGGTCTGGGCGTCGGTGCTTGTTGCCTGCGCCATCACGTCCGGTGCGAACAGGCACAGCGTCGCGACAAGCAACAGGATGAGCAAGGTCAGGTTGGGCTTGCGGGAAGAAAGCTTCAATTTCATTTTCAACTCCTTGTTGGATGCAACGTCTTTGGTGGATGGATGAAGCGGTTGTCTTGCGTCCCCTAAAACACGAATGCGCTGTCGCCAGCGGACTCGCGTGATCCGTTTGTTGCCTGTTCGACCCGGACTTGCGCCTGCACGGGCTGCGCCATGACCGGCATGGCGGCGGCCGGCATCGCCGGTATCGGCATCGATGCAGGCGCGGCTTGCGGTTGGACTGCTGCAGGCGGCACTGCCCCGCCGCGGCGTGCGACCAGGCTGCGGGTGTCGAGCTGGCCGTCGTTGCGGATGACGCCCGCACGCGTGTTCTTGCGGTTTGCGACACGGGCACCCGACGCAGCGCGCTGGCTGCGACTGCGGCTGTCCACCACCGGAATGGCTGGCGCGCCATCGGCCTGCGCGACGCGATCGCCCCACATCGAACGTTCGATCTTCTGGACGTAGCCTTGGCGATAGCCGGTGACGAAATTGCCCGAGTAGTAGCAACTGAACGACTTGCCCCAGTGACCGCCGGCACGCTGGTTGCAATCGGCGAGGATGCGGGATCCGGCCATCAGGTTGGCGCAGGGCTGGAAGGCTTCCGCATACGTCTCGAGCCCGTACTTCGGCAGGTTGTAGCGATTGACCTGGGCCAGGCCGAGCGAAAAGTTGTAGCCGCGCGATTCCAGCATGCGCACGGTGGCCAGGGCCTCCGGCAAGGTTTTCGGCTGGCGCACCAAGTGACCGCCCACCACCCCGATCGCATACGGGTTGTAGGACGACTCGACATTGACGACGTGTTGCATGACCTGCGCCGGCACAGCCAGCGGACAGCCCATCAGTTCGAGACCGGGCAGCATCTCTTCCCCCCTGAAAGAAGCGTGCGCATGGCCTGAAATGTGCCAGTACGCGACCGCATTGTCAATATTTTTGCAGATGCTGTCACAAATACGACCTCAAACCTCGGGGAGCTGCCGGTCTGGCTGGTAGTCGATGCCGGTGATGTAGCGGCGACCGGCGTGGGCCTTGATGTGGACGACGATGTCGATCGTCAGCATCAACAGGCGCTTGATCGTCGCGAATTCGAGCCCCGCCCCCTCCTGCGAGGCCTTCACCATCAGGGCCATCTGGTCCCAGGTCTGGTCGGTGCTGCCGGCATGGCAGCTGGTGATCGAGCCGGGATGGCCCGACGCGCAGTTGCGGATGAAGTAGAAGGATTCGTCGCCGCGCAACTCGGCCAGGATGATCCGGTCCGGCTTCATGCGCAGGCAGGCTTCCATGCAGGTCTTGGCGGTGACGTGACTGGCGCTCTGCCCACCCTTGGAATACAGCAGATGCGCCACGTTGTTCTGGGGAATGAAGAGCTCGCGCGCGTCCTCGATGGTGATCAGCCGTTCGTCCATCGGGATGTGGTCGACCAGCGCCTTCATGAAGGTGGTCTTGCCGCTGCCGGTGGCGCCGGAGACGACGATGTTCTTCTTGTAGTGCACGGCCTTGCGGAAGAATTCGCCGTAGTTGCGCGCTGCCCGCAGCTCCAGCAATTCCTGGTCGTGCTGTGGCAACTCGCCATTGGTTTCGAGGATCTGCCCGAAGAAGCCGTCGTCTTCGTATTGCTGCAGGGTGCGGCTCTGCTTGGCCGGCAGGCGGATGGTGATCGAGACCTTGCCAGGATCGCAGGCCGGCGGAATCACGAACTGTGCGCGCTGGCCGGTCGGGAACGTCAGCGACACCATCGGATCGATGTCGGTGATGCGCTGACCGGTGTTGCTCTCGTTGACGACGGCAGTGCAGAACTGTCGTGCACGTTCGAAAGTGAGGCTGGGCACCGACAGGTGCTCCCAGCCATCGCGCGTTTCCAGGTACAGCTCGCCCGGACGGTTGATGCAGATTTCGGTGACGCGCGGCGAGTTGAGGTGCTCGAGGATTCCGAGCACCCGGTATTGATACTCGAGGAAATCGTTGGAGATCCGCGCGACCGGGGAGCTGTCGTCTTCCATCCGGGCCTGCCCTGTCAGCGCCGCGCCAGCACGTTGCTGAAGTCGACGTCCTGCGCCACGTATACGTTCAACTGCGTGCCCTGGTTGATGGTGACCGTGGGCTTGCGGTTGGCGCTTTCGTTGATCGCCTGCTGGGCCAAGTCCTGCACCGTCTGCGCGGTGTTGCTCTCGTACGGCGATTGGTAAACCGTTCCGCCGGTGGTGATCGCCGTGCTCTTCGGGCCATACTTCTCGCCCTCGTACTTGAACAAGTCGCTGATCATGCTGATCAACGTCGCGGTGGCGACCCGGCTCGGCCAATGGGCATCGTACTGGCCGGGATGGCCGGCGCCACCAAGCTGATCAGTGCCGGGACTCGCCATGCTGACGTCGAAGCCGTTCGGGGTGACCACGCGGTCCCAGATCACTGCGACGCGACCGTGCCCGATGCCTGCACTGTCGTACTTGCCGAGCAACTTGGAACCACGTGGCAGCAACAGGCTGCGTCCGTTGATGGAATACACCGGCTCGGTGACGATGCACGAAGTAAAGCCTGGCACATCGGTGATGATGCGCGTCTCGAGGATGCAGCGGATATAGGTACCGCGCACCAGCAAGGCGTTCGGGTTGTTCAGCAGCTTGGCGCTGCTGTCGGCCTCCTTCACCGTCTCCTTGTTGGGCACCCAGACCGGACCATTCGGGCCCATCACCATCATTCCGCCCTGTTGCTGGCCCGGCATGCCACCCTGCATCTGGCCACCGCCCTGTGCCGCGACGCCATCGGCGGGCGGCGCACTGCCGTTCCACATGCGGCGTTCGACCAGGCTCGGTGGCCGCGG
>JAFEBY010000026.1 GCA_018242465.1 Pseudomonadota bacterium | reverse complement strand
GCTTTCCTCGTTAATCCAGCTGCAAAAACTCAGACGCCAACGACGACGTCTACGCTCTGGCCGCTTAAGGCCTAGCCCCGAACCCGCTTGTGCCCGTGCTCGCGGATGTAGGGTCATGATCACGGGATAGGAACCGGTGGCGACCCGTCAGCAGGTTCCGAAATCAAAGCGGGTGTGGATGATGGTGTGCCTCGCACGGTGTGTTGCCATCCTCCGAGACCAAACACCGAGCTAAGCATGTAGTGCCGGGCATGGAGTGCCTTCGGACGCGGGTTCGATTCCCGCCATCTCCACCAACAACGCCCCCGGATTCGCAGGAATTCGGGGGTTTTTGTTTGTATGCTTCGGGGATCATCACGACCGATGCCTGCCATGAAGATCCGTTCCTTTCGCCTGGGGATGCTGCGCATTCCATTGAAAACGCCGTTCAAGACCGCGTTGCGCACGGTGGAACAGGTCGAAGACGTGGTGTTTGCGCTGGAAACCGAGGACGGCCGCATCGGCCATGGCAGCGCACCGGCGACTGCGGCGATTACCGGGGACACCCACGGATCCATCATCGATGCCCTGCGCCATCATCTCGGACCGCGCCTGGCCGGCTGCGACGTCTCCCGTCTCAATGATCTCACGGCCACCATCCAGGGCGCGCTGATAGGCAACAGCAGCGCCAAGGCCGCGGCCGAGATCGCCCTGCACGACCTCTGGGGCCAGTTGCATGGTGCCCCGCTCTACGCGTTGCTTGGCGGCGGCGAGCCACGGCTCGAGACCGATATCACCATCAGCGTCGATACCATCGACAAGATGGTCGCCGACAGTCTTGATGCCATCGCCGGCGGTTTCACTTCGCTCAAGGTCAAGGTCGGCAAGGACATGGCCACCGACATCGAACGCATGCGCGCGGTACACGATGCCGTGGCCGGGCGCGCCGTGCTCCGCCTCGACGCCAACCAGGGCTGGACGGCACGCGATGCAATCCACGCAATCCGCACGTTGGAAGACGCCGGCGTCCGCATGGAACTGGTGGAGCAGCCGGTCAAGGCGCACGACATCGACGGTTTGCGCGAAGTCACCGCGAATGCGCGCACGCCGGTGATGGCCGACGAAAGCGCGTTCGGGCCCCGCGAGGCGGTCGATTTGATCCGTGCGCGCGCTGCCGACATCATCAACATCAAGCTGATGAAGGCCGGCGGCATTTCCAACGCGCTGAAGATGGCCGACATCGCGGCCGTCCTTGGCGCCGAATGCATGATGGGGTGCATGCTGGAAAGTCCGATCGGGGTGACCGCTGCCGCGCACGTCGCGGTGTCGCGTTCGGCCACCATCACCAAGATCGATCTCGACGGGCCATCCCTGTGCACCCACAATCCGGTCCATGGCACCACGCGATTCGACGCATCGCGGATCGTCTTGGGTGATGGCCCGGGACTGGGAATCGAACGGATCGACGGAATCGAGTGGTTGGGCGGCTAGAACGGCCACCAGCCGCGCCCGGTCATCGCGTAGCGATCCGCCGCCTGCTCGAAACGGTTGCGGTGGCTGACCCCGCCGCATAGCAGGTATAGCGGCAGGAAGAGGACGCCGAGCACCATGTACTGGTAGACATGCGCGCGTTCGTGGTCGCCGAGCACGATGGGCGGGGTGTGTGCGAGACCGGCACGCTGCGCATACGTGATGCAGGGGCAATCGAGGGTGTCGCCGGTATGGAGGATGACGTTGCCGAAGGTGATCGCCCCACCCGGCCCCCACGGCCAGTGCTGGAACACCAGGGCGAGATCATTGCTACGCCAGCGTGGTCTCGCCCCGAACGGCAGCGCGGCCACGCCAAGCACGATACCGACCACGCTGTTCGGCAAGGCCCAGATGATGCCAAGCAGTCGCAGCAACAAGCGCAACACCGGATGCATCGACTCAGGACACGGTCGCTTAACGCGAACGCCGCACCAGCCAGGTGTGGATCGTCTCCGGCACTTCATGCTGCGCGCGACTCGACACGTAGATGCCGATATGGCCGCCACGGAAACTGAGTTCGGTGTAGTCGTCGGTGCCGACCAGCCCCTTCAGCGCTTTCGAAGCACCCGGCGGAACCAGGTGGTCCTGCTCGGCGTAGATGTTCAATACCGGCATGTCGATGAACCCGAGATCGACCTCGCGGTCGCCGATGGTGATGCCACCGTTGACGAACCCGTTGCCCTGGTAGAACTGCTTGATGAATTGGCGAAAGGCTTCGCCCGCCTGGTCCGGCGAATCGAAGATCCACTTCTCCATGCGCAGGAAATCCTCGAGCGCCTTCTTGTTGTCGAGGATGTCCACCAGTCCGACGTATTTCTGCATGTTGAGCCGGAACGGCTTCAGCATCAGGTAGGAATAGTTCATCAGGTCGGCGGGGACGTTGCCGAGG
This sequence comes from Pseudomonadota bacterium, assembly GCA_018242465.1. GTDB lineage: Bacteria > Pseudomonadota > Gammaproteobacteria > Xanthomonadales > Xanthomonadaceae > Solilutibacter. Next base: position 9,830 of record JAFEBY010000026.1, on the reverse strand, counting down.
GTATCGATGAAGAGGTCGACGTCGAGGCCCTGCGTCCAGTTCGACAGCATGTTGTCCGGCGTCTGGAAATCGACCGGCGTCACCATGGTGATCAGGTTGCGGACCTTCTCCGGATGCAACGAGGCATAGCACAGCGAGAATGCGCCGCCCTGGCAGACACCGAGCAGGTTGATGCCGTGGACGCCATGTTTTTCACGCAGGAAATCGACGGCGCCGCCGAGGAAGCGCTCGACGTAGTCCTCGAGCGTGAGGTAGCGGTCGGAACGATCCGTATACCCCCAATCGATGACGTAGACGTCCTGCCCGCGCTCCAGCAATCCCTTCACCAGCGACCGGTCGTCCTGCAGGTCGATCATGTAGGGACGATTGACCAACGCGTAACAGACCAGGATCGGCGTGCGCGCCAGCGCCTGCTTTTTCGGATGGAAGCGGTAGAGCACGGTCTTGCCGTCGCGCCATACTTCTTCGCGTTCGGTCGCGCCATAGTCGTAATCACCGACATCCCGCAAGGTTTCCAACCCGGCGCCGAGCTTGGACTGCATGCCGATGGTTTCCTCCACCAGCGCTTCGGGCGTGAAGTTGAGCGGACCGATCCTGTCCGAATCCTTTCTGTTCGCGTCTGCTGCGGCCATGTCAGCGGCTCCGTGGGCGTTTGCTTTCAGTAGTCCTGGGTGTTGCCGATGCCGTTTTCTTGCGTGCCGCCGGCTTGCGTGCGGCGGGCGCATCGCTTGCCGGTTTCGTTCCCGCCGTCTGGCGGCGCAACATGCGCTCGAGCTCGGCGATCTTGCGATGGGCGGCGTCGAGTTCGGTGCGCGTCGGCAACCCGAACACCGAACACATCTGCTCGATCTCGCGTTGCACCTGCTGGCGCAAGCGCATCTGCGCGTTGACCATCTCGCCATAGACACGGCGGAATTCATCGGACAATGCGATTTCCGCATACGCCTGTTCGGCGGCATCGACCCAGACATCGAACAATGCGCGCGCGGTGGTCAATTGCTTCCCGGGTTCCTCGTGCTTCTTCAGCAGCCCCTCGAACACGCCGACGGCATCCTGGCTGGCCTTCAGCAGCAGTGCGTTGTAGGCCGACAGGCGATCCTGGTAGTCGACCTGAGATTGCATCAACGATTGGACGCGTTCCTGGTGTTCACGCGTCAATCCGAATGCCGGCATGCCGAGCCAGCTGTGCGCTTCCCGGCGCCAGGCATCGAGCCACGGACGCGCGGCGTCGTACCAGGCTTCCAGACTGTGCGATTCCGCGCCCTGCAGGCCCTTGAACATGTCGAGCACGGCCTGGTTGCCCTGCCCGTCCATCACCTGTCGCCAATGCCTGGTGATTTCGGAGGCATCGGCATTCTGGGACGCGAGCTGCGCCGCCATCTTCTGCATTTCGCTCCACCAGGTGCTGGCCTGCGCGTTCATGCGATCGGCGACATTGCGCACGCCGCGATCGGGGGTCCCCATCGCCGCGTTGTTCCAGAATGCCATCGCCTCACGCCAGCCGGCGGGCGCACCGCCCATGCCAGGCATCATCCCCGGCATGCCAAAGCCCTGCATTCCCGGCATCCCCGGCGCGAATCCGAAGGGGGCTGCAGCTGCCGCGCCGAAGGGCGATGCTGTCGCGCCGAAGGGCGATGCGGCAGCCGCGCCGCCGTTGCGCATCATCTCGTTCCAGGCCGTCCAGTACTGACGCGAAAGTTGCTCGAAATCCGCGGGCCATGGCGAGTTCATGGGATGTCGTCCGTATGGAATGGGACGATGCTAGCACGCAGCGATGACCTGTCCGTAGCCCTGCTTCAGGGCTTGGGAATGCGAATGGTGCTGATCATCAGCGAGCCCGACAGCGCGAACATCAGCACCAGCGGATGCAACTGCCAGCGCCCGAGCATCACCACCCCGCCCCACAGGTTCTGACCGATGTGGTTTTGCCAGACCGCGATCGCCAGCACAACCACCAGCAGCAGGCTGGTCGGGATCGGCGTGCCCTCGAAGTACTTGACCTTGCCTTCGGCGCCGCTCAGTTGTTCGGCGGTGACGTTGTAACGCGCGAGGCGGCTGACACCACAACCGACGAAAAAGCTGAGCACGATCCAGTCCCACAACCCCTGCATGCCGCAGGCGTAGGCCAACGCCGCGGGCGCGACGCCGAAGGAAATCACGTCGGCCAGCGAATCGAGTTCGCGTCCGAGCGTGGACGCGACCTTGCGCCAACGCGCGATGCGGCCATCCAGCGCGTCGAAGATGAAGGCGAGCGGGATCAACGCCATGCCGACCAGCAGGTCGCCAGTGACGTCGTCCTGCAGGAAGCGCATTGCCGCGAAGATCGCGCCGGTGCCGCAGAAGGCGTTGCCGAGCGTGAACCAGTCGGCGAGCCGGAACTCGCGCAGCATGGAAAAGCGTTTCGGTCTGCCTGGATCAGATGTGTCCATGCCGCCAGACTGCCAGATCAGCAGGCTGGACGGCAAATCAGTTCGGCAGATGGAGATCGTCGCAGTTCAGTGCCGCATCGCCACGCGGCTTGGCATCGATGCGGACATCCGTGGTGGCGATGGCCGCGTGGCCTTCGATCTGTGCCCACACGCGATCCAGCCCATCGTACATATAGGGCAACAGCGGCACGAAACGTTGTGCATACGACGGGAACGCGAGGAAAGCGTCGAAGTGTTCGGCCTTGCCCACAGTCCAGTAAGCCACGGGACGACCGGCAGCACGCGCAGCTGCAACCCACGGCGCACTACTGAAGGCCGGGGGCACCAAGCCGTCATCGCTGCCATGGATCACCAGGATCGGAAAGCCTTTCTGCGGTGCCTTGGCATGCGTCGCGGCGATGCCATCGCGCACGCGCTTGGCGTCTACTCCCTGATCCGTCCACAAGGCGCGCAGGCAGCGCTCGCCGGCCAATGTGGGATCAGGCAAGGACAGTTTCGGGTCGATCAGGCCGATGGCGTTACCGGGTGGAATGCCACTGCCGTCGCTCCACCACGTCGCGCGTTCGATGGGCGTGGTCGGGCGCGGCTTGAGATCGGCGCCGATCGCCGAATAGTTGAACCCGCAGGGATGCTCGCCGGCGCGATAACGCCCATAGGCCGAGGCATAGGCGACTGCAACCGCGCGCCACAGGTCGAAACCGACCGATGCCGTGCCGCCATGCAGTGCGCCATCCGTCCATCCCTTTGCGCGCAACTGCGCATGGGCGGATGCGGCCTGTTGCGCGACGGTGTCGCCTTCGATCAATCCCAGTTGTTTGATGCTGGCGCAACGTTGCGTCCACAGCGGTTCCATCTGCGCACGCATGGGTGGCTGCGGCAAGGCATCGGCCGGCAGGTCGAGCAAGGCGCAAGGCATCAGCAACGCCGCTTCGGTGGCGAAGTCGTACAAGGGGCGACCGCCTTCGGCATACACATTCGGTTCCCCGGCGACGACACCGGACAACCAGCCACCCTCAAGCTCTGCGGCGCGCAACACTGCACCGCCGCCGTTGGATATGCCGGTCGCAATGATCTTCGTGTTCTGCGGCGTGAATGGCGCCTGTGCAGGATAGGCCTTGTCGAGCATGTGCAAGGCGAACTCCGCCGCCTGCTTCACGTGACGGCCCCAATCGGCTTCCGGATTGTCGCCGGAATGCGCGTGCTTGAAGGCGACACCACTCGCGCCGGTGGCGAGTTGCGGCTTGAACGCATCGGCCTTGTCGGCGGCAACACGTTCGCCAGCTGCATCAACGCCTTCGTTGGCATCGATGTCGAAATAGTCGGTGCCCGCGGCCTTGTCGGTATGGACGACCGCGCACCCTTTGGGCAGGCCCCAGGCCGCGCCGACCGCCATCGAGCCATAGACGCCACGCGACCCCGAAGCGACCGACACCACCACGCAGCGCTTGCGGGCGTCGAAGGCATCCGGCAGTTGCAGCACCACGCGATGCGGCGCATGTGCGCCGGGCAACGTCAGCAAGGCCGAGTATTCGCGGCCGGGCACGCTGGCGGTGCTGCCATAGACCGTGCCATAGCCTCCATTGGGAGAGAGATCGGCGATGCCACGCCAGTTCGCCCAGATCGCCCGGCGACGACGTTCGCTCGCAGTGGGATGCGTTGCATCGGCGAATGCCGGTGGCGTCATCGCACGCAGGCCGTCGAGCCCGAGACCGGCAGTGAGCAAATCGTCGCCGTTGCGATGTTCGGTGATGGTGACGTCTGCAGTGTCCATGGCGTTCCTGGCAGCGTGTTTCGGGTGCGTGGCGGCGGAAGCTGAACCAGCCGACACGAAAGCGGAAATCAGGAGGATGAACAGTCTCATTCCACGACGATAGCCCTTCCCGTCGTGGGCTGCATCGTACTTTGGTGCAAGGCGACTTGAGCTCGCAGCTGATAGGCTGGACGCGATGCCCACCGTGTTGATCGCTGACGACCACCCGTTGTTCCGCGCGGCCCTGAAACAGGTCGCTGCTGATGCCGTGGCCGACATGCGCATGCATGAAGCCGATTCCCTCGACGCTGCGCTGGCGGCCCTGGACGCCCATGCCGACATTGACCTCGTTCTGCTCGACATCCACATGCCGGGCAACCACGGCCTGACCGGGCTGGCGGCGATCCGTGCGCAGTATCCCCACGTCGCGGTGATCGTGGTGTCCGCCAACGATGATCCGCGCGTGGTCCGGCGCGCGCTCGACCACGGCGCCGCAGGATTCCTGCCGAAAGTCTCCGGACTTGATGAACTGCATTCCGCAATCCGCGCCGTATTGGCCTGTGAACGTTGGCTGCCCGACAGCCTGCGTGCCGCCGTCGACCATGCGCATTCGTCGCCCGACGATCGCGCCCTCGCCTCACGACTGGCCAGCCTGTCGCCGCAACAGTTCCGCGTGCTGCAGATGGTCGCCGAAGGCTTGCTCAACAAGCAGATCGCCGATCGCCTCGACATCCAGGAACGCACGGTCAAGGCGCACGTCACCGCCATCTTCGAGCGCCTTGGCGTGCGCAATCGCACCCAGGCCGGCGTGGTTCTACGCGAGTTGGAACTCGGCGACCCCAGCCGCCACGTCCCGCTGGTTTAGGCGACGCGTACCGTCGACGCCAGCACACGGTCGAGCACCGACTTCAGCGCCAACGGCCGCAGCGGCTTCCGCAACAGCGTAAGCCCGTGTTCGAGGACATCGCGCCGAGTCGCACCGCCATCATCGGCACTGAGGATCAACGTCGGACGCGCACCGAAACGTTGCGCCAGCTCGTCGTGCAAGGCGACACCGGTGCGTCCATCGTCCAGGTGATAATCAAATAGCCACGCATCTGCCCCACCCGATTCCATCGCAGCCACTGCCGATGGCAGGTCCGTCGCCGTCGCGACCTCGTACCCCCAGCCGCGCAACAGCAATTCCAGCGCAGACAGTGCCTGCGGATCGTTGTCGACGGCAAGGATGCGCACGCCGCCCGATTGGCGCTGCAGCGTGGTCTTGTCCATCACCGGCGCCTCGGCTTGCGGAATATCGAGCGTGAACACGCTGCCGTGCGCAATCCGGCTGCGCAAGCCGATTTGCGATTCCAGCAGGTTCGCCAGGCGATCGGCGATCGCCAGGCCAAGACCCAGTCCTTGCCCGGGCACGTTCTCGCCCCGACGGAACTCCTCGAAAATCATCGCCTGCTGTTCGAGTGCGATGCCGGGCCCAGTGTCATGGACCTCCAGCCGCAACACTCCATTGCCGGCGCGGCGGGCCCCCAGCAGCAGTGATCCCAGCGTGGTGTAACGCACGGCATTGCCGAGGAAGTTCTGCACGATCCGCCGCAACAGCCGCGGATCGCTGCGCACCCAGGCGGACACCGGGCGATAACGGAAGCGCAACCCCTTCGCCTGCGCCATCGCCGCGAACTGGACAGCCAAAGGATCGAGCACTTCGGCCAGCGGGAACGCACGCGGCTCCGGGACCAGTCCGCCTGCTTCCAACCGTGACATGTCGAACAGGCCGGTCAGGAGGTCGGTGGTGGAATCGAGCGCACCGTGGATCTGCCCGACCACGCGCTTGTGTTCAATGTCGTCCAGCTGTTGTGTCAACGCATCGGCGAACAATTGCGCCGCGTGCAACGGCTGCAACAGATCGTGGCCGACGGCAGTGAGGAAGCGCGTCTTGGCATCGTTGGCGCGCTCGGCCTCGCGACGCGCGGCATCGAGCAAGTGCGTGCGTTCATCGACGCGCTGTTCCAGCGTGGCATTGATGTCCTGCAAGTCGTTCTGGGCGCGGCGGAACGCGGTGACATCGGTGAAGGTGGCGACGAACCCGCCGCCAGGCATCGGATTGCCGCGGATTTCGATGATGCTGCCGTTCGGGAACACCCGTTCCGACAGATGCAAGGTGCCGGCACGCATATGGGCAAGACGCCGCTGCAAGGCCCGCTCGCGATCGGAGGGGGGATGCATCCGCTCAAGCGCCCAGCGGCTCAGCGTCTCCACCGGCATCCCGACTTCAAGGAGTCCGTCGGGGAATCCGAACAATTCCTGGTAGCGCGCGTTCCACGCCACCAGCTTCAAATCGCCATCGACCACGCTGATTCCCTGGCTCATGTTCTCCAGCGCGCCCTGCAGCACGCGCTGGTTGAAGTTGAGGTCCTTCGATGCCTGGTCGACGATCATCGCCACTGTGTCGAGTTCGGCACTGGTCTTGCGCCGCGCGGTATCCAGCAGCAGGCGCGCCGATGCACTGCCGAGCAAAGCCGCCAGTTCGCGTTCGACCGCATCCGAGACCTGCGGCGGCACATCGCCTTTCGTCGGGGCATCGGCCAACAAGGTGCTGATGCGTTCCAGCCCGAGGAAGCGCAGACCGGCATTGCGCAGGGTCGCTGCGTCAAAACGTTCGCGCTCACGCTGTTGTTGTCGCGGCAACCAGAAGGCAACGGCAAGCGTGACAACGGTCGATGCCAGAAGGCTCACGCCAACCGCACGCGCCAACCGTCCCCATCCCGTCAATGCCAGCAGGTGATCCGGGGCAAGCCAGCGCAAACCAAACGGTCCCTGTTCCACCAGCGCCGACGACACCCAACCGGCATCACCGAGCAGTGGGACCAGCATCGCCCAGGCCCAGGAGAGGAATCCAACAATGATGCCGACCGACACCGCACGCGCCGGAATCTGCGGCTGCCACACGGCAAACGCCATCGCGGGAGCGAGCGTTGCCAATGCCGAGAACGACACCGCGCCGACATCCGCCAGTGCGACTTCGCCGGCGACCGCACGGCCATATCCCCAGGCAAGGAACACAATGATGAGGATGCCGATGCGTCGCAGCATCAACACGCGCCCACGCAGATCGCCACCACCACGCGCCCATGCACCGCGCAACAATGCGGGCGCCAGCCAGTGGTTGCCGATCATCAGGCTCAGGGTGAGCAGGCTGATCACCACCATGCCCGTCGCCGCCGCCATGCCGCCGAGATAGGCGAACAGTGCCAGGCCGGAATTGCCGTGCGCCATCGGCAAGGCAATGACGTAAAGATCGGAGCTGACGCTGCCGGCGAATTCCATGCCACCCATGCGCGCCAGCGGCAGCAGCGGCAGCGAGATCAACATCATGTACAACGGGAACAGCCAGCGCGCCGTGCGCAGATGCGACTCCTGGCGGCATTCGACCACGCCGACGTGGAACTGGTGCGGCAAGGTGAACATCGCCAGTACGCCAAGCAACACCAGCGGCGCGAAGTCCTGGCGGTCCGGCGGTTGCTGCAACGCTGCAGCAGTCGTCGCCAATTCGGACTGATTGCGCACCACGAAAATCCCGAGTGCAAGCATCGCCACCAACTTGAACAGTGATTCAAGCGCGATCGCGAACACCAGCCCACGATTGTGCCAACCGGCATCGCGGGTGCCGAACAACATGGTGAACACCGCCATCACCAGCGCGATGACCAGGCCGACATCGATTCCACCGACCGCATCGACTTTCCCGCCGAGGCCATGGGTGAGTAGTCCATAGCCCATCGCCACCGCCTTGAGTTGCAGCGCGATATAGGGAATCAGGCCGAGGATCGCGACCAGGGTGACGATCGCGGCGAGTCGTGGATCGCGACCGAGGCGACCGGCGATGAAATCTGCGATGGACCCTGCATGCACTTCGCGGGCACGACGCACCAGCCCGATCATCGCAGTGCCGGCCAAGGCATACAGCAGGATGGTCCCGACGAATGTCGGCGGCAACGGCCACTGGTAGCGTGCGGCCTGGGTGACAGTGCCGAAGAACGTCCACGACGTGCAATACACCGCCAGCGACAGCGCGTAGATCCAGCCCCAATGCCGAGACAGCAATGCCGGGCGGCGATCGGCGAACAATGCCGCGGCGAAGATGAAGGCCAACCACGCCAACGCCACCAACGCGACCCACGCACCGCTCAAACCCATGCGGATGCCCTGCTGGTCAATGGAGTTGGTGGCGCGATCATCCGCCGAGGATAGTGCTTGCGCCGCGAAAACGCATGCCGGACCCGATCACGATGCGGGCATCCACCGCATCGCGCCGGGCCGGCAGCGGTTCCTCAGAAGTTGTAACGCAGGCTCAGGTAGTAGTTGCGCGGCCAGCCGAAGTAAGCGGTCTGTATATTGCCGACGCTCGTGAACTCCTGCCCTTCGGTCTTGTAGGTGACATTGGTGAGGTTGCGAACGCCGCCGCGCACCTGCCACTTGAGCGTGGGCGAATCCCACACACCGAACAGGCCGACCAGCGTGTATGCGCCTTGGCGCAGACCCGGGCGGTTGTCGACCGACAGCCAGGTCTCGCTGCGATAGGACGCATCGCCGCCCAGCGTGAACATGCCGCTGTCGCCCAGCGAGAAGCCATGCTGCAGGGCCACCCGTCCGGTGAGCTTGGGCGAGAACGGCACGTGGTCATGGAGACTGGCGAGCTTGGGATCGACCGCCACGCGCGGATCGTTGAACTCGGCGTAACGTGCACGCATCCAGCCCAGCTGGGTCGACAAGGTGGTCGAATCGCCAAGTTTGGCGATGCCTTCGAACTCGATGCCGTCCATCTTCAGCTTGGCGGCATTCAGCACCGGGAAGCTGAAGTTGGGGATCAGCGCGCCGGGATTGGTGACTTCCGACACCCGGGCCTGGAAGTCGCGGTAATCGCTGTGGAACAGCGCGATGTTGCCGCGCATGCGATTGTCGGCCGACTGCATCTTCAGGCCCATTTCATACGTCCACACATATTCGGGATTGAAGGTGCTGACTTCCGCCGCGGAATTCGCGCGACCGTTGAAACCACCCGACTTGAAGCCGCGATTGGCCGAAAGATAACCCATCGCGTTCTTGCCGAAGGCCTTCTGCAGGCTGACTGATGGCGTCAATGCACTCCAACTGGCGCTGTCATTGAAGGCAAACGTACTGCCCAGCGCCGCCAGCGGCGCGCCCCAATAGGTCGTGGTGGTACGGAAATAATCCTTGGTTTCGTGGGTGTAACGCAGGCCGGTCGCCAGTGTCCAGGTCGGTGCAAGCGTCCAGCTCGCCTGCCCGAAGACCGCATAGCTCTTGGTGTGCAGATCGTCATCGATGGTCCGCAGGAACTTGACCGGACTGCCGAGGAAGCGGATGAAATCGTTGGCGTACGCTTCCTGGTGCGATGGCACCTTTTCGTCGAGCATGTAGGCACCGAAGATTGCCTGGGTGCGCTCACCGCGGAACTGCAACTGGAATTCCTGGCTCCACTGCTGCTGGTTGAGCGCCACCAGCACGTCGCCGAGCTGGTACTGCGATGCATCGATGTCGATGAAGGACTTGGTCACGAGCTTGCGCCAGGCGCTGATGCTCTTGAACGTCCACGCCGAACCGAGCTGCCATTCCATGTTCAGCGATGCGCCCTTGTG
>JAFEBY010000025.1 GCA_018242465.1 Pseudomonadota bacterium | reverse complement strand
TTGCGCGACGCATCCAGCATCACCACGCCGTCGTCGATCAGCGCGACCCACAGGCGATTGCGGGCATCGACATGCACGCGCATGATCTCGCCGCTCGGCAACCCCTTGCTGCCATCGCCTTCCGGCCGCCAGATGCGCAGGCCGCTGCCGTCGTAGCGCACCAGGCCATCGGGCGTCGCCATCCAGATGAAGCCGTCGCGATCGCGGGCGATGTCCGTCACTTCGTTCGAGGGCAGGCCGTCGGTGACCCGCAGCAGGCGCATGCGCGGGATGCGCGGTATCTCCTGTGCGGCGATATCGCCAGCCACGCCGAAGAGCGCCAGTCCGGCGATCAACGCAACCAAGGCCCTGCTGCTGGACATCGCGATCCTCCCGCGGACTCCCCACCGCGTCCTGACCGCAGTGTGACCGCCCCGCCTGCCCCGTCGCAAGCGCCACGACCGCCATCCCGGCGCTGGCATAGAATCCGGCCATGCGCTGCCGCTTCCTGCCCTTGGCGATCCTCGCCCTCGCCGCCACCGCGGCGCGTGCCGGCGAGCCCGAGCGTTTCGCCATTGATCCGGTGCATACCCGCGTGCTTTTCGCGATCGACCATGCCGGTTACTCCAAGGCCTTGGGCATCGTGTCCGGGAGCGAAGGCAGCCTGCTGTTCGATGCCGACGACTGGAGCAGCGCACGGCTGGAAGTGAACGTGCCGATGGAGCGCATCGACATGGGCGATTCCGGCTGGGCCGCCGCAATCTTCGCCCCACGCTTCCTCGACGTGAAACGCTATCCGCAGGCACGCTTCGTCTCGACCACGATCACCCGCAAGGACGCCAGCCACGGCATCGCCTGCGGTGATCTCACCCTGCACGGCGTCACCCGCCCGTTCTGCATGGACCTGGTGTTGAACAAGATCGGTCGCTATCCGTTGCCGCCGTTCCGCCGCACCGCTGGTTTTTCCGCACGCGCGGAATTGAAACGCAGCGATTTCGGCATGACTTCATGGAAGTCGTTGGTGGGCGACGATGTCGAACTGCGCATCGAAGCCGAGCTGGTCCGCCACGATGGCGCCACCGCACCGCAACCTTCCCAGTAAAGGACACGCACGCACATGCCGCTGAAGAACACGCCGGGCGAATGGGGCAGCGTCAGCAAGACCCTGCACTGGCTGATCGTCGTGTTGATCATCGTGATGGGCTACCTCGGCCTGACCATGGTCGACCTGCCGATCAGCCCGCACAAGATCGCGACCTATGCGTTGCACAAATCCATCGGGCTGACGCTGCTCGCACTGGTGGTGTTGCGCCTGTTGTGGCGGATGTACGCGGGCGCACCCGCCGAAGATCCGGGGACGCCACGCTGGCAGCAGGTCGCCGCGACATTGATGCATTGGATTCTGTATACGTTGCTGCTGGCGACGCCGGTGAGCGGCTGGGTCGTCAACTCGGCCGCCGGTTTCCCGCTGCAATGGTTCGGGATGATCAACCTTCCCGCGCTTGTCGCCCGCGACCATGACTTGCATGAACGGATGACATCCATCCACGAATGGCTGTTCTGGACGATGGTCGCGCTGGCTACACTGCATGCACTCGCCGCCATCGGCCATCACTTCATCCAGCGCGATGCCACCCTCGCCCGCATGTTGCCACGCGGCTGGCTGCGCATCCGCAACCAAGGAGATCCCCCATGATCCGCACGGCCCTGCTGTTTGCGCTTGCGCTGTCCGCCACGCCGGCATTCGCAACCGATTACGTCCAGGCACCCGGCTCCGCACTCGCCTTTGCCGGCAAATACCAAGGGGACACCTTTGCCGGGACCTTTCCCGGTTTCATGACGAAGATGTCGTTCGATCCGCAGCAACTGGCGACCGCCAAACTCGACGTCACCATCCCCATGGCGACCGCCACCACGCGCAATCCCGACTATGACGGCCAGATGCGCGGCGACGCGTTCTTCAACTCCGCAAAATTCGCGACCGCGACCTACAGCGCGACAAAGTTCCGCGCACTCGGGGGCGGCCGCTATGCCGCCGATGGCACCCTGTCGCTGCACGGCATCAGCAAGCCGGTGACGCTGGAATTCACCTGGACACCCGGCGCAAAGCCGGTCCTGACCGGCACGGCCACGGTGAAGCGGCTCGACTTCGGCGTCGGCGCCGGCGACTGGGCGGATACCAAACTGATCCCGGATGCGATCGCGGTCAGCACCAAGGTGGTTCTGCAACCGGTGAAGTGACGCTGGCGTCAGCCAGGTGCCTGCGCACCGAGGAAATCGCGCACCCTGGCGGCATCGAACGGCCAGTCCAGTTCGCGACCACTGCCGATCTCATGCAGCACCGGGACGCGCACGCCGTAACGCGACTCCAGGACGTCATCGTCATCGATGAACACGCTGTCGAACTCCGGGCAATGGGCCCGGGCCAGCACGTCGAGCGCGAGATCGCAAAGATGGCAGTTGTCGCGCTGGAACAGGACGAGGTGCATCCGACGCAGCATAACAGGCGCCCACGGCCTAGAATCTGTATTTCTCCCCGCCGGACGCACATGTGACTCTCAAGAATACCCAGACTTGGGGCGGCATCAGCCGGTCCTTCCATTGGCTGATCGTCGCGCTGCTGATCGTCCAGGGCGCGCTTGGGCTGTTCCACGATGACCTCCCACGCGGCACCATCTCCCTGCATATCTCGCTGGGCATCACCATCCTCGCCTTGGCCATCGCCCGTCTTGCCTGGCGGCTGTATGCCGGCCGGCCGGCAGCTGTTGCGGGCGTCTCCGTGGCACAACAGCGCATTGCCGCGGCCGGCCATTTCGTCCTCTATGTCCTGTTGTTCGCAGTCCCGATCAGCGGTTGGTTGATGTCGGACTACGGCGACCACGCCGTGCGCTGGTTTGGCCTGTTCGAGTTGCCGCGCCTGGTCGCAGCCGACGATGCCGCGCACGAAATCATGGAAGGGCGCCACGAGCAATTGTTCTGGGTGCTGGTTGTCGTCGCCGTGCTGCATGCGCTCGCCGCCATCTACCACCACGTATTCCGCCGCAACGCCACGCTCATGCGCATGTGGCGCGGCTCCTGACCGGAAAAATCCAGCAATGGCCGTCAGCACCTTCGATATCTACAAGATCGGCATTGGCCCGAGCTCGTCCCACACCGTCGGGCCGATGCGCGCGGCAGCACGCTTCATCGAACACCACCTCACCGAAAGCGGACGATTGCAGCAGGTCGCACGCGTTCGCGCCGAAGTGTTCGGTTCGCTTGCGTTGACCGGCCGCGGCCATGGCACGGACAAGGCGGTGCTGATGGGCCTGGAAGGCCACTGGCCGAACCAGATCGACCCCGACATCATTCCCGATGCACTGGAACGGATTCGCTCCAGCAAGCGCATCCGACTGCATGGCGAACATGAGATCGACTTCAACGAGAAGACCGATCTCATCATGAACAAGCGCCAGAAACTGCCGTTCCACACCAACGGCATGCGTTTCGCGGCCTATGATGCCGATGGCAACGAACTGGCGACGCGCGATTACTACTCGGTCGGCGGCGGCTTCGTGGTCAATCAGGACGAAGCGGCGGAAGACCGCATCGTCGCCGACACCACCGAGGTCGCGCATCCGTTCGCCAATGGCGACCAGCTGCTGGCGCGCAGCAAGGACACGGGGTTGTCGATCGCACGATTGATGATGGAAAACGAGCGCGCCTGGCGCAGTGACGAGGACATCGTCGCCGGATTGCGCGAACTCTGGGCCGCAATGCAATCGTGCGTGGCGCGCGGCATCCGCGAAACGGGCACCCTGCCCGGCGGCCTGCACGTGGTTCGGCGTGCACCAGCGCTGTACGCGGAACTGTCATCGCGCCCGGAAGCAGCGATGTACGATCCGCTGACCGTGCTCGATTGGGTCAACCTGTACGCGCTGGCAGTGAATGAGGAAAATGCCGCCGGCGGCCGCGTCGTCACTGCGCCGACCAATGGCGCCGCCGGCATCATCCCTGCAGTGCTGCATTACTACACCCGCTTCTGCCCGGGTGCCAACGAACAGGGCGTGTTCGACTTCCTGCTCACCGCGTCTGCGGTCGGGATCCTCTACAAGGAAAACGCCAGCATTTCCGGGGCCGAAGTCGGTTGCCAAGGGGAAGTCGGCGTTGCCTGCTCGATGGCCGCGGCCGGCCTGACCGCCGCACTCGGCGGCACACCGTCGCAGATCGAGAACGCCGCCGAGATCGGCATGGAACACAACCTCGGCCTCACCTGCGATCCGATTGGCGGCCTGGTGCAGATTCCCTGCATCGAGCGCAACGCGATGGGCGCGGTCAAGGCGATCAACGCCTCGCGCATGGCGATGCGCGGCGACGGCAAGCACAAGGTCAGCCTCGACAAGGTGATCAAGACCATGCGTGACACCGGCCGCGACATGCAGGACAAGTACAAGGAAACCAGCCGCGGCGGGCTGGCGGTGAACGTCATCGAGTGCTGATCTGCAACACGTCGTCGAGCAACGCCGCGGCGGTCACTTCCGCCCCCGCACCCGGGCCCTGGATCACCAACGGCTGCACGCTGTAGCGATCGCTCCAGATCGCGACGCGATTGTCGGTGCCGGCGCCACCAGCAAGCGGATGATCAAACGGCAACGATTCCAGCCCGACGCGCGCGCGACCATTCTCGAGGCGGGCGATGAACTTCAGCACTTCGCCATTGCGATGCGCTTCGGCGAAGCGCTGGCGCAATGATTCGTCCATCACCGGCAAGGCGGCATCGACTTCGGGGACGGACAGCGAAGCCAGTGCATCCGGCACCAGCGATTGCACGTCGACGTCAGTGCTTTCCAGCTCGACGCCTGCGGCACGCGCCAGAATCAGGATCTTGCGACGCACGTCTTCCCCCGAGAGGTCGTCGCGCGGGTCAGGCTCGGTGTAACCGGCATCGCGGGCATCGCGCACGAATCCGGAAAACGGGCGCATGCCGTCATAGTGATTGAACAGCCACGCCAGCGAACCTGACAGCACGCCGGCGATCGCGTGGATGCGATCACCGCCTTGGGCGAGCATGCGGATCGAACGCAACAACGGCAGGCCCGCACCGACTGTCGCACTGTCGCCGTAGTGCGATCCGCCACTGCGGCGCGCGTCCTGGATGACGGACCAGCGCGCGAGATCGCTGCCCTGCCCGATCTTGCACGCCGTCACCACGTGCGCACCACGACGCAACCATTCGGCGTGCCGTTCCGCGACGACGGCACTGGCAGTGGCATCGACCACGATATCGCCACGACCGAAATGGTCATCGGCCATCCATGCGGCATCACGCGGACCAGTGGAATCGCGCAATCCGGCAAGCGCGTCGTACTGCGACGCTGCATCGACCTCGATGAAGCCACGCGAATTGGCGATCGCGGCGAGTGGAGGCAGCGGCAACGCACTTCCGCGCAAGGCAGCGAGCCGCTCGACGAACGCACTGCCGACAGTCCCGGTCCCGAGCAACGTCATCCGCAGCGAGGGAGCTGGCTTCACTGCAATCGCACGCACGGCACTCATGCGCCGATGCGTTTCGGCGGACACGCGGCGAGCGCACGATCGAGTCCAGCCTTGAGATCGATGATCAAGTCCTCGGGCGCTTCGATGCCGACCGAGACGCGCACCAGCCCGTCATCGATGCCTGCCTGCGCACGCGCTTCCGGCGTCATCGCGGCATGCGTCATCGTCGCAGGATGGGCGATCAGGCTTTCCACGCCCCCGAGCGATTCCGCCAGGCTGAAGCATTCCAACCCATCCACCAATTGCGCGACTGCAGCTTCGCCCCCTACCAGCTCGAAACTGAGCATCGCACCGAAGCCGTGCTGCTGGCGCGCCGCCAATGCATGGCCCGGATGCGTCGCCAGTCCTGGGTAATGGACCTTGGCCACCGCCGGATGCGACTGCAGCAGCGCGACCAGCTGCTGGGTGTTTTCCTGATGCAGGCGCAGGCGCGCATCGAGCGTGCGCAGGCCGCGCAACGTCAGGAAGCTGTCGAACGGCGCGCCGGTGATGCCCAACGCATTGCCCCACCACGACAGCTGCTCGTGCAATTCCGCGGTCGCGCCGATCACTGCGCCACCGACCACGTCGCTGTGGCCATTGATGTACTTGGTGGTCGAATGCACCACCACGTCGGCGCCAAGTTCGATCGGGCGCTGCAACAGCGGCGACAGGAACGTGTTGTCGGCGACGACGCGGGCGCCCGCGCGCTTTGCCGCTTCGGCGACAAAACGAACATCGGTGATGCGCAGCAACGGGTTCGACGGCGTTTCGATCCATACCAGCGCCGGTGCCGGATCCAGTGCCCTGGCCAACGCCGCGGGATCGGTGAGGTCGCAGGTCACCAGTTCGAACGCGCCCTTCTTCGCCAACGCATTGAACAGGCGCCAACTGCCGCCGTAGCAATCGTGCGGAACCACGAGGCGATCGCCCGGCTGCAACAACGCGTGCAGCACCAATGTGATCGCGCCCATGCCGGTCGCGGTGATCACGCCGCCAGCACCGCCTTCCAGCGCCGCCAGCGCATCGCCCAACTGGTCGCGGGTCGGGTTGCCGCTGCGCGTGTAGTCGTACTTGCGCTTGCCGTGCAATCCTTCAAACGAGAAATTGGTGGAGAGCACGATCGGCGGAGACACCGCGCCGAAGGAGGTATCGCTGTCGATGCCGGCGCGCACCGCACGGGTTGCAGGGGAAATCGTCTTGGAACTCATGGTGTGGCCTCGATGGCTGCGCGCAGGACGCGCGCGATGGCGGTGGTTTCTTTCAGGAAGGCGTCGTGTCCGTAATGCGAACGCAGCACGTGCAATTCGGAATGCGGCAGTTTCGATGACAGGTCGAGCATGTCGGGGAGTGGCACCAGGCGGTCTTCGGCGATCGCGACCACGGTGGTCGGCGCCTCCACCTGCGCGGGATCGACTCGATGGAGGTCGATCGATTCCGACAACCGGCGATATGCGACCGGCGGCATCCGCCCGATGAAGCGCGCACCGCAGGCATCGAGATAATCCTCGGCGGCGACGCGCACCACGCCGTCGTGCACGGTCGGCGCTTCGGCAAAACGCGTGGCGAATTCTTCCGGCGTGCGATAGCTGAGGATCGCCAATTGCCGCGCCAGCGCAAGACCGGAGCTCTCGTCACCCGACTCGATTCCCAGCGCGGCAATGCGCCGCTGCAATGCGCGCCACGCACTGGCGAACGGATGCGCGCGATGGGCGCCACTGATCGCCACCAGCGCACGCAGACGCCCGGGGTGGCGGACCGCGAACTGCAATCCGCTCATCGCGCCATAGGACGAGCCGATCCATGCCACTGCCTGCGGCAGTTGCAGCGCATCGAGCACCGCGGCAACCGCATCGGCCTGATCGGCACTGTCGATCGGGGCGTCGATGTCGCCATCGGCACCAATCCAGTTGATCGACAGCAATCGGAAGCGCGACGGATCAATGCCGAGTCCACGCTGGTCTTCCCACCATCCCGCTTCCGGGAAGGCGGCGCTGGCAAGGACATGGCGATTGGCGCTGATGCCACCCGCGACGATCAGCAACGGCGCATCGGCGGGACCGTTCAATTCCCAGGCGATGCGGACGTCACGCGGACTGGTGTGGCGCAGCGCCAGCCGACACGCAACTTCGCCGCGCTCGGCATCGGGCGCAATGGCAGTATCGGTTCGGGCAACTGCGTGTGGGGCGTATTGCACGGAGGGTTCGACTTCCTGCAGGCGGTGATTCCAGCGCTGCGGATCCGGCGAGGTCGGCATCATCGTGGCTGACGATGCACGCGACCATCTTCCGGTGGGCAAAGCCCCCGCAGGAGTTGGCACCGTCCGGATCGTCCTCGATGAGGATCGTCCCTCGGTTGCCCCGGCGTCGAAGGGCCTGTCCCTCAGCCGGTCTGGATGGAAAGGCCAGTGTGCCCGCTTCAGGCAGAAGTGTCAATCCTTTCATTCGGATGAAGCGATGAATGGCACGGATCGCCCCGCCGGGCTTGCCGGCGCCCTCCTCTTCCCGCCAAGATCGCTGAATGGACAAGACAGGGCGCGCGCATGCGGTCGATTGAACGGGCGGTCATCGCCCTGCTGCTGATCGCGGCTTCGACCGCTGCCGCCCAGGATTGGATGCACTGGCCACCGCGATCAGGCTCGACCGCCATCGCGCCGATGGAAGGCCGCAGCAACGCCCGCAAGGTCGACCTGGTGCTGGAAAGGAGCGGCGACCACATCGACGTCCTGGTCGACAACCCGTTGGCCGGCCCGGTCCAGGCCATCGTCAGCCTCGATCGCAACGGCCGCCAGGAAGACACCATCGCCGTGATCCGGCCCGGCAGCCGCAGCCGTCTGGTGCAGCTGCCGATCAACCAGGCGATCAACGTGCAGCTGCAGGCGATTCCAGGCGATCCCGCATTGCACCCGCAACCGTTCGACTACATCCTCCCCGTCCCCGCGAAAGGGATGCGCATCGACCAGGCCGACGGCGGCGTGCACAGCCACAACGACGACGAAAATCGCCACGCCATCGACTTCGCACAGCCGATGGGGACGATGGTCAGCGCCGCCCGCGACGGCATCGTGATGGATCTCGACAACGACGAGCCGGACAACCTCGGTGCCAACGGCAATCGCCGCGCACGCGCCAACTTCGTCCGCATCCTCCACGCCGACGGCAGCATGGCGTTGTATGCGCATCTGCAGCGCGGCAGCATCCCGGTCCATCGTGGTGATCGCGTCGCCAGTGGCCAGCGCATCGGCAGTGTCGGCAACAGCGGTTGGAGTACCGGGCCGCACCTCCATTTCGCGGTGCAGGTCAATGGCGACCGCCGCCTGCAGTCGATTCCGGTACGGATTCTGGCGCCGCAGGGCATCCTGAAGTTGCCGAATTAGCGCGCGCGGCAGGGGGCCATGGGATCGGGTGAAGCGACCGTTGCGCAGCATGGATGCTGCGCACGAGCCTACATGGACGTACTTGCGGCGTGTCGCGGAATCCCGACCCATGGCCCCCTGCCGCGCCCGGTATAATTCCGCGTTCCCATTTGAATGAGTTGGCGCGCCCCGCGTCGTCTTCCGTATGTCCACCGTTGCCCAGGAAGCCGCCCGCCGGCGCACCTTCGCCATCATTTCCCACCCCGACGCCGGCAAGACCACGCTGACGGAAAAGCTGCTGTTGTTCGGGGGCGCGATCCAGATGGCCGGTTCAGTCAAGGGCCGCAAGGCTGCACGCCATGCCACATCCGACTGGATGGCGCTGGAAAAGGAACGCGGCATCTCGGTGACGTCCTCGGTGATGCAATTCCCCTACGAGGGCCGCATCGTCAACCTGCTCGATACCCCCGGCCACGCCGACTTCGGCGAGGACACCTATCGCGTGCTCACCGCGGTCGATAGCGCATTGATGGTGATCGACGTCGCCAAGGGCGTCGAAGAACGCACGATCAAGTTGATGGAAGTGTGCCGCCTGCGCGACACGCCGATCATGACCTTCATCAACAAGCTCGACCGCGAGGGCAAGGATCCGATCGAACTGCTCGACGAAATCGAAAGCGTGTTGAAGATCCAGTGCGCGCCGGTGACCTGGCCGATCGGCATGGGCCAGCGTCTCAAGGGCGTGGTCCATCTGATCACCGGCGAAGTACACCTGTACGAGGCTGGCAAGAATTTCACCCGCCAGGATTCGACCATCTTCCCGTCGATCGATGATCCCGGCGTGGAAGCCGCGATCGGCGCCGACATGCTCTCCGCACTGCGCGACGAACTGGAGCTGGTCGAAGGCGCGTCGCATCCCTTCGATCGCGATGCCTACCTGCGCGGCGAACAGGCACCGGTGTTCTTCGGTTCCGCCGTCAACAACTTCGGCGTGCAGCCGCTGCTCGACTTCTTCGTCGATCACGCGCCCTCGCCACTGCCGCGCGCCACCACCGGCCGCGGCATCCAGCCGGACGAAGACAAGCTGACCGGCTTCGTGTTCAAGATCCAGGCCAACATGGATCCGCAACACCGCGACCGCGTCGCCTTCATGCGCATCTGCTCCGGCCGATTCAGTGCCGGAATGAAGGCCTTCCACGTCCGTACCGGCAAGGAACAGAAACTCGCCAACGCACTCACCTTCATGGCCAGCGACCGCGAAATCGCCGAGGACGCGTGGCCGGGCGACGTGATCGGCTTGCACAACCACGGCACCATCTCGATCGGCGACACCTTCAGCGAAGGCGAATCGATCAGCTTCACCGGCATCCCCAACTTCGCGCCGGAACTGTTCCGCCGTGCGCGCCTGCGCGATCCGCTCAAGCTCAAGCAGCTGCAGAAGGGCCTGGCGCAGTTGTCGGAGGAAGGCGCGACCCAGTTCTTCCGACCGCTGATGTCGAATGACCTCATCCTCGGCGCGGTCGGCATGCTCCAGTTCGATGTCGTCGCCTATCGCCTCAAGGACGAATACGGCGTCGATGCCTCCTTCGAGAACGTGCAGGTGGCGACCGCGCGCTGGATTCGCTGCAACGATCCGAAGAAGCTGGAAGAATTCCGGGAAAAGCACGCAGGCAATCTTGCGATTGATGCCGCCGGCCAGCTGGTGTACCTCGCACCGACGCGCGTCAATCTGCAACTCGCGGAAGAACGTGCGCCCGGCGTGTCTTTCCTCGCGACGCGCGAGCACGCGCACGCCATCGATCCGTGACTTTCGCCATGGCGTGACCATCGCCACTGTGCGCTGGTCACGCCCAGCCCCAGACTTGCCTCGAGCCAGTCATAAGGGGGAATCGATGTTCGTCACCGGTCCGCAGATCGCATTTGCCACGCCCGCCGGCAAGCCCGCCTGGCAACGCTGGGCGCTGTTTTCGCCATTGGCGCGACTCGTGCTGTTCGTCGCGATGTTCGTGCCCGGCGTCCTCGTGATGCAACTCGCCATGCGTGCATTGGGCTGGACGCACCTGGGAACGCCATTGCAGGCCGGGCTCGGTCAGATGTTCGGCCGCATCCTGCCCGCGCTCGTGGCGTATCTCGTGGTGACGTCCCTGATTGAGCGCCGATCTCCGACCGAACTGCTGTCCAACACCTCGCTGTCGCGGGCGCTGGCCGGCTTCATCGCGGGCGCCGCGCTGTTCAGCGCCATCGTTGGCCTGTTGTGGTTGCTGGGCGTCTATCACGTCGTCGGCTACAACCCGCATGCCAACTGGATCACGTCGTTGATGATGGTCGGAATCGGCGCCGGCATCGGCGAGGAAATCATGTTCCGCGGCATCCTGTTCCGCATCGTCGAGGAAGGCCTGGGCAGCTGGGCCGCCTTGCTGGTTTCGGCACTGGCGTTCGGCTTCATGCACGCCGGAAATCCCGGTGCAACCACATGGAGCTCGCTGGCCATCGCCGTCGAGGCCGGCCTGTTGTTCGGACTGCTCTACATGGTGACGCGCTCACTTCCGATCTGCATGGGATTGCACGCCTCCTGGAACTTCTTCCAGGGAACCGTCTACGGCATTCCTGTTTCGGGCACCAAGGCAGACGGCTGGCTGGTATCGACCCGCACCGGTGCCGACTGGTTGACCGGCGGCACGTTCGGGGCAGAAGCATCGGTGGTCGCATTGGCGACATGCGTGGCTGCGTCGGCCTTGTTGCTCGTCGTAGCAATGCGCCGCAACGCCATTGTCGCTCCGAGTTGGCGCCGCAAGATCGGCTGACCTTCCGAAACCCGGGCGCCACATCGTTCGCCTTGAATGATGCAACGCATCATTCGCTGGCGTATGCTGCGATCATGAGCCACGGCATCTCCACCTATACCCCGCAGGAAGAACGCGCCAATGTCTGGACTGCCGGACTCGGCGTGATCGCCGCACTGATCGCCGGCGTGGTGTTGCTCGTTGTGGCAGTCGTGCAACATGCCAGCGGCCTGCAATTGCTGTCGGCAGCCGTGTTCACCGCTTCAATGCTTGCGCTCTACGGTGCCAGCACGGCATACCACAGCGCCAGTGAACCGGCGCGGCGCGCGCGCCTCAAGGTGATGGACCACTGCGCCATCTACCTGCTGATCGCCGGCACCTACACGCCGTTCACGCTGCTGGCATTGCCCCAGCCGACCGGCATCCGGTTGTTCATCGTCATCTGGTCGCTGGCGGCTTTCGGCATCGCCTTCAAGCTGTTCTTCACCGGACGCTTCAAACTGGTTTCGACCCTGGTCTACATCGCGATGGGCTGGCTCGCCATTTTCGAATGGCGGACGATGCGCAGCGCACTCGGCCCCTGGGTCTTCAACTGGATCATTGCCGGCGGCGTTTGCTACACGCTGGGCACGGTGTTCTATCTCAGCAAGAAATTGCCGTATGCGCATGCGGTGTGGCATGCCTTCGTCGCCGCCGGAACCATCTGCCATTTCGTTGCAGTGTGGGAACTCGTCGTCCCGTGACGAATCAGGACTGCCACCTCAAGAAGTAATGTAGTCCTGCAGGTGGCGCAGTTCGGTCTTCTGGTCATCGATCACCGCCTTCACCAGATCACCGATCGATACCAGGCCGACGACTTCCTTGTGGTCGAGGATCGGCAGATGGCGCACGCGCTTGTCGGTCATCACCTGCATGCACTTGTGGATATCGTCTCCGGGGCGCGCGCAGACCACTTCATGGCTCATGATCTCGCTCACCGGCGTGGTCGCCGAGGTGCGCCCCAGCAACACGACCTTTCTCGCGTAATCGCGTTCGGAGAGGATGCCGACCAGCTTCGTTCCCTCCATCACCAGCACCGCGCCGATGCCGCGTTCGGCCATCAAGCGCAGGGCATCGAGAACAGGCGCCGTCGGAGCGATCGACACCACTCCGGAAACAGTCTTTCCCTCAAGCAGATGCTGTACCTGACCCATGGATATTCCTCGCCTCGAGCCGGCCTTCAGGATACTCCCACCGTCACACCCCGCTCAACGGCTGGCGTCTTCCACATCCTGCAATGCACCGGTTCCCCCAAGATTGCCCATCTGGCGCTGGATGGCGCCGGCACGACGCAGGACATAGGGACTCGGATGCGCGGCGCTGAACCGGCGCGGACTCGGCAACACCGCCGCCAGCCGTGCCGCCTGCGCCGACGACAATCGCGACGCATCGACACCGAAGAAACTACGCGACGCCGCCTGCGCGCCGTACACGCCGTCACCGAACTCGGCAATGTTGACGTACAGCTCGAGGATGCGATCCTTCGGCAGCAGGTGCTCCATCAGGAAGGTGTACCAGACCTCCAATCCCTTGCGCCCCCAGCGCAACACCATGTTGTCGCCCTGCCACAGGAACAGGTTCTTCGCGGTCTGCTGGCTGATGGTGCTGGCACCGCGCACCTTCGTCACCGGCCGGCCGCGGGCTTCCGCGCGCGCCTTCATCCGCGCGTTGTAGCGCTCGGCGGCCTGGATCGCGTCGAAATCGAACCCATCATGTTCGGCGAATTTCTGGTCTTCCGAGGCCATCACCGCCACTGGCAGCGATGGTGAAATTTTCGCCAGCGGCCGCCACTCGTAAGCAATGCGAAATCCGGTATCGCCGGACAGCCACGCACCCAAAGTGCGGATCATCATGAAACTGGAAATGGGCGGGTTGATGAAGCGCAGGCTCGCGACCTGCACGATGCTGAAGGCGATCGCGATGGCTGGCAGCCACAGCAGCCATTTGCGCAGCCGGCGAAGCCGGCGCCGCGTCCCTTGCGCACCGGCTGGTGCGCCCCCATCTCGATTGCCAGAAGTCCGACCCATCCGGACATTATCCTTGCCGATCCCCGCAATGAGCGATTCCAGCGACCTCCTCCATCGTTTCCTGCTACCGGGCGCACATGTCCGTGGTGCCCATGTGCGCCTCGACGCCACCTGGAAACACGTCCTGACACACGCGAGCTATCCCGAAACAGTCGAAGCCCTGCTCGGCGAGGCCCTGGTCGCCAGTGCATTGCTCAGCGCGCATACCAAGGTCGAGGGCCGATTGTCCCTGCAGGCCCGCAGCAGTGGCGCCTTGCGCACCCTGTTCGCGGAATGCACCGCCGCCGGCACCCTGCGCGGCATCGCCAGGCTCGCCGATGGCGAAGCACCGCCGCTGGACCTCGCTTCGCTCGGCGAAGACACGATGCTTGCCGTCACCAT
The DNA here is from genome assembly GCA_018242465.1 of Pseudomonadota bacterium. GTDB lineage: Bacteria > Pseudomonadota > Gammaproteobacteria > Xanthomonadales > Xanthomonadaceae > Solilutibacter. The sequence goes on along the minus strand of JAFEBY010000025.1, from coordinate 20,149 downwards.
CGAAAATCCCGGGCTCGGCGGTGGTGAGCCGGTGCGCTACCAGGGCCTGGTGCCCCTGGAATCCCCCACCCTGTCCGGCGCCCTCGAAGACTACTTCGATCGTTCCGAGCAATTGCCGACCCGACTGATCCTGTGCGCTGACGGCGATCGCGCCGCCGGCCTGTTGCTGCAGGTCCTGCCCGGCGCTGGTGCCGACGATGACGGCTGGAACCGCATTTCCCTGCTGGCCGACACCCTGGGCCGCGACGAGTTGCTCCAGCTCCCCGCCCACATCCTCCTGACCCGACTGTTCCATCAGGAAACCCTGCAGGATCTTGGGGCGAAACCGCTGCAATTCGGCTGCTCCTGCTCGCAGGGCCGGGTCGAGGACATGCTGCGCGCCCTTGGCCGGGAAGAGGCCGAAGCCGCTACCGGTGCCTCCGTCCCGGGCCAGGCCGAGATCATCTGTGAGTTCTGCGGCAAGCACTACCATCTCAGCAGCGACGAGATCGAGCGCCTGTTCCTGGACCCGCCAATTGTGACACCGTCTTCACGCCTGCAGTAGCTGAATGATTTCGGTTCGGGTCGGCTTGGAAGTTGTTAAGAAACCATAAACGGATTAGAATCGACTCGTTCATATAGAGGGGAACTTCGGGCATCGTGCCCGGTCTGACTGCCGATGAACAACCGGTTTCGCACCGTTGTCGCTGTTTCCCTGCTGGCGCTTGCCTGCAGCGGATCCGCGTATGCGCAGTCATCGACCTACGTACCTGTCGTGAACAACAAGAGCGGCAAGGTCGAAGCATTCCTGAAGCTCGACCCGATGACCGCCGGCGGTAACCACGCGCAGTGGCGTTTCGGCAGCAACTCGCTCGATAGCGCCTTCGGCCTCGGCAATGGCGAATCGCTCGCCCTGCTCTGCGATTCCGGCACCGCGCCACAATCGATCCGCAATCTTTCCAGCGGCTGCATGCTTGGTTCGCTCGATCGCAGCGGCCGCCACGGTGTCGGCGCCAGTGTCCAGAAGGGTAGCAATCGTGCCGGCTTCAACCTCGGCAAGGGCAATTCCGGCCTTCCCGAATGGCTGACGCCGGTCAACGGCAAGGTGCAACAGACCGACATGGCCCTGTTCGCCGAACGCAACATCGGCCGTAACGGTGTGGTCTCGATCGCCGGTACCACCGCCAATGCCCGCCTCGTCCCGGCCTCGGAAATGCCATTGCTCGCCGATCGCTGGAACACCCAGTCGCTCAGTGTCGGCGGCGGGGTTGGCAACATCCGCGCCAACATCTTCGGCCGCGTGGTCAACGTCCCCGGCCAACCGAAGTTCGAAGGCTTCGGGCTCGGCGTCACCTGGCGCACCCCCTGGAGCGGCCAGCTCTCGGTCGGTGCGGAAAACATCGTCACCAAGGGCACCAATCCCTTCGCCGTTCCCGGCAAGGATGGCAAGGAAGACAGCGCGGTGCCTTACGTGCGCTACCAGCAGGATCTTTGATTCGTCACTCGACGGTATCGCTGGTTGAATAGAACTTCTTCAGTTGATGCCGAGCTCGGCGAGCCGTGACATCAGTGGCTGCAAATCCCGCTCATAGGGCTTCCACTTCGGAACATCCCGCCTGACCACACCCTCGCGCACCTGAACTGCACTGGCGGTGGCCACACTACGGCGCGACGAGTTGGTATCCATCATGCCCGGGACGAATTCCAATCCGCAGAAATCGGATACCTCTTCCATCACTGTCCCGGTATCTGCTGTCAAGCGCCCATAATCAATATCAAGAATCCGCCCGGGAAAACGGGCCTTCCAATGTGCCATCAACTCTCGGTACATCGCGTAATACTCGGCGATCTCGATCTGGTCGTACGAATAGGGATTCGCATCCGAAAACAGCTCGCGCAAATTCGAGAAACATGTTTCGACTGGATCCCGTGTCATGTGCAGAATTCGTGCACCCGGCAATGCCTGCGCAATGAAGCCAATATTGAGGAAATTGGATGGCAATTTGTCCGTGAACATCCGCTCCGCGCCCAGCCTCCAGTTGAGGCCTTCGAGATACTTTTTCCCGACGGCTGCGTAGTCCGGCGCCGTGGCAAGGGTGCGCTCAACAAGCGTCGGATCTATAACGCCACGACAGTGGCAATCGGTTTCATGGCGCATGGCACTGGTGAAATCGTATAGCTCACCGATATCGCGAACATCGGGGTGAGCACCCAGCAATTGCTCTAGCAATGTCGTTCCGGACCGATGCATGCCGACGATGAAGATCGGTTGCCTCCACCCTGCCTCCTGGCCAGCGACTGACACGGCCGTCGGAAGCGACTTCAATAGATCAAACAACCTCCTGGTCTCCGCTGTGGAGTAATGGAGTGTGCTCCGCTTGGCCTGCATTCCTTGTCGCAGGTGCGCAAATGCCTGGTCGTAGTTACCGTCATCGTCATGAAATCGATGCAATGCATAGTTCAGGTGAATCCCCCCCTGGACATTCCCACCTGCGCGCGGCAACTGTGCCTCCGCCATGTTCGCATCGTCCATGCCTCCCCGCGCCGTCTTCCCGAGCTGCGCGAGCAGCCAATACGTCTCGGGGATTTCCGGTGCGCGCCGCAATGCCTTGCGCAAATTCGCCAATGCGTCGCGGAGATTGCCCGAATACGTTGACAACTGCGCCTGCGCCAACAATGCCGGGGGGAAATCGGGATCGCCGCGAAGTGCTTCGGCGACATAGTTCGCCGCCTTCTCCTGCAAATTGAAGAACGAAAACTCCCTCGCAATCGCGAGCAACACCGGTATTGGCAAATGCGTCAACGGCCCGAGCCGTGCCACATAGGCCAGAAACTCTTCTGCTTTGTTGGTGATCCTCAGTTGCGCAAGCGTGCCACTCAGTACTTCCAGATTCTCTGGGCGGACTTTCGCTGCGCGCAGTGCATATTCAACGGATGCACGGGCATGCCCCAACTGCATTTCCGTTTTCGACAACTGCATGAGCGTACTGGCGCGTTCGCCAAGGGATGTCAGTTGCCTCATCAACCCGGCATGTGTTTCGAGCAAAAGCATGCGGGTATCAAGAGATACATGTGGCGTCATGCTTATCAGGATAGCAATAAAAAACGGCCACCCGAAGGTGGCCGTTTCCATATTGCACGACTGAACGATCTTGCGATCAGTAGTCGTAGCTCACGCTCAACTGCACGTAACGCGGGGACTGGAAGTAAAGCGGCATCCCGTAAGCGGAACGAATGGTGCCGTCACCCGAACCGGTCACGCCGCTGGTTTCCAGGGTCGGATCGAACTGGATGCCCTTGCGGTCGTTGGTGATGTTGAACACGTCCAATGCGGCCGTCAGCTTCTTGTTGAAGAACTTCGGACGATAGACGATGCCCAGATCAAGCTGCTTGGTCCACGGACCACGGGCGGAGCCCGGTGCGAAAGCCTGATTGAAGCAGGTGTGGTAGGACGAGCCATAACCAATCGGATCGGTATCGCCATAGAAGTAACCGAGGCAGCTCTTCGGCGTACCCGATTGCACCAGCAACTTGCCAGTCAACAGCCATTCCGGCGCGAACTGGTACATGCCGCGGACACGCAGGGAGTGACGGCGATCGTTGGCCATGTAGCCATACGAATTCACCATCAGGCCGGCGTAATCCCAGTCCTGCGTCTTGGAGACGTCGGTCTGGCCGATATCCGACTTGACCTGGCCCTCGGTGTTACCGGGGTTGCGGCTCCAGGTGTAATCGACGCGCGCCTGCCACTTGCCGTCAAACGGATGCTCCAGGTACAGGTCCAGCGCTTCGTACTTGCGAACCGGCTTGAAGTCAAAACCGAGTTGCGAGTTGCTCAGGACGACGTCGGAGTACTGGCCGGTGACATTGTTCTTGACGTGGAAGGTGTTGTCGCGACCCGGGTTGATGATGTAGCAGCCCGGAACGGTGTAGTCCGCACCGCCACCAGGCAATGCTGCGGCAACGCGACCGGTATCGCACCAGTCATCGATCACCGTCCCCAGCTTGCGATAGGTGGCCTTGGCGCCGGCAATCCACTTCTTGCTGAACTGCCAGTCGAAGCCGAGGATGCCTTCATCCTGATACTGCGGCTTCAGGCTCTTTGCGGCGATGCCGTTCGGATCCGGGACCTGGCCGAATTCGTTGTTACCCGAATAGCCACCATTGGCGGTCGCCGGGTTCGGCTTGTAGGTCAGACCGGTCGGCTGGCCATTGGCGTCGACACCCGTATAGGTGTAGTTCTGGTAGTAATAGGTCGACGGCGAAGCGCCACGGATCGCGACTTCGTTCGGCAAGGCCAAGTAGTAGCGGCCGACGTTGGCGTACAGCTTCATCGTCGAGTCGCCCTTCAGGTCCCAGCTGGCGCCCAGGCGCGGCGAGATCTGGTGCTTTTCATGCACGTAGCTCTGGCCGGCACTGTTCTTGTTGTTGAAGTCATCGCTGCGGATACCGAGCTTCAACAGCATGCGGTCAGACACCTGCCACACGTCTTCCACGTACACGGCCTTCTGCACCACCGACATCGAAGCCTGGGTGTTGAAGAAGTACTGGCGAACATTGACTTTGTTCGAACGGTAGTTCCAGTAATACCCAGGACCCGAGGTCGCGGCACCCTGACCGAAGGCCGTGTAGGTCATGTTGTCGATACCACCATGGAACTGGTGGGAGCCGAGCTTGTATTCAACGTCGAAGCGCACGCCGGTTGCCTGCAGCCTCGCATCCGGAGTACCGCCTGCATTCGAAACCTGCGGCAAGCTAAGACCGCCTGCCGGGATGTAAGCGGCCGGAATGTATTGCGTGTTGGCGATGAACGGCAGTGGCGAAATCGCCGCCAGCATCGTCGGATTGTGCACCACGTCCTTGCCGTAGGTCACCGAGAAGTTCAAGTTGTCGGTGAGGTAGTTGGTGTATTTGGCGATGTAGACGAAGGTGTCTTCCTTGGTCGGCGTTGCATTGCCCAGGTAATTGCCATCCGTACCATAGGTGGACGTACCGCCACCCGCCGCGTAACGGCTACCTGACGAGTGGTCGTTTTCCTTGATGCCGGTCAGTTCGAAGATATTGGAATCATTGATGTTCCAGTCGATCTTGCCGTAAATCCTGGTCGTCGGGGCATCGATATACGAACGCGCGGATCCCAGCGTGTTGGTGCCGGTGCTGACGTAGGAATCCTTCGACTTTTCAGCCGACAGGAAGAAGAACAACTTGTCGGGAACCAGCGGGCCGCCGATATAGGCGTCGTACGTGGTGTTCCACAGCTTGTCCTTGCTGCGATCACGATACAGGCTGCCCGGCAACGAGGCATTGTCATAGTGCCACGCGGCAACAGGCGTACCGGCAGCATTGGGCGCACCAATCATGCTGGTCGGATCACCGGTATTGGTACCGCCCGGCAGAGGGGTCGTCGGGTAGAAGATGTTCTTCGGCGTCGACGCAAGCGCCTTCGGGCGCCAGCTCACCTGGCCACCAAAGTGCCAGTCATTGCTGCCGCGCTTACCGATCTGGCTGATCACGCCACCATCGGAACGACCATACATGGCGCTCCAGCCGCCGTTGATCGTTTCCTGCTGGGCGATCGAACCATACGGAAGGCCGAGACCGCCGATATTGGCCAGCGGATCAGACACGTTGAAGCCGTTGATGTAATAGGCATTTTCGGTCACGCCAGCGCCGCCGAACGAAACGGCACTGCCGAAATAGCCGCTGCCCTTGACGGTGCCCGGGGCCAACAGCGCGATGGCTTCGGCGCTGTGCGCGACTGGCAGCACGGCCAAGTCCTTCGACGTAATGACGGTGCGCGAGTCCACCTGGGTCACATCAATGCCGGCGCCGCTCGAGGTCACGGTGATCGTGCCAAGCTCGTTGCTTCCGCCTGCGGTGCCACCGCTTGCAAACGATGCTTCCGACCCGGAGCTCACCTTCACCAGCACCTGCTTGGTGCCAATGACCTGCTCACCCTTCTTTGCGGTGACGGTGTAGTTGCCAACCGGCAGGTTGCCCAGTGAGTAACGACCGGAATTGTCGACGCCAACCGTACGTGCAAAACCGGTTTCGCTAACGACGGTGATGGTCTCGCCCGGTGCCGCCGTGCCATACACGGTGCCGGTGGTGGATTGCGCATGAACGGTCCCTGCGAAGCAGAAACCCAGTGCCACAGTCAGGGCACTGCGCTTGAGGCCGGACCTGATTGAATTGGATGCCATTGATTTGAACCCCATGGGTGTGGAAACACATTGAATACACGTCGGCCTTTGGGCGCACCCTGTCAGCCTGACTTCGGGACTATGCGACAGAAACAAATCCTTAACAAGTCCCTCACCACGCATTCATAAATGAAATCTAGGTAATGGATTTATTCCTCGTACACCAAGAAGTGACGGAATTCACTTAATTTGATTGCCCATTCAGCTTTCTTCAATGATTCATTTCGCAAGAACGAAACCGGCCCCATTCGGGGCCGGTTCGTGTTTCAGCTGGAGTGGGGTTCAATCAGTAATCGTAGCTCACGCTCAGGTTGACATAGCGCGGTGTCGTGTATGAACGCGGCTGGAACAACCTTTCACGCATCTGGTACGGGGAACTCTCGCTATACGCATACACCGACGTCGGCGTGCGCTTGTTGCCGACGTTGAACACGTTCAACGACACCGCCATCTTGTGCTGGAGGAATGCCGGCTTCCAGGTCACATTCAGATCGTAGGTATGCGTCCACGGAGTCCGCGTCTTGCCCGGCGTCCAACTCTGGCCGAGGCAGGTATGGTAGGAATCGCCATAGCCGATCGGATCTGCATCGGGCGAGTTGTGGTCGATGCTGCCGTCCGGATCATAGAGTCCGAAGCAACTGATCGGCGCACCGGAGGCGATGGTCGCGCTGCCCCCCACCATCCATTCGGGCGTGATCGCGTAGCTGCCATGCGCCTTCAGCACGTGGGTGCGATCGTTCGGGAGATAGCCGTCGGCGAATGCCATGATTTGCCAGGCATCGTAGTTCTGGCTCGTGCCTACGCCGTTGTCATGCGAATCGGAACCCTGCCCGGTATCCGAGTTGGCCGGGCCTTCCGAGTTGCCGGTCGAATGACTGAAGGTGTAGTCGATGCGGGCCTCCCACTTGCCGTCGAACGGATGCTCGAGGAACAGATCCAATGCGTTGTACTTGCGCTTCAACACATCCATGCCGGGCCCCAGGGCACCCGAGGCGATTTTCACGTTCTTGCGGTTCCCGGTCATTTGCCACTGGCCGTTCACGTCCTGGTTGATCTGCGCGAAGCTGTAGGTATTGCTGCCGCCCGGATTGAAGATGTAGCAACCTGACACGCCGTAGTAATTGCCATCAGCGCCCTGCGCAGTGTAATTGCCAAGATTATTGGTGCCGCCACCGCTTTGGTCTGTCATGCCGGCCGCTGCCATCACCGAGCCGTGATCACACATGTCGTCAATCGCCGACTTCAGATCACGGTGGGTCAGCTTGGCGCCAATGGTCCAAGCCTTGGTCAGATTTGCCTGGAAACCGAGCACGAACTCATCCTGATATTCGGATTTGATGTCCTTGGGCACATAGGCCAGCGGATCCTTTGGCGCGCCGGTTTCGCCATCGGACGACACCGGACCCGCGGGGCCGGTACCCGCCAGGTTCTGGATCGGGGTCAAGCCCGTAGGAACACCATTGGCGTCGATGCCGGTGTAAGTAAAGTATTCGTTGGTGTAGGTCGACCTGCCCACGCCACGGATTGCCACGGCATTCGGCATGGCGAGGAAATAGCGCCCTGCATTGCCGAACACCTTGAACGTGGAATCGCCGAACGTATCCCAGCTGAAGCCCAAACGCGGTTCCCACTGGGCCTTGCTGTCGACGAAGCGCACGCCAGCATCGCTGAAGTTCTGGAACTTGTCATTGCGGATCCCGATCGACAGCAGCAACCTGTCGGTCACCTGCCAGCGATCTTCCAGATACCACGCCTGTTGCTTCAGCTTCATGGTGGTGGTGTCGAAATACTGGTCGCGACTGACGTAGTAACCACCGGGATTGGTCGAGGGCCCGACACCCAGGCCAGCGTTGACAGGCGTCACGTTGTCGCCGGTATAGCTGTAGGTCCAGACATCCGCAACCTGGCTTTGGCCTTCGTTCTCGCCCTTCAGGTTGGTGTTGTCGATGCCCGCGCTCAGGGTGTGGCGACCCAGTACGTATTCCAGCTCGATGCGATAGCCATCGGTGGCGTCCTTGGTGTTCTTGACCGCATTCTGGGTTTGCTGAAGGTTGGTCAGGGTTGCACCGCCGGTGATGGCGGGATCCTGGTCGCCATCGCCGGCATTGATGAGCGGCAGACCGGTCAGGTACGGATCGGTGTTGTAGGTCTTGGTCGACCTGCCATAGAGCGCGGTCAACGTCAGGTTGTCAGACAGGTAACCGGTGTACTTGACGATATGGAAGCGATTGTCTTCCTGCACGCTGGTGTCGGGAATGCTCTTGCCCAGGAAACTCTTGCTGTTCCAGTCGTAGTTGTAGGTATCACCACTTTGGCGATACTTCTCGCCGACAAAGGTGTATTCGAGCAGGTTCTTGTCGTTGATGTTCCAGTTGATCTTGAGGTACATCTTCGGGTCGCGTGAGGACGACTTCGTCCCCAATTGGCTGGGGGCAGCCAAGGGCGTGACGGGAGCGGTAGTGGCGTGAGAAAGCGTGGTCTCGTAGGACAGGAAAGCAAAGAGCTTGTCCTTGACCAGCGGGCCACTGACATAACCTGAGTAAGTATTGCCCCACGACAGGTTGTTCTTGCCAGAACTGTACATCTGACCCACGCGCGCGGGATGCAGGTATGACCATGAGCCGTATGGAGTGTCCGCGGGCAACGCAGGCGGGTTGTAGTAGGTATCGGGGTCCGTTTCCAGCAGCGACTTCGGTCCATAGACGAACTGCCCGCCGAAATGGAATGTGTTCGAGCCGCTCTTGCCCACCTGGCTGATCACGCCGCCGTCAGAACGGCCGTACTTGGCGCCGTACCCGCCGGTATAGGTTTCCTGCTGTTCGATCGAACCATAGGGCAACTGAAAGCCGCCCACGTTGGTAATCGGATTGCCGCTGAAATACCCATTGAGGTAATACGCATTCTCGGCAACGCTGGAACCGCCAAACGACACTTCACCACCAAAGAAGGTGCCATTCCCGCCAACTGCGCCTGGCGACAGCAGGGCGATGGCTTCCGCCGAACGGGCGATCGGCAGGCGCTTCAACTGTGCAGCCGTCACGACAGTGCGGGTATCGGTCTGGGTCACATCAATGGCAGGCGCGCCACGGGCAGTGACTGTGATGGTGCCGAGGGTATTGGCCTCACTGGCTTTGGCAGCAACAAACGACACATTGGCACCGGCGCCAGGTGTCACGACGACTTCTCGCGTGCTGTTGCCCGAGGTGACGGTATACGAGCCAACCGGCAATGAACTTGCCGTGTATCGGCCTTGCGAATCGGCGGTCATGGTGCGGGTGAACCCCGCATCGTTCTTGATCGTGACGGTCGCGCCGGCAGGTACCGTCCCGTAGATGGAACCGCTGGTGGCTTGGGCATGGGCCCCGCCTGCAAAGCAGAGACCGAGCGCGACGGTCAACACACTGCGCTTGAATCCGAACCGGATTGAATTGGATGCCATTGAAGAAGTCCCGTGGAGTGAGTGAAGACACAGGCACCCCATCCATCAGGGCAACCCGACCGGGTCATCTTCCATAAACGATTACTTAACAAAATCCTTGGTGGCCATTCATCTTTGGATTGAGCAATTTTGTTCAGCACCCGTGCACCTACATTTCCCAGTGATAAACCGAACTCCGGAAATCGCCAGACTTGTCAACCGATGGAACAGGTGTGTGCAAATGCCCGCAGTATCGCGAGACAGGAGTGTCAAGGAAGGCCAAATAAAAAAGACCCGGCCACTTCCGCCGGGTCTTTCCATTGCATCAACCGGATGTGTCAGCCTGCCGGTGGCCGCTTCACGAAAGGGAGCCGAGGATACGTTGCTGTTCTTCCGGCAAGGCATCCGGCATTCGGGCCCCGTACTCCTGCAAGTACTCGCCGATGTGCTCGAATTCCGATGCCCAGCTGGCACGGTCGTAGCCGAACAGTTTTTCGCGTGCCTCGGTGGTCAACTCGACGCCATCCAGATTGATGTCGGCGGGGTCCGGCAGGTTGCCGATCGGTGTCTCAACTGCGCTGGCACTGCCATCGACACGCTTGAGCATCCACTCGAGCACGCGCATGTTGTCGCCGAACCCGGGCCACAGGAAATCGCCACCCTCGCCCTTGCGGAACCAGTTGACGTGGAAGATTTTCGGCAGCTTCGAGCCCGGCGTGTCGAACGACAGCCAGTGGTTGAAGTAGTCGGCAAAGTTGTAGCCGCAGAACGGCTTCATCGCCATCGGGTCGCGTCGCATCACGCCAACCGCGCCGGTCGCGGCGGCCGTCGTCTCCGACCCCATCGCGGCACCGACCAGGACGCCATGCGTCCAGTCGCGTGCTTCGAACACCAGCGGCACCAGTGACGCACGGCGGCCGCCGAACACGATCGCCGAGATCGGCACACCTTGGGCGTCTTCCGCATGCGGCGAATACGACGGACATTCCTTCGCACTCACCGTGAAACGTGAATTGGGATGCGCCGCTGGGTGTGTCGCGGTCGCGTCGTAGGCATTGCCCTTCCAGTCGGTGACAGGCACGCGCTTGTCCAAGCCTTCCCACCATGGCTGGTTGTCAGCGGTGACGGCGACATTGGTGAAGATGGTGTTCTGCTGGATCGATGCCAGCGCATTCGGATTCGACTTCTCCGACGTGCCCGGCGCGACGCCGAAGAACCCCGCTTCCGGATTGATGGCGTAGAGGCGGCCATCTTTTCCGGGACGCATCCAGCAGATGTCATCGCCGATCGTGGTGATCTTCCAGCCATCCTTGCGATAGCCTTCCGGCGGAATCAGCATCGCCAGATTGGTCTTGCCGCAGGCGCTGGGGAATGCCGCGGCGATGTAGTGCGTCTCGCCCCTGGGATTCTCGATGCCGAGGATCAGCATATGTTCGGCCAGCCAGCCTTCCTTGCGCGCCTGGTGCGAGGCGATGCGCAGCGCGTGGCATTTCTTGCCGAGCAGGGCATTGCCGCCGTAACCGGAGCCAAAGGACTGGATTTCCAGGTCCTCCGGGAAATGCATGATGAAGCGGCGATCGGGGTCGAGCTCGCCGGTGGAGTGCAGCCCTTTCACGAACGTCCCTTCGCGCTCGATGCGCGCCAGCGCCGCTGCGCCCATGCGCGTCATGATGCGCATGTTGGCGACCACGTAGGGCGAATCGGTGATCTCAACGCCGCAACGCGACAGTGGCGAGTCGATCGGCCCCATGCAATACGGCACAACGTACAGGGTGCGCCCCCGCATGCAGCCGTCGAACAGCGATTTCATTTTTTCGCGCGCCTGATCGGGAGCCATCCAATGGTTGTTGGGGCCGACATCGTCGCGCTCGCTGGTGCACACGAAGGTGAGATGTTCGACACGGGCGACGTCGTCAGGGTGCGAGCGATGCAGATAGCTGTTGGGATGCGTCTGTTCGTTCAACTTGATCAGTGTGCCATCAGCCAGCATCTGCGCGATCAATGCGTCGTTCTCGGCATCGCTGCCGTCGCACCACTGGATGCGGTCTGGCTTGGTGAGCTGCGCGACTTCCAGCACCCACTGGTTCAATGCATCGAGGTTCGACGCCTTCTGTTCGTGTCCGCTCATGATTGCCTCAACCCTGTTTTGGAATCAGCGTCGCCATCATGTGGGCGACATACGCTTCATATTCTTCTTTCGGTGGCCGATCCTGCGGCAACTGCAGGTTGAGTTGCAGGAACCCGATATAGGCCGAATACACCAGCCGGGCGCGATAGCGCGCGGCATCGGTATCGAAGCCGGCGCGGCGGAACGAATCGGTGACCCATTCCAGGCGGCGACGCGAAATGCGCGTGACGGCCGGCAGCACGATGGGGTTGTCCATCGCCCGCAACAGCTGGCCATAGATGACATGCGAGACGTCATCGTGTGCAACCAGCTGGAACAGCTGTTCGAGGCGCGCGCGCGGATCGCCGATCGATTCGAGGCGATCGAACACATGCGCCTGTTCGTACTGTTCCCAGCGATCGAGCGCGGCTTGCAACAGGGCGTCGCGGGTCGGGAAGTGCCAGTAGAAGCTGCCCTTGGTCACGCCAAGCCGGCGGGCCAGCGGCTCGACCGCCAACGCCGGGACCCCTTGTTCTCCGATCTGCTGGAGGGCCGCGGCCGACCAATCGTCGGCGCTGAGCCGGCCGGCGCGATCCGCCTTGCCGGAAATCGATGCGATCTGGTTTGTCATGACCCAGTGTAAGCACTACCGTACGGTTCAGTCAAAGTGCGTATGGTGCTGCACTGCAACTTGACGAATGCGAAATTTACTCAATACGTCTAAGTATGGAAAAGAGTGTGGGCTTGGTATACGCTCATGTTCATTCATTCAATTGTTTGAATTCCAGCGGAGCTGCAATGAGCATCGTTCTCCCCATCCTCGCTATCGTGATCGCAACCGGCATCGTGGCCTATCACCGCTGGAGCCTTGCGCTGTGGTTGGCATTGACGGCGGCATTCCTGCTGGTTGCCTGGTTCCTCAGCGGTAATACGACGCTCACCATCGCGCTGATGGGGCTGGCCGTAATCGCGGCGATCCCGTTGCTGGTGCCGGGCATCCGCAAGTCGCTGGTGACAGCGCCACTGCTCAAGTTCTACACGCGCATCCTGCCACCGTTGTCCGACACCGAACGCACCGCACTGGAAGCGGGCACGGTCGGCTTCGAAGGCCAGCTGTTCTCCGGCATGCCCGACTGGTCGCAGTTGCTGAAGTTGCCGAAGCCGGAACTGACGGCCGAAGAACAAGCCTTCCTGGATGGTCCGTGCGAAGAGCTGTGCCGCATGACCGACAACTGGGAAATCGACCATGTCCGCGCCGACCTGCCGCCGCAGATGTGGGAGTACGTCAAGCGCAACAAGTTCTTCGGCCTCAACATCCCGAAGGAATACGGCGGCCTCGGGTTCTCGGCGCTGATGAACCACAAGGTGATCCAGAAGCTGGCATCGATCTCGTCGGTGGTGAGTTCGACGGTGGGCGTGCCGAATTCGCTGGGCCCGGCGGAATTGCTGATGCACTACGGCACCGACGAGCAGAAGGCGCACTACTTGCCGCGCCTGGCCGACGGCCGCGAAGTGCCGTGCTTCGCGCTGACCGGCCCGTTCGCCGGCTCCGATGCCACATCGATTCCCGACTACGGCATCGTCTGCAGCGGCGAATGGAACGGCGCCAAGGTGCTGGGCGTGCGCCTGACGCTCAATAAGCGCTACATCACGCTGGCGCCGGTGGCGACCCTGATCGGCGTGGCCTTCCGCATGTACGACCCCGATGGTTTGCTTGGCGACAAGAAGGACATCGGCATCTCGCTGGCGCTGGTGCCGCGTGATTCGGAAGGCTTGGACATCGGCCGTCGCCACTTCCCGCTCAACTCGCCGTTCCAGAACGGCCCGATCCGCGGCAAGGACGTGGTCGTGCCGCTGTCGCAGTTGATCGGCGGTGAAGACTACGCCGGCCAGGGCTGGCGCATGTTGATGGAATGCCTGTCGATCGGCCGCTCCATCACCCTGCCCTCCACCGCCAGCGGTGGCGCCAAGATGGGCGCGGTCGTCACCGGCAGCTATGCGCGCATCCGCAAGCAGTTCGGCCTGTCGATCGGCCGCTTCGAAGGCGTCGAGGAAGCACTCGCGCGCATGGGCGGCCACGCCTACGCGATCAGCGCGCTGTCGCAGGCCACCGCTGCAGCCGTCGCGCGCGGCGAGAACCCGGCGGTGCCTTCGACGATCTCCAAGTACCACTGCACCACGATGGGCCGCGAAGTCGCCAAGGACGTGATGGACGTCATCGGCGGCAAGGGCATCATCCTTGGCCCGCGCAATTTCGCTGGCCGCGCCTGGCAGGCATCGCCGGTGGCGATCACCGTGGAAGGCGCCAACATCATGACGCGCTCGCTGATGATCTTCGGGCAAGGCGCGATCCTCTGCCATCCGTGGGTGATGAAGGAAATGAAGGCGACCCAGATCGCCGATGCCAACGCGCGCATCAGCGCTTTCGACGGTGCGCTGTTCGGACACATCGGCGCAGCGATCTCCAACGCCGTGCGCAGCCTGTGGTTCGGCCTGACGTGGTCGCAGTTCGGCAAGGCGCCGGGCGACGATTACACCCGCCGCTACTACCGCAAGATGAATCGCTACTCCGCCAATCTCGCGGTGATGGCCGACGTCTCGATGCTGATGCTGGGCGGCAAGCTGAAGTTCAAGGAATCGCTGTCGGGTCGCCTCGGTGACGTGCTGAGCGAGCTCTACATCGCCAGCAGCATGCTCAAGCGCTACGAGGACGAAGGCCGTCCCGCCAGCGACCAGCCGCTGCTGGCCTGGGCCATCCACGACGCGGTCAACAAGATCGAAACCGCGCTGTCCGGCGCACTGCGCAATTTCCCGGTGCGCCCGGTGGCGTGGCTGCTGTGGCCGATCATCTTCCCGTGGGGACGCCGCGCACAGGCGCCGAGCGATCGCCTCGGCCACAAGGTGGCGAGCCTGCTGATGACGCCGTCGGATGCACGCGATCGCCTGGCCGAAGGCGTGTTCACCACACCCGGCGAAAACAATCCGGCCGGCCGCATCATCAGCTACCTGCCGAAGTTCGTGATGGCAGAACCGGTCGAGCGCAAGTTCATGAAGGCGCTGAAGAACAGCGACATCGAGGCGCTGGAGTTCGAGGATCAACTGGTCGAAGGCGTGCGCGAAGGCTGGATCACGTCCGAGGAAGCCGACCAGTTGCGCGAGCTGCGGACAATGACGCTCGACACCATCATGGTCGACGACTTCGATCCGGAAGAACTGCGTTCCGCCGGTTACCGCGATCTGGTTGCGCGCGAGCAGCAGTTGGCGCGGGCGGTTGCCTAGCTCGCGCTGGTGCGTGGGTGACCAGCTCCGTTGCGCGGGACGCCGTGAATACGTCCATGTAGGCTCGGACGCGCCATCCATGGCGCGTCACGCCCGCGCACCGGACTGGCGCACCCACTTCCGCGCGCGTGTTGTGGCTTTCTTGGGAGCATGAGAGCAACAGCTCGCACGCTGTTGCTTTTCGCTTTTCAAAGGCTTGAAAGCCTCCACCGGCGGCGCCTATGCGGTTCGTCTGCAGAGCCGACCGTACGCAGCATGGATGTATTCACGGCGTGTCGGCGGCTGCAGACAACCGCAATAGGCGCACAGCCGGGCGATGCTTTTCAGCAAGCCCCACCAAACCAGCTCGTGCTAACGATCGCTGCGCAGCGTCAGCCGCGAAATCTCCGGATATCGCCCCATCCGCAACGGCAGCCAGCTGGTGCCGATGCCAGGCGACACGAACAGCGTGCGATCACCGACGTGGTACTCGCCACTCAGCGCTGCGGAACGCGCGCGGAACTTCGAGGGGGTACGCAGCCCGAACGGATTCACTTGCCCGCCATGCGTATGCCCCGCCAGCACCAGTGAGGTGTAGGCCGGCAACTTCAGGAACATCTCGGGCTCGTGCTCGAGCGCGACGGTCGGCAACCCCGGATCGATACGCGCATAGGCTGCCAATGGTTGCGGCTTGCCGGCGGTGAGGTCATCGACACCGACCAGGTTGAAACCACAATCGCGAACGCCGACGCGGGTCGATTCGTTTTCCAGCACATGGATGCCGACGCGTTCGAACTCGCGTGCAACTCGCGGCCCGCCATCCCACCAGTCATGGTTGCCGAGCACGGCATAGACCACCTTCTTCTGCGTCAATGGCGCCAGATGATTGGCGATCGTCGCGGGATCGACGTGTTTCCCAAGCACCACGCTGAGGATCACGTAGTCGCCAGTGAACACCACGACGTCAGAATCACTGGCGGAGAGCTTGGCGACAATGCGATCGACATTGTCGATGCCGTTCATCCATGACCCGGTATGGAGATCGGTGACCTGGTCGATGCGCAGGCCGTCGCATTGCGCAGGCCAATTTGCCAGCCGCAGGGTGTAATCGCGCTCGACAAGCTGGCGCGGCTCCCACAACCAAGCGTAGAGACCGCAGACAACGAGGACCACCGTGATCGCCAACGACGCGCGCCGCAACCAGCGGCGTTGGCGCAGGATGGTCGCGGGATCGAGCGGAGGATCTTCTTCCGGGATGTCCGGTTCAGTCGGTTCTTGCTGCATCACGTGCATCCTGCGCCTGCGCGGCTGTACGCCAGCCGATCCATCCCGAGACGGCGATCGCCGCCGCACCGGTCAGGCCAAAGATTGTCCCTGCGGCGCCGATCGATTTCAATGCATTGACCAGCAATGCGCTGGCGACGTCGCCGGCGCGCCAGACTGCGGTATCCACCGCGTTCTTGCCCTTGTAGCGCCAACTGCGCGGTACCAGGGTGTACAGACTCTCGCGCGCGGGCTGCATCATCCCGTAGGCGGTGGCACGCGTGACCAGCAGCATCAGCACCACCCACGACAGTGTTGGCAGCAGTTCGATCGGCTGGGCGATGAGGCTGCGAAGGAAGGGGACGTCGGGGATCTGCGCGATCCATGCCGAGGCCTGTCCCTGACTGATCGCGAAGACCGGCACATTGGGATTCCCCGACATTGCCATCGCCAGGCACACCACGATGCCGATGGCCGCCCACACCGCGATGACCACGCCAGCGCCCACGCGGGGCAACAGAATGCGCGTCACCGTCACTTGCAGCAGGATCATCAGCAAGTTGGTGCTCATGTCGAGATCGGCCGCAAAGCGGGTGCGCGCCACCGCATCATGGAACGTCGCCTTGGAATAGTCGGTCACCAGTGCATAGCAGATGGTGCCAACGGCATCGCCCAACAGCATCAGGATGGCCATGTTGCGCATGAACGGTGTGGCGACGATCTGCTTCAATCCATCGAAGATGCCGCCACCCACGGGCTGGTTGTGTTGTTGCTTGCCGAAATCATGCCGCTGTGACCAGCGACCGAGGAGCAATACGCACAACAACGCGATCCCGAGCAGGCCGGCGGACACTGCCAAAAGCGGCGCCACGCCGATGACATCGACCAGCACGCGGGTGATCACCGGGCCGGCAATTGCACCGATGGTGCCGGCAACGCCGATCAGCGGGAACAGGCGACGTGCTTGCCCTTCGTCCCAGATGTCGGCCATGAAGCTCCAGAACACCGAGACGACGAACAGGTTGAACACGCTGACCCAGACGAAGAACACGATGCCGAGTGCGCGCGGCGAGATCAGCCCATCGCGGGCGAACAACGGGATGAAGGCGACGAGGCAAACCATGAAGAACAGATACACCACCGGGACCACGACCCGTCGCGGCCAATGCGCGACCAGCCATGCGAAGACCGGAGTCAGGACAAGCGTGGCCGCAAAGGTGGCGGCGAAGAACCAGGGCAACTGGGTGGAACCGACGGCAGCCGCCAACTGTTCGCGTACAGGTCGGATCACGTAATAGGCGGCAAGCACGCAGAAAAAATAGACGAAGGACAGCGCCATCGCCGGCCATTCCCCCTGGTGGACGCGCTGTGATTCTGTGACGGGCATTGGCCAAACGCGTTTCGACGTTGCGCGACGTTAACACGGTTGCAAGGAAATTGAAGGTCACAGGCCTCAGTATGCGATCTTGGCCGCTTCCGCTCTGACCTCGCATGACAAAAACCAAAGTCCTGCTGATCGCCCTGGTGCTGTTGGGCACCGTCGGCGCGTATGCCAAGTACGGCACGCCGGACAACCTGCCTCCCGACATCAAGCTGAGGCCACTGGGGCACGCCTATGTCGCCGCCCATCGTGGCGGCTACTTCGGCTTGCAGAACGTGCAGCGCCAGTTCGATGCCACCATGGCGGCCGGCAATGCCGACATCCTGGAGATGGATCTGCATGCATCACGCGACGGCGATGTGTTCGTCTACCACGACGACGACCTTTCGACCAAGAGCAACTGCCATGGCGAACCGCGCACGCTGACGTCGGTGCAGATCCGCCAATGCCGCCTGCGCGCGGGCGATCCGCTGCCACGCTTCGAAGACGTGTTGGCGCATGCCAAGGGAAAGCGCATCTTCCTTGACCCCGAATTCAAGACGATGGATGTGATCGCACCTGCCATCACCCTGGCCATCCGCGCCAACATGCTCGACCAAGTGTATTTCCAAACCCAGGGTGACCGGGCGAAATATGCCGCGGCACGCGCGATTTCGAAAGACGTCTACCTGCAGTACAAGGCCACCAGCGACAACGACATCGACTGGGTCATCGCGCAGCACGACCCCAAGCTCGTGGCGGTCGAGATGAACGCCACCTTCGCCACGGGGGCCCGCATCGCCCGGCTGCACCAGGCCGGCAAACTGGTCTCGGTGAATTCGTGGCGCTACCAAGTGCTCGAAGAACGCCTGACCGCAAGCTGCGACCAGGCTTTCCGTCGTGGCGTCGATATCGCCGTCACCAACAATCCGGCCAGCTGCAGCGCCCAGCGCGATCCACACCGTTATTCCAGTGGTCGCCAAGCCCTGCGCGATTTCCTGATGCGTCCGAACGACAAGGGCGACAACGATTGACGGGCTGGCCGGACCAGCACCCTCTTTTGGAATCAAGGTGATATCCGGTGTTTCTCCCTCTGTTCATGCAATTCGCAGACAGCGTGACTACACTGCCAGCGACCCCTTTGGAAGCTTTGCCGTGAACAATCCGCGTCCCGGGATCCGCCGCATGCGCCAGTCCATGCTGTCCATCCTGATCCCGACGCTGTTGCTCGCCGCGACGACCGCGGGCGCCCAGAACGCCCTGATCCCCGCGCGACCGGATCCGGCGCAAGGACTGCCGGCGACGAGTCCTGCAGCCCGGCCATCGACGAGCGCTTCGAACACTTCAGTGTCTCCCGAAGACCTGCGCGAAGTCGATCGCATTGCGCGTGCACTGGTCGCCGGTGAACGCGTGCCCGGCCTCGCCGTCGCCATCGTCCAGAACGGACAGGTGTTGATGGAGCGTGGGTATGGCGTGACCGATGTCAGTCATCCGCAACCCATCGATGCCCACACTGCCTTCCGCCTTGCATCCTTGTCGAAGTCATTCGCCAGCGCGCTCACCGGCCTGCTGGTCAACGATGGCCGCCTGGCCTGGAACAATGCGGTGGTGCGCTACGTACCGAGCTTCCGCCTGCCTTCCGAAGCCGCGACCCAGAGCGTCACTGTCGCCGACCTGATGAGCCATCGCGTCGGCCTGACCCACAATGCCTACGACCGTGACATCGAAGGCAATGCCGATTACCCGAGCGCAGTGCAGAAGCTGGCATCGGCACCGATGAAGTGCATGCCCGGCCAGTGCTATGCCTACCAGAACGTTGCTTTCAGCCTGATCGGCGACGTGGTGTTCGCCGCCACCGGCAATTTCTATTCCGATGCCGTGCAGACGCGCCTGTTCAAGCCGCTCGGCATGAACGATGCCAGTTATGGCCTGAAGGGCATCGAGTCGAGTCCGCGTTGGGCCAAGCCGCACGTGCGCGGTGGCGGTCGCTGGCGCGCGCTGATGCCCAAGCCGAATTTCTACCAACTGGCACCCGCTGCCGGCGTCAACGCCAGCATCAGCGACATGGCGCAGTGGATGATCGCCCAGAGCGGCCATCGCCCCGACGTCTTGCCTGCCAACGTGCTCAATCAGTTGCACACCGCGCAGGTGTCGACGCCGACCGAGTTGCGCGGCAGTGGCTGGCGCCATGAACGCCTCGAGTCAGCCGGTTACGGGTTTGGCTGGCGCGTGATGAGTTACGCCGGCCACCCGCTGTTTTTCCACGGCGGCGCCGTGCAGGGGTATCGCGGCGCAATGGCGGTGCTGCCCGATCGCGACCTCGGCCTGGTGATCCTGTGGAACAGTGAGAGCTCGCTGCCCTCGGGGCTAATGCCGACCATCCTCGACCGCGCGCTCAACCTGCCGGCCGTGGCATGGGTGCCCAACAGCATCACTGGCGGCACGTCACCGGACATCGCCGGCGGGAATGCCCCCGCGTCCGACAACGACGACAACGGCTCCGGCAAGGACTAGGCAATAAAAAACTCCTCCCCGCGAACGGGAAGGAGTTTCAAGGTATT
>JAFEBY010000024.1 GCA_018242465.1 Pseudomonadota bacterium | reverse complement strand
GATATCGTGGTCCAGGGCGACGGCACACTACAAGGCGTCACCCTTTTCTATGCCGATCTGTCGAGTGATGGCGGTGCCATCCAGATGACCGGAACGGGTGGCTGGTACGGGCTGACCGTATCCACAAGCAATCTGCTGAGCGATGGCGGGGACATCCTGCTGAGCGGCTCGGGCGACGATTCCGGCGTCGGGCTGCAATTGAACACGATGGTGTCCAGCAATGGTGGCGATATCGACATCTCAGGTTATGGCGGGCAATACATCTACAGCACTGGCCCCAATACTGTCATGGGCGGTGTAACGATCTGGACGGGTACCCAAGTGTCCAGCGGCGGTGGTGATATTCATGTGCTTGGCATCGGTGCGAACGCGGGCAGTATCGGCGTGTATTTGAACGACAGCGGCAGGTTGATTTCCAGTGGCGGCGGTGTGCTGACGGTGGCGGGCGATGCCGCCGGAACCGGCTTGTTGCTCAATGCGGACACCAGCATCGATGGTGGTGCCGGGGTGGTGGTGTTACGTGCCGGCAACGACGGCAGCAGCGATGCGATCGTGCTGGGTGGACAGATCGCCAGCACCACGGCGGTGAACCTGCGGCCATTCGATGCCACCGACACGCTTTACCTGGGCAGTGGCAATGGCTTCGTGCTCGACAAGATCGAGTTCTCGCACATCGCAACGCCATGGCTGGTGCTCGGCAGCTCCCTGCATCAGGGCGCGATCCAGGTCTTGTCCGACATCAGCTTCGGCGGCAATTTGACTTTGCAGAATCAGGGCGGGTCGGCGGGCATTCACCTGGCCGGTGCGCTGGATGTCAGTGGTCATACCTTGGGGCTGTTGTCCGGCGGCGACATCACCCAGACCAGTGCTGGCGCGATCACGGCAGAAAGCCTGTTGGCGATCGCCAGTGGCAATGTGCTTCTGAACACGGCAGCCAATGATGTCACCGGCAATACCCTGGCCGGCAGTGCGGGCGGCGATTTCAATTATCAGGATGTCGATGCGCTGGCGATCGGCAATGTGTCGGTGTTGGGGTTCAATGCCAGCAGTGGTGCGATGACCTCGCAGTCCGTGTCCGGCATCTGGGCAGGCGGTGGCGGTAGTGGTGGCCCCAGCGGGCCGCCAACTGTAGGGAGTGGGGATGTGCTGGTTCTGACGCAGTCAGGAAATCTGACCCTGGGTGCCGACGTGCACGGCACCAATATCGACCTGGTGGCCGCTGGCATCTTCCTCAATCCTAACGGGCATGTGTTGCAGGTTGCCTCGTCAGGTTCCTGGCGTATCTGGGCCAGCACCTGGGAGGGTGAGGATCGTGGCGGACTCGTGGGCAGCGGCCCGCTGCCGGACCTGTACGGTTGCGCCTACCTCGGGGCTTGCGGGGCGATGGTCGGAAACGGGAACCAGTTCATCTATGTCCAGCAACCTCCGGTCTCGGTCTCGAGTTCGGAGAATTCGGGCAGGCCCGTGGATATCCTCGCCGAAATGGAGGATGGCTCCACGTCCAGCAGCAGTGAGGCCAGTGCCAAGGCATCCGGGATGTGCCCGATGACCGACATGGTGGCCGACGTCGCTCTGGCTGGCAGCGATCCGCTGGGTAACGACTGGATGAAGGTGCGCAAGAAATTGAACCTGGTGAATTGCTTCAGCAACAACCGCACCGGTGGTTGCAGCGGCTTTTGAGTGGTCCTCCCGCTGGAGACAGTGAGTGATGACATTTTGAAAAAGTGTGGGTTGTGGCCGTGTTCCGTGGGAATTGGTGCCATCCAGATCGCGTTTTGAAGGGGTAACGAAATGAACAAGACCTCCATATCCCGCAAATCGTCGCGTCGTCGCTTGCTGCGGCGTCAGCGCCTGGCCTTGGCGCTTGCCGTCGTGCTGGCATCGCCCGCTGCCTTCGCGGGCGTGGTGCCGGCATGCGGAGGATGCTTGCCTGAGTCCGGCAATGTGGTCTCTGGCGCCGCCACTTCGAATCTCGACGTCGGCGTGACCATGAATCCCGGTCCCACGACCGACAACGTCATGACGATCACGCAGACCACGCCCAGCGCGATCATCGAGTGGGGGACGTTCAGCATCGATGCCGGGTTCACCCTCAACTTCATCCAGCCTGACGCCAACAGCGTCACTCTCAATCGCGTCATCGGCTTCGGCTACGGCCCAACGCCGTCGTATATCCAGGGCTCGATCACCGCCAACGGCAATGTCTTCATCGTCAACCCGACCGGGATCCTGTTTGGCAAGAGTTCGGTGGTCAATGTCGGTGGCTTGGTGGCCTCGACCCTCGACATCAGCGACACGGATTTCACCACCGGCGCGGCAATGGCCGATCCGCATTACATTTTCACGCCAACCATTCGCGCCGGCGCGCCGATCGTCAACCAGGGCCAGTTGACTGCTGCGGCCGGTGGCACCATCGCGCTGGTGGCTGCCCGAATCGAGAACCAGGCCGGGGCCACCCTCCGGGCGCCCGGTGGCAGCGTGGTGTTTGGCGCGGCGCGTGGCGTCAACCTGGATTTTTACGATGACGGCTTGACCACGGTGACCCTGACCGGGCCCGGCTATACCGCGCCCTACGGCTGTGCCGCCGGCATGTCCACTTCGTCCTGCTTGGGCGGCATCGAGAACAGTGGATTGATCTCTTCAACCGGCGGGCATGTGGAACTGCGCACCACGACCGACGATGGTGCGTCGCAACCCGCCGGCACGCCGCTGTTCACAGAGGCCAGCAATGGCGGTCGCATTTGGATCGGCGGCACGATCAGCACGGCAAGCTCCACCGTGCGTGCCGGTTCGATCGTGCTCGATGCCGGCATGGGTAACGTGGACATCGGTGGTATTTCCGGGGTGGCCGCTTTCGTCGGCGCGAATGCATACGGGGCGGGCCAGAATGCCGGGACAGTCGATATCCGCGGCTTCCAGTTGTTCACCCATGTCTGTGTCGGTCCGGGTGGCTCCTGCGTGGCCAATGACTCGCTCGGCTGGATCGACGCCACCGCCCAGACGGGCGCGGGCAATGGTGGCACGATCACCATCAATGTCCAGGATCTCGTGTACAACGCCGGGGTGATGCAAGCCAGCTCCTTCAGTGGCAATGCCGGTCAAATCAACATCACATCCGGCCGCAACGTCGAGAACTACAACTGGATCCTCTCGGAGTCCGGCGCCGGCAATGGCGGCACCATCAACATCACTGCACCCTACATTCTCCTGCATCGCGGCAAGTTGCCGTGGCTCGGCGGACCGGGGATCCTGTATTCGCAGGCGGTGCTGTCGGCCTACGGCGCCACCAACGGTGGCAAGGTCAACCTGACGGGTGACCTCACTGTCGTGGATCTCGGCAACGTCACGCCCGTGGATCCCGAATACAAGCCGGTCATCAATGTGCGCGGGATGAACGGCAGCGGCGGCACGGTGGACGTGCAGGGCGGCACCACCGTCGACATCGATGCCACCTGGTTCGTGAATGCCGATGGCACGGCCAATGGTGGTTCCATCAACATGTCCGCCATGTACATGTACGTCCACGGTGACATGACTGCCAATGGTGACGTGAATGGCGGCAGCATCGACCTTTATGCCTATTACAACCTGGATGTCAGCGGCAATTTGACCGCCAATGGCGACATCGACGGTGGTTCGATCACGTTGGGTGGATCAAACTACGCCGATGTGACGGTTTCCGGCACGCTGACCGCCAATGGCGGGATGACGCCCCTCCCGGCCAACAGTATCGGCAATGGCGGCACGATCAACGTGACCGGCCACGATATCCACGTGAGCGGCAATCTCTATGCCAGGGGCGGCAGCCAGCAATCCATCGATCCCAACAACTCGAGCCTGAATCGGTACAGCTTCGGCGGTCATGTCTTTGTCTACGGCGATTCCGTCAACTTGAGCGGCCTGTTCGACACCACCGCCCTGAATGACTGGGGCACGGTTCAGACCGATGCGTACACCTACCTGTTCGCGGCTGCGACGACCAATGTGACATCGGGCGCATGGTTCATCGACAGCAACGAGGTCTGGGTGACCACGGCAGCCGGCGCAAGCGCGCATGGCCTGGGGGCCGTGCTCGTCGATCAAACCCTTGCGCAGTCACTGAACAACGGCACCGGCATTTACCTGAATGCCAATAATTCTGTTTTCAGCGCATCGGGCAGCGGGGCAGTGCATATCGACTCTGGAGTGTCGATGACGCCCAGTGCCGGTTACCTGAGTTTGCAGGCGATGAACGGTATTTTCGGTAGTGGATTCACCATGAGCGCTGGTTGGGGGGTGTCCTTGGTTGCAACGGGATCGGACATCCAACTCGACAACTTCACGATGGACGGTGGAACGGTCAAAATGCAGGGCGGCTCCGTTTCCCTGACCTCCGGGCACATCAACACGTTTGGAGGCGGTTTCGAAGCCACCGCCAATGTCGATGGCATCACCCTCTATTCGACATGGATCGACGATTCCGGCAACGGCGACATCCACCTGGATGCATCTGGCTCCCTCAACGGCATCGATGCCCAGTGGGTCTACCTCGACACGGGCATCGGCGGCGAAATCAAGTTCGATGCCAACAACAGTGCGCCCGGTATTTCGATTGCGAATTCGGAACTCGGTGGGGCAGGCACCACTGGCGCGATCACCTTGTTGGCCGACAACAGCAGCACGGGCATTGTGGTCGACACTTCCACCGTCGCCAGCGGCGCCTCGCTGTTGATCCAGGCAAACGATGGCGGTGGCGTCTCTCTCCAGGATTCAGCCATCAGCGCGAGCGGCGATTACCTGCATGTCTACGCCACCGGCGGCACCGGCGGTGTTTCGCTGGTTTCCAGCGCGCTCGACAACCCTGCAGGCAGCTTGGTCATCGACGCCAATGGCAGCGACTTCGGCGTCTACATTGCCGGGACTACCAGCCTCAGCAGCTATGGCGACCTCACCCTGAATGCCGATGACAGCGGCACCGGCGGCATTGCCATCTATGGCGCAACCGGGGCAACCATCAGCAGCGGCAATGGCGTACTCGTCCTGACCGCACAGGACAGTGGCAGTGGCATCCGGGTGGCCGGCCCGGAAAGTTTCAGCAGCGGCAGCGACATGCGCTGGGATGCCAGCCGCAGCACATCCGGCATCACCGTTGGCGATGGCGTGAACCTGGACAGTGATGGAAACCTCAGTCTGTTGGCAGACAACAGCCTTGGCGGAGGCATCACCATCAGCGCCAGTTTCGGGACCTATCTGCACAGCCTCGGCACGACAACACTGAGTGCCGTCTACAGCTCATACGGCATCAATCTCTCGGGTCCGGTCAAAATCGTCAGTGGTGGCGACCTCGCGATCGATGCCGATCACAGCGACAATGGCCTCATCCTCTATGGCAGTCTGGACATCACCAGCAGTGGTGACATCACGATGACCGCCAACAACAGTACCGGTGGCGGCGTCTCGATTTCCGGTGATGCCAGTGGTCCGAACATCAGCAGCGCCGGCAAGATCACCGTGCTTGGTACGGACAGCTTGAACGGCATCTACATTCGGCTGGCCAACCTCACCAGCGCAGGCGATACGTGGATGGATGCCGATGGCAGCACGTACGGACTGCAAGTCCTCTCGTCCTCGATCACCAGTACTGGCGGCGAGATCGACATCCATGCCGATCAAACTCGGAACGGCGTCTTGATCCGCCAATCCACTCTGACAAGTGCGGGCGAACTGGATATCAAGGGAGTCAGCACAGGCACATCCAGTCTGGCAGGCGTGCAAGTAAGCGGAAGCAACATCCTCAGCAATGGCGGCACCATCCAGATTTCCGGCTCCAGTTCCGGATCCTATGGCTATGGCGTGCTGATCGATGCCAACACGACGATTTCCAGTGGCGGCGGTGACATCAGTCTGGTGGGCGACGATCTGGATGCTTCCGGTATCTGGATCGCAGACAGCAGCGTCACCAGTGGCGGTGGAACGATTTCCTTGCAGGGTACGGGGGGCTCGGTCGGCGGTGTCGACCTGTATCACTCCAGCGTGGACAGTGGCGACGGTGACATCATGATCAATGGCATCGCATCCGGCGATGCAACCGGCGTTGGCTTGACAGGATCCTCCTTGGTTAGTGGCATCGGAGATATCACGGTCGACGGTTCGACCGATGGTTTTGGATGGGGTGTGTTTGTTTACGGATCGAGTCTGGCAAGCACTGCCGGTGGCATTGCCGTTACCGGTCACGCAGGCGCCGGATACGGGATTGAACTGAGGGGCGACGGTTCCTATTCAAGCGGT
>JAFEBY010000023.1 GCA_018242465.1 Pseudomonadota bacterium | reverse complement strand
TTCTGGGGGGCGTTCGAGGCGCCCTCGGTGCTATCCGTCATGCAGGTCCCATGTCTGGGCGAAACGGCTCGTGGGTGGCCGTCAGCGCCGGTCGTTCGATGCTTCGATCATACCATCCGCAGGGTGTGGGATCGAGCGGAAAGGCTTGTCCTGCCGAGGTTTGCGCCGTTTCCAACACACGATTCAGATGCAGGGAGCCGTGCTTTCAAGCGGGCCGAATCACCCCATGTTCCACGTGGAACATCGTGGCCAACCAGGCGGGTTCAAGCTCGAGTGCATCCAGCTCGGTGCCGGTGATGAAGACCTGGGCACCACTGGTCACCAGGGCGGTCAGCAGGGCTTGGCGATGCCCGCGATCAAGCTCGGATGCAAGATCATCCAGCAGGATCAATGGCCATTCCCCGCGGCGGGCACGGAAATCCTCGGCTTGGGCGAGCAACAGGGCGAGGGCGGCCAACTTGCTTTGGCCGCGCGATAACGATTCACGGGCAGGACGTGCGGCAAAGCCCAACAGCAGATCCGCGCGATGCGGGCCTGCGGAGGTGTGGCCCAGTTGGCGGTCGCGTTCACGATTGACGAGCAGGGCATCCGCCAAAGACAGCTCTTCGCGCCGCCAGCCCGCCAAGTAGGTGTGTTGGGCCGACCCGAGTTCAGGAATCAGTTCGGATGCCCAGCGCTCGATCTTGGCCTCCAGCGCCTCGACATAGGCTCGACGATAACGATCAAGTGCCTCACCCGCAGATGCCAGTTCGGAGTCCCAGGCATCCAGTGCTGCGTTGGCGCCACCTGCCTTCAGAAGGGCATTCCGTTGCTTGAGCGCACGGGCATGGCGTCGCCACACCGGCAGGAACTCTGGTTCCACGTGGAACAAACCCCAATCAAGCAGGCGCCGACGTGGTTCTCCACCCCCCGAAAGCAGGGCATGGCTACCAGGTTCGAAAGTCACGGCAGCCAACGCGGTACAGAGTTCACTGAGCTGGGCAACATCCCCGCCATCCAAGCGGCCCTGCCACTCACTTCCGGCATGGCGAAGACCGACCTGATGCCGCCGGACCCCCTCCTGTTCCGACCAGCGGGCAAAGATCTGCAGCGCAGGTGCTCCAGTCCGGATCAGGCCGTCTCGCACTCGGCCACGGAAACTGCGCCCATAGGCCAGCAGGTGCAGGGCCTCCAGCACACTGGTCTTGCCGGCACCATTGCCCCCGAGCAGCAAATTCAGACTTGGGCCCGGTTCCAGTCGGGTTTCCCGAATGCTGCGGACGTCGTGGATATCGAGTTGTTCCAGCCTCATGTCTTGGACCACGCAAGCAACAACGCCCGGCCAAGCCGGGCGTTGCATCTGTTCCACGTGGAACCAGGTTGGGTCACAGCGAATCCGTTACAGGCGCAGCGGCATCACCACGTGGCGGCACCGTTCATTGCTGGCTTCGCGAACCAATGCCGAAGAATTGGCATCGCGCAGGGCGAGCACGACTTTCTCGTCACGCAGGGAGGACAAGGCTTCCAGCAGGTAGGTGACGTTGAAACCAATCGTCACGCCCTCGACGCGCGTATCTGCCTCGACTTCTTCCTGGGCTTCTTCCTGTTCGGGGTTGTGCGAGCTGATATGCAGCTGGCCCGGGGTCACTTCCAGGCGCACGCCACGGTATTTCTCGTTGGAGAGGATGGCCACGCGTTGCAGGGCGGCACGCAGTTCCTCGCGATCCATCGTCACCAGCTTGTCGGCACCGATCGGGATCACCGCTTCGTAGTCCGGGAACTTGCCATCAATCAACTTGCTGGTGAAGGTGACGTCGTCGCGCTTGACCCGCAGGTGATTTCGGCCGAGCTCCAGTTCCAGCACGCGATCGCCGCCTTCGAGCAGGCGCTGCAATTCATGGACGCCCTTGCGCGGCACGATGATCTGGCGCTTGGAGCGACTGTCGCCATTGAGCTGGGCTTCGCACAGCGCGAGGCGATGGCCGTCGGTGGCGACACAACGCAGCAGGCCGTCTCGGAGATCGAACAGCAAACCGTTGAGGTAATAGCGGACATCCTGCTGAGCCATCGCAAACGCGGTGCGATCAATCAGTTCCTTGAGTGCGGATTCACTGATCTCGACACGCTCGGTGGCATCGACCTCGTCGATCGAGGGGAAATCATTGGCGGGCAAGGTCGCCAGGCTGAAACGGCTGCGCCCCGCCTGGAGAGTCATCTTGTCCCCAGACTGGGTCATCGTCACCTTGCTGCCATCAGGCAGGGCACGAACGATGTCGAACCACTTGCGTGCAGGAATGGTGATCTCGCCGTCTTCGGCGCCTTCATCCAGTGCCGAACGCGACACCATCTCGACTTCGAGATCGGTACCGGTCAGGGAGAGTCCCCCGTGTTTGACCTGGACCAGCAGGTTGGCCAGGACGGGCAGGGTCTGGCGACGTTCAACCACGTTCACCACTTGCGCCAAGGGTTTCAGCAGGGCTTCGCGTTGCAGGGTCAAGCGCATGGGTGCAGTTCCGGGTTCGGGATCCATCCACTGCTTTTATGAGTGGATAAATCAAAAACGATGGTGGTTGTTGTATCGGCTTCTGGCTGTGGAAAAACAGTTCAACGTGTTGATTTGTAATGATATTTTGTTTTTAACAGGCCGTGGACAAGTGCCCTTGAAGTCCTGGGGCAACCTGTGGACAACTTGGGTTGACCAAATTGTCCAGACGTTGTCCACAGGATTCCGAGGGACTCATTCACTGAGTTTGCGCAACAGTTTCTCCCAATCCTCGTGGAGTTTGCCATCGGTCTCGAGCAATGTCCGAATCTGACGGCAGGCATGGAGTACGGTGGTGTGGTCCCGGCCACCGAAGGCATCGCCTATTTCCGGCAAGCTGTGGTCGGTCAGTTCCTTGGCCAAGGACATTGCGATCTGGCGCGGGCGCGCCAATGAGCGCGTTCTCTTGGGCCCGATCAAGTCCTTGACCTGCAGGCCGTAATAGTCGGCAACCGTCTTCTGGATCTGGTTGATGCCAACGGAGTGGTCACGCAAGACATCGCGCAGGGTTTCCTGGGCGAATTCGAGGGTGATCGGGCGCCCGGTGAAATTGGCGCGAGCAATCAGGGTGTTGAGCGCACCTTCGAGATCGCGTACCGAGGAGCGCATTTTCTTGGCGAGCAGGCTGGCGACATCGTCGGGGATCGGCACCCCTCGTTCGCGTGCCTTCGACAACACGATCTGGGCGCGGGTTTCGTAATCGGGCGGATCGATCGCCACCGGCAGGCCCCAACCCAGTCGCGATTTCAATCGAGGTTCGAGCCCGTCGACTTCGCGCGGGTAGCGGTCGCAGGTCATGATGATCTGCTGTCGGCCATCGAACAATGCGTTGAAGGTGTGGAAGAACTCTTCCTGGGTGCGGTCCTTGCCGGCGAAGAACTGGATGTCATCGATCAGCAGCGCGTCGAGGCCTTGGAACTGCTTGCGGAACGCGTCCATGCCGCCGGTGGCGGCGGGGTCGTACAGCGCCTTGGTGAAGCCGTCCATAAAGTCCTTGGAACGCAGGTACAGCACTTTGGCGGCCGGATTTTTCGCCAGCAATTCGTTCCCGGCAGCGAACATCAAATGGGTCTTGCCCAAGCCCGTGCCACCGTACAGCAGCAATGGGTTGTGGGCGCGATCGCCCGGCGATTGCGAGGCTTGCCAGGCCGCGGCACGTGCCAGCTGGTTGCTGCGTCCCTCGACAAAGTTCTCGAAGATGTATTGATTGTCGAGATTGCCGTGGAAGGCGGGTTCGGCAGCACGCCCTGTTGTTGCGGACGACGACGGTGCGGCGGCGGGGTCGGACGCGCGCTTGAGCGCACCAATTTCGATCACGACGTCGCGGCTGCCGGCATAGTGGTCCAGGAGTTCGCGGATGCGCGGCAGGAAGCGGTCGCGCACGATATCGACCACGAACGGGTTGGGGGCATACAGCACCAACACGTGATCGCGGGGCGCGGCCTGCAGCGGACGCAGCCAGGTGTGGATGTCCTCGCTCGGGAATTCGTGTTCGAGCTGGGCCAGGCAGCGGGGCCAGGCTTCCAGGAGGGCGGACGGCGGCAACAGGTTCATCGGACTCGTGGGCGTGCGTTCGGCCCGACGCGCGGGAATCCGGACTGGGTAAGGGCAAGCCCGCAGACTATCATCGGGGCGCGGGGGCTGCATCTGCGGATTCGCCCCGGTTTGACAGGTCGTTATGGGTGCCGCTAGAATTGCCGGTTCCACGTTTATATCGATGGCGCCGACACCATGGCCACCAAGCGCACTTACCAGCCCAGCAACCTCAAGCGCAAGCGCGATCACGGATTCCGTGCGCGCATGAAGACGGCCGATGGCCGCAAGATTCTGGCGCGTCGCCGCGCCAAGGGTCGCAAGCGTCTCTGCGCCTGATCGGCGCTTTGACCGGGACGGACTGATGCCGTCCCTTGCGGATACCCGGAAATTTTCCAAATCGGCTCGCGTGCGAACGCGGGCCGATTATTCGTGCGCGTTCGATGGTGCCCGGCGCCTGCATGGGCCCTTGTTGCAACTTGCGGTGAAACGCGAAGCAGCTGCAGAGATCGGCGCACGGCTGGGTCTTGCGGTCTCGCGCAAGGTCGATGGCAATGCCGTCGGACGCAACCGCATCAAGCGCGTCTGGCGCGAAACCTTCCGCGACCAGCGGACGCATCTCCCGCCAGGAACCTATGTTGCGGTGGCCAAGCCGGCCGCGGCTCAGGCGGATAATCCGGCCCTGCGCGCGGCCTTGCTTGAATTGCTGGCGCGCGCCGCCAGATTGCCGGTTCAACCTGCCATCGGCACAATGCCGCGCGACGCCTCTCCTTCTTCTCCCGATGCCGGGACCACGGCATCCCATTCCGACTGATCGCATGAACCAGCAGACCCGCCTCTTCCTTTTGTTCGCCTGGCTGATGGTGGCCGTCCTGTTGTGGATGGAGTGGGGCAAAGAACAAGCCGCCAAGTTGGCACCGCCGCCAATGACGCCCGCCGCGCAAGTGGTCCCGCAGGTGGTGCCGGGCGCATTGCCGACGGCAGCATCCGCGACGGCAGCTGCGCCCGCAGCGACACCGACAAACACGCACGCCAGCACCGCGACCACTACGGGGCAGGCCGCCGTGCAAGTCGAGACGGATGTCCTGCGTGTCCAGCTTGATGGCGGCAGCTTCCGCCAGGTCGATCTGTTGCAGTACCCCAAAACCATGGGAGGCAGCGATCCGGTGCGCCTGTTCTCGGCCGACAACGCCGACTACTACCAGGCGCAAAGCGGCTGGAACGGGCAGGGCGGTTCACCCGCGCCGAACCACACAGGTTTCGTCGTCGATGGGGGTGCCACGCAGTTCAAGCTGGCTGCCGGTGCCGCGACGCTGGATGTTCCGTTCACCTGGACCGGCGCCAATGGCGTGGTGATCCATCGCGTCGTGCGCTTCACCCGCGGCAGTTACGCGGTGGATGTGCGCGACAGTGTGACCAATGGCGGAACCACGCCGTGGCAAGGCTATGTCTATCGCCAGCTGGTGCGCGTGCCGCCGAACTTCCAGACCGGGATGATGCATCCGGAGTCCTACAGCTTCGTTGGCGCGACCTGGTCGGACGGCAAGCACTACGATCGCCGCGCGTTCAAGGACTACATGGATGGCGGCAGCGTCGACCAGACGGTCACGGGTGGTTGGCTGGCGATGCCGCAGCATCACTTCCTGAGCGTGTGGATCCCCGAAGCCGATCAACAGGCGAAGTTTTCTCTGAGCAAGAATGGTCCCGCCGACAGCATCGCGGCGATGGGCCCGGGCTTCACCTTGCAGGCTGGCCAGACGGCAACGAGCACTGCGCGCCTGTGGGTCGGACCGAAGAACGTCAAGGCGCTGGAAGCGCTGAACGTGCCGGGGCTTGATCGTGTCATCGACTACAGCCGCTTCAGCATCTTCGCCGTACTCGGCAGCTGGCTGTTCTGGCTGTTGATGAAGATCCACGCGCTGATCGGCAACTGGGGCTGGTCGATCATCGGCCTGGTGTTCCTGCTCAAGCTCGCGCTGTTCCCGCTCTCGAATGCGCAGTACAAGTCGACCGCGCAGATGCGCCGCGTGCAGCCGCGGATGAAGGCGCTGCAGGAACGCTACGGCGACGACAAGCAGAAGCTCCAGATGGCGATGATGGAGCTGTACAAGACCGAGAAGATCAATCCGATCGGCGGTTGCCTGCCGGTGATTCCGCAGACGATCATCTTCATGACGCTGTACTGGGTGCTGTCGGAGTCGGTGGAACTGCGGCACGCGCCGTGGATGGGCTGGATCCATGACCTTACCGCGCGCGATCCGTATTTCATCCTGCCGATCCTCAACGCCGCGATCATGTTCTTCACCCAGCACCTGACGCCGCCGGCGCCAGGCATGGATCCGACGCAGCAGAAGATGATGAAGGCGATGCCGGTGATCTTCGGTGTGGTCCTGGCCTTCCTGCCCGCCGGCTTGGTGCTGTACCAGGTGGCGAACGGCGCACTCGGCCTGATCCAGCAGACCTACATGTTGCGCAAGTACGCCGACAAGGCATCGCCGGGCACGCACGACGCCAAGAAGAAGTGATCGAATAAACTCACGCGTTCCTGTTTGTCCTGCGCTCACTCGGGTTGGATCAGAGTCGAATGGGGTCGTCCAGCCAAACCATCGTCGCGATCGCCAGCGCCCCCGGACAGGGCGGCGTCGGCATCGTGCGGTTGTCGGGTACGCACGCGCATGACATCGCCGCGCGCTTGTGCGGGAAAACACTGGCGCCGCGCCAAGCGATTCGCGTGCAGGTGCATGGTGCCGAGGCGGGTGACTTCATCGACGATGGCATCGCACTGCATTTCGTCGCGCCGGCGAGTTTCACCGGCGAAGACGTGGTGGAATTGCAGTTGCACGGCAGCCCCGTGTTGTTGGAACAGGTGGTGCATGCGGCGGTGTTGTTGGGCGCGCAACGCGCGCGGCCGGGCGAGTTCAGCGAACGCGCCTTCCACAACGGCAAACTCGACCTGACGCAGGCGGAAGCGATCGCCGACCTGATCGCCGCACGCGATCTCCAGGCCGCACGCGCTGCACGTCGTTCACTCGATGGTGCGTTCTCGATACGCGTCGAGGCGCTGGCGGCCCAATTGCTGCATGTGCGCGTGCACATGGAAGCCGCGATCGATTTCGCCGACGAGCCAATCGAAACACTGGGCGGCGATGCTTTGCGCGACGGTATCGCTGCCGCGATGCGCGAGCTGGATGGCCTGCTGGCCGCCGCAGAGCAGGGGCGGCGTTTGCGCGATGGCTTGCACGCAGTGTTGGTTGGCCTGCCCAATGCCGGCAAGAGCTCATTGCTCAACGCATTGGCCGGCAGCGATCGCGCCATCGTGACTGATGTGCCCGGTACCACCCGCGACCTGTTGCACGAAACCATCCGCGTCGATGGCGTCGAGCTGACGCTGGTCGATACCGCCGGTCAACGCGAAGACGGCGATGCGATCGAGCGCGAGGGGATGCGTCGTGCACGCGCCGAACTCGAACGCGCCGACCTGGCGATTGCTGTGGTTGACGGTCGCGAAGCCGGTGATCAGCGCGAACGCTTGCAGCCGCTGTTGGCCGGTGTCCCGCAGGTGTTGTGGCTCCACAACAAGAGCGACCTGTTTGACACGGCAAATGCGCCTGCCGATGCCATCGTGGTGTCGGCGCGGAAAGGCGAAGGGCTGGATGTGTTGCGGTCGCGACTTGTTCAGCTGGCCGGACGCCAGGGCGGTGAGGGCGCATTCAGCGCGCGCGCGCGTCATGTCGAAGCCCTGCAGCGGGCGCGCGAACACCTGTCTGCGGCAGGGTCGGCGTTCGACCACGGGCAGCTGGAATTGGCTGCCGAAGACCTCCGCCAGAGCCACGATGCCCTCGGCGAGATCACCGGTCGCCTGCTTGCCGACGATCTTCTCGGGCACATTTTCACGAGCTTCTGCATCGGCAAATAGCCCCTGCGCTGTGACGAGTCCGACATATCCGGACATCGGGGTGTTGACAAGGCCCCTGCACGCCGCTTGTATTCGTTCGGTTACGCATCTGTCCGGGGATATCCACATGCAATCGACCACCGCCGCAAGGCCCGAGCCCACCCTGTTGTCCCGCTCACTACTTGTTGGTGGCGTTGCCCTCGCGCTTGCGCTGGGCATGTCCGCCTGCAAGAAGGATGAGAATTCCACGCCAGCGGCAGGAACTCCGGCAGCCGCGCCGGCCGCGGCACCCGCCCAGGCGGTGTCCTCGGCAGTCGCCGCGATGGGGGCCGATCAGCTGCGCGATGCCGCCGCCAAGGCACTGAGCGAACAGCGCCTGTATGCGCCTGCCGGCAACAACGCGATGGAGTATTACCTCGCGCTGCGCGACAAGTCGGCGAATGATCCCTCGGTCGCCAGCGCGCTGACCGACCTCCAGCCATATACGACGATCGCCACCGAGCAAGCCATCGCCCGCAAGGACTTCAGCGAAGCCGACCGTCTCTATGCCTTGCTGGAGAAAGCCGATTCCGCAGCGCCGGCATTGCCGCGCCTGAAGAACGCGATCGCCGATGGCGAGAAAGCCGTGGCCGCCGCCGCCGCTTCCGGCGCCACGCCGGTACTGACGCCGCAGGAACAAGCCAAGCAGGCCGAGCTCGAGAAGAAGCGTCTGGAAGACCAGAAGAAGCTGCAGGAACAGGCGGCGAAGGAATTGGCGGCCAAGCAGGCGCAGGACAAGGTCACGCAAGCGGCCCAGAAACAGCAGCAGGACGCCACGGCCAAGGCCGAAGCCGATCGCAAGGCCGAAGCCGATCGCAAGGCCGAGGCGGATCGCAAAGCGGAAGCCGATCGCAAGGCTGCTGCGGATCGCGCTGCCGAACAGCAGCAACAGCAGCAGCGTGCAGCCGCTGCAACGGTGCGCAGTGCCAGCAGCGAACTGCGTGCGATCAGCACGCCGAGCCCGCGTTTCCCGGTCGAAGCAATGCGCAGCGGCCAGAGCGGCAGCGTGACCGTGGAGTTCACGGTGTCGTCGGATGGTTCGGTCAGTGCGGCGCGCGTGGTCGAGGCCAATCCGCCGCGCGTGTTCGATCGCGAAGCGTTGAATGCCGTGCGCAAGTGGCGCTTCGAACCGGTCGGTTCGCCGGTGACCACCCGCCGCACGATGCAGTTCAAGCCGAGCGAATGAGCCAGTCATCGCGCAAGAAAAAGCCCGGCATCCGCCGGGCTTTTTTGTTGCCTGCCGTGCGTGGCGATCAGGACGCGACGGCGAGTTTCTCCTGGCCGTAGCGGCGCACGGCCAACCACCACAGCAGGGCGGTGACGGCGATCGCGGAGGCGAAATACACCAGCCATTCCAGCGGCTGGATGGCTTCGCTGCGCAGGACCTTGAGGATGATCTGGTTCTGCGCCAGGAACGGGATCGCGAATTGCCACAGCGCATTCTTCACCGGGTTCACCATCAGGAAGATGGTTGGGATCATTGGCAGCAGCATCAGGATCGACATGAAGCTCTGTGCTTCCTTTACCGACTTCGCACCCGAGGCGATCAGGGTCAGCAGGCTGCAGCCGAGCGCGACCAGCGGCAACAGGATCAGCAACAGCTTCAACACCGCAGGCGTGCTGATGTCCATCGCCTTGCCGATGCCGGGCGTGAGTTGCGCGCCAAGTTTGAATGACAGGCAAGTGAGCGTCACCGAGACGATGCCGATCATCACCGCCGCGATCACCTTGCCGCTGACCATGGTGCTGCGCGCAACCGGATTGGTGAGTAACGGTTCCAGCGACTGGCGTTCGCGTTCGCCGGCGGTCATGTCGATCACCAGCGCCGCGCCGCCAAGGAAGCCGCCGAGGATCAGCAGGTAGGGCAGGAACGACATCACCCGGCCACGGCGCGCTTCCGGCGTCGACAGATCCTTGTTCGCCACCATGACCGGGGCCGCAACCTGGGGATTGATGCCGCGGGCGAGCAGGCGCAACGCCCCCATCTGCTGGGTGTAGAGGTTGAGCAATGTGGTGACGCGTTCGGTCGGGATGTGCGCGTCCTGACGGGTGGAATCGTTCACCACCT
The DNA here is from genome assembly GCA_018242465.1 of Pseudomonadota bacterium. Lineage (GTDB taxonomy): Bacteria > Pseudomonadota > Gammaproteobacteria > Xanthomonadales > Xanthomonadaceae > Solilutibacter. The sequence goes on along the minus strand of JAFEBY010000023.1, from coordinate 369 downwards.
CGATGAGTGCGGGTTCGCCCTTGCGCCACTGTTCCTCGAACGTGTCGCCGATGCGGAGGTAGACATCCTCGCTCTGGCTGCGGATGGCGGCATCGGGATCGGCGACGTTCTTGGCGGTGATGCCGTGGCCGGACAGCCACTTGACCAGGTTGGGCGCGTGCTGCGCACCGACGATGGCAATTTCCAGCGGCTTGTCGTTGAGTTCCTTCATCTTGTGCTGCATGAAGGTGCCGAGACCGAAGATCAGCAACAGCATCAGCACCGGCGTCATCAGCAACGTCAGCAGCATGGTCTTGCGGTCACGGGAAAAATCGAGCAGTTCCTTGCCGACGATGGCTTTCAGGGCATTCATGCGTGCAGTCCTTCTTC
>JAFEBY010000022.1 GCA_018242465.1 Pseudomonadota bacterium | reverse complement strand
GAAGATCGCTCATGTCCGCGCCTCATGGGGAATGCCCTCGAGCTCATCGAATCCGAAGGCGAGATTGAGATTCTGCAGGGCCTGCGTCGCCGCACCCTTGAGCAGGTTGTCGAGCGTCGACACGACCACCCAGCGCTTGCCGTCATCAGCAGGCGTGAAACCGCCTACGTGCACGCCGTGCGCGTGTGCGATGCGGCTGACCCATGGCGCGTCATCGAAGACGTCGACCAGCGATTCGTGGCCATAACGATCGCGATACAGCGCCAGCATCTCGTCGCGTCCGAAGGCACGATCCAGATGCAGGTTGGCGGTAATGGTCAGTCCGCGAAAATGCGGTGCCACGTGCGGCATGAACTCGACCGTCGCGCAGTGGCGCGTCACTTCGCGCTCGTGCAGATGACCGGCCAGCGCATACGGCATCAGGTTGTCATGCAGCTTGGCCGGATCGTTCTTGTCGCTGGGCGTGGTGCCGGCGCCGGAATAGCCGGATACACCGAAGCACTGCACCGGGCCGACCAGGTGCTCGCGCAATGGCGCGATCGCCAGCTGCATTGCCGTGGCATAGCAACCGGGATTGCTGATGCGACGCTGCCCCGCATAGCTGTCACGGGTGAGTTCCGGCAGGCCGTAAAACCAGCCATTGTCGAAGCGATAGTCGGCGGAGAGATCAATGACCACCGGCTCGTCGCCACGCGTGTCGATCTCTGCGACGCACTGCGCGGCCTTGCCATTGGGCAATGCCAGCACATAGGCATCGACGTCCTCGCCCGGCAAGGCTTCGTGCGACAGATTGCGATAATGCAAATCGCCATCGAATCCGGAAACGTGATCAGCCACGCGCTGACCATCGCGTTCGCGCGACGACACGAAACCGAGTTCGAAATGCGGATGCGCGGCGACCAGTCGGATCATCTCCTCGCCGACATGGCCGCGCGCGCCAACGAGCCCGATCCTGGTCATGCCGGTTCTTCCAGCGTCGCCGGACGCGCCATCGCCTGCTCCACGCACTCGCGGATGGTGGTGAAGTCGTTCACGCCGTACCAGTAGCACTTCCACACACCGTTCTTCAGGCTGCCGTCGGCTTCCGAGTCATAAAAGGCATTGATCGGATTGTGGCGGCGCGAACGCCAGTACAGCGCCGGCGTTTCCGCGCGCATCTGCTGCCACACGGCGCGACCGAGGCCCTCGCCCTGCGCGTCATCGAGCACCGCGAACTTGTCGAGATAGGGGCGGCCACCATCGTCGGTGAGGATCACCGCGGCGCGATAGTTCTCGCTGACATAGGCGCGCAGCAGTTTTGTGCGCTCGAAATAATCCGGAAGCAACTTGCGACCGAACGCCGAATCGATCAGCTCGCGCAGGCGCGGCAGGTCGAGTTCGTCCCAGCGATTCGCGTGCAGCACGCGTTCGCCACGACGCACCAGCGTGCCCGAACCCTTGTGGGTGAACAACTCCTTCGCCAGTTCGGACGGCCGCGTGATCGACACCGACGACGACAGCGGCAGCGCATCGAGCAAGTCCTTGATCTGTTCGATCTTCACCCGCATTCCGCCGTGAATCCACGGCTGCGCCAGCAAGTGTTCGTATTCGGTCGACAGGTTGATCGAATCGATGACGCGGTCGTTGCCGTCGAGCAGGCCACCGGTCCCGGTCAGGAACACGATCTTGTACGGCTGCAGCGTCTTGATCAGCTCGTTCGCGGCCCAGTCGGCGTTGACATTGACGATCTGGCCGTCGGCGGTTTCGCCCAGCGACGCGATCACCGGGATCGAACCGACCTTGATCGCGGCGAGGATGCCGTCGGTATCGACGTGCGTGACCTTGCCGACCAGCCCGTAACGCGCCTGGTCGAGGAATGCCGTCTCGAAGATGCCCGACTGGATCGACGTCGCACGCACGCCCTCGGCCTGCAGCGCCTCGACCAGCTTGAGGTTTTCCTGGCGCATCACTTTGCGCACGACGGCCAGCACCGGCGCATCAGTATGGCGCAGCCCGTCGATGGTGACCTTCTCGATGCCGGCGGCCTGCATCTCGGCGTCAAGCTGCGGACCGGCGCCGTGCACCACGATCGGCGTCAGGCCGACCTGCTGCAGGAATGCCAGTGACGAAGTGAGTGCCTCGAGGTCGTCGCGCAACACCGCTCCGCCGACCTTGACCACGGCGAAACGCGCCGCGTCGAGTTGCGAGAAGCGCTTGAGGTACTGCTGGATTTCCTTGGTGCTGCCCATGCTGGACAACAGTCGGACGATGGTGGTGCGCAGATCGGTCATGGTGAGCAGGGCAAGATCAGGATGCTTCCGGAAGAGCCCCCCGATCGCCACGCAGGACGGTCGAAGGCAAGGCGATGGCGTTCATTTCATTGCTCCATCAGTTGGTGGTAACGGGTTGTGACATCGGACAGTTGCTGCAGCGACACCCACTCGTCGGCACTGTGCGCCTGGGCGATATCGCCGGGACCGTAGACGATGGCGTTCATGCCGGCCTGCGAGAACAGCGAGGCCTCGGTCCAGAAATCGACGGCGGGGCCAATCGGCAATTGCAACGATTCGGCGAACGCCTGCGCAGCATGGCGGCGTGCTTCCGCCGCATTCGCCGCGCCACCCGGCAGCGACGGACCGAGGAAGGTTTCCTCGTAGTCGACGCCGGCATTCGCGAATCCACGGAACCGCGCGTGCAGTGCGTCCATGTCCTGCGAAGGCAGCGGGCGAAAGCCGAAACGCAATTCCGCTTCGGGCGCGATCACGTTGGCCTTGATGCCGCCCTCGACGCGCCCGATGTTGAAGCGCAGCCCGTGCAACCCGCCGAATTCCTGGGAATCGTGTGACTGCACGAAATCGAGCGCCTGCGATCCCCAGCGAATCGCCTGGTGCAAGGCGCTCGCCTGCATCGCCTGCGCGCCAGAGGCATGTCCCGCCGTGCCGTGGAACTGCATGCGCACCGAACTGATGCCACGATGCGCCAGCACGGCCGCGCCCTTGGTCGGTTCGGCCACGACGACATCGCGGAAACCGTGGTCGCGTTGCAGGAACGCGGCGATGCAACGCGCGTCGTTCGCTTCCTCATCCGTGGTGAAAAGGAACGCCGCATCCCCATCGCCCGCATTCGCGGCGGCAACCAGACCGGCAGCCGCGCCCTTGATGTCGCAGGCACCGAGGCCGATCGCACGATCTTCCGTCACCCGCAACACATGGGGATCGGCGCTCCAGTGCGGCGAATCCGGCACCGTGTCGAGGTGCACGTTGAACAGGAACTTCGGCTTGCCGCGCACCGCGAAGAACGACACTGCGCCGGCACCGTGGTCGATCACCTCGACATCAAAGCCGGGCAACTGCGCACGCAGGTAGCCGAAGATGCTGTCCTCGATGGCGATCGCGCGCGGCGGATTGCGGGTGTCGAACGACACCAGTGCGGCGAGGTGCTTCAGGGTGGCGGCGAGCAGGTCAGTCATTGCCGTCTTGGTTGACCTCGGCCCACAGGGTGCTGCTCATGCCGAACAGCTTGATGAAGCCTTCCGCTTCTTCCACGCCCCAGTCGGCCGACTGCGCATAGGTCGCGCCCTTGGCGTGGAGGATATGCGGCGAACGCACTTCCACCGCATCGACGCGCGCGCCGGAGGTTTCCACCACCACTTCACCATTGACCTTGCGCTGGCTCGACTTGAGGAAGTCTTCAAGATCGGCCTTGAGCGGATCGGAATAGAAGCCTTCGTAGACCAGCTCGACCCACTTGCGGGCGATCTCGGGCTTGAAACGATTCTGCTGCTTGGACAACACCGCTTCTTCCAGCGCGCGATGGGCGGCCAGCAATGTGATGAGGCCCGGCGCTTCGTACACGATGCGACCCTTCAGCCCGATGGTGGTGTCGCCGGTGTACATGCCACGACCGACACCATACGGCGCGAACAGCGCGTTGAGCTTCGCCAGCAATTGCGCGCCATGCAGCGCTTCGCCATCGATTGCGACGGCTTCACCTTCGATGAACTTCAGCGTGACCCGCAGCGGCTGTGCCGGCCATTCCGAACGCGGCTTGCACCAGCCACGCGCGCCTTCGCCAGGCGCCTTCCAGGCATCAATCTCGCCGCCGGACAGCGTCACGCCCAGCAGGTTCTCGTTGATGGTGTACTGCTGCTGCTTGGCGCGCACGCCGAAGCCACGCTCTTCCAGATATTTCTGCTCATAGGCGCGGGTCTGGGTGTGTTCCTTCTGGATTTCACGGATCGGCGCGACGATGCGGTAATCACCGCTGGCCTTGACCGCCAGGTCGAAACGCACCTGGTCATTGCCCATGCCGGTGCAGCCATGCGCGATGGCATTCGTGCCGAGCGCATGCGCGCGCGCCAGCGCGGCATCAACGATCAGGTAGCGGTCAGACACCAGCAACGGATACTGACCCTGGTAGCCCTCGCCTGCCCACACGAACGGCTTGACGAAGCCGTCCCAGATCGCCGGACCGCCATCGACGGTGATGTGCGAAGCCACGCCGAGTTCCGCCGCGCGCGCCTCGATGAAGGCACGCTCGTCCGCATCCACGCCACCGGTATCGGCAAAGACGGTGTGCACGTTCCAGCCGCGTTCCTTCAGGTAGGGCACGCAAAAACTGGTGTCGAGTCCGCCGGAAAAGGCGAGGACGATGTCTTTCGATTCTGAAGCGGTCATCTGGGAATATCCGTGAAAATTGAGAGTTATTGCCTGGCCAGCGCGGCCATCACCGCCTTCTGCACATGCAGGCGGTTCTCGGCTTCGTCGATGGCGATGCAGTTGGGCGAATCCATCACGCCATCGGTGGCCTTGACGTTGCGGCGCAGCGGCAGGCAGTGCGAGAACACGCCGTTGTTGGTCAGGCCCATCTTGCGTTCGTCGACGATGAAGTGCTTGAACTGGTCGCGAATGGGTTTTTCCTGCTCCCAGTTGCCGAAGTACGGCAGCGCGCCCCAGCTCTTGGCATAGACCACGTCGGCATCGCGGTAGGCGCTGTCGATGTCGTGGCTGATCGCGAGCGAACCGCCGCTCTCGGCGACGTTCTGCGCCGCCCAGCCCATGTAACGCTCATCCAGCACGTATTCCGGCGTCGGGCACAGCAGGGTCACGTCCATGCCCATGCGCGTGGCGATGGTCAGCGCGGAATTGGCGACCGCGGTGTTCAGCGCCTTCGGATGATAGGTCCAGGTCAGCACGTACTTCTTGCCACGCAGATCCGTGGTGCCGAAGTGTTCCTGCAGCGCCAGCGCATGCGCCAGTTCCTGGCAGGGATGGGTGATCGTTTCCATGTTGATCACCGGTACCGTCGAATACTTTGCGAAGCCCTTCAACACGCGATCCTGGCGATCGACCGACCAATCGATGAACTTGGGGAAGGCACGCACGCCAATCAGGTCGACATAGCGCGACAACACCTTCGCCACTTCGGCGATGTGTTCCTCTGCCTCGCCGTCCATCACCGTCCCCAGATCGAATTCGATCGGCCAGGCGTCCTTGCCCGGTTGCAGCACCACGGCATGGCCACCCAACTGGAACGTGCCCAGCTCGAAACTGGTGCGGGTGCGCAACGAAGGATTGAAGAACACCAGCGCCACCCCCTGGCCTTTCAACACGTCGCCGAACTTGTGCTGCTTGTAACGGGCAGCGTCGGCGAGCACCGCATCGAGTTCGGCGCGGGTCCAGTCCTGGGTATTGAGGAAATGTTTCATCGGTGGATTCAATGGGGAAGAAGGGGATGGGAGGAAAACGAAAAAGCCCGGCGCTGGGCCGGGCTTCACTTGGCTGCACACGCGCAGCGATTCGAACCGGCCGGAGTCAGTGCTCGTACGGTCGGCGCGCGCGCGACGTCATGCCGGTGGCCATGGCTGCGGCAGACAGGTAGATGGCGTCGGTGCAGGTGCGCATCCGGCGATTCTCGCACCCTCCGTTGTGCACTGCAACCATGGTTACGACTGCAACAGCCGGGGCAGCGCCCGCCGGTAGCGTGCTTCGATGGCCTCGTGGGCAAGGTGCCGCCCTTCGGCAACCACCTCCCGACCTGCCACCTCGACGCCTCTCACCACCGGCCGGTTGCCCGAAAAGATCCAGCGATCGGCGACGTCAACGTCGGTGGCAGCGGCCAGGATCGGCGCGTCGGCATCCAGCACCATCCTGTCCTGTTGCGCGAAGCCGGTCGATTGCGCGGCGCTGGCAGCGACGCCGGCCAGCAGGGTCTCGCCAACGCTGGGCGATTCCGGCGTGGTGGCGATGTTGCGGCGCTGGCGCTGCAGGCGCTGGCCGTACTCCAGCCAGCGCAGCTCCTCGATCGGCGACACCGAGATGTGCGAGTCGGAACCGATGCCCCAGCAACCGCCGTGGTCGAGATAGTCGCGAAACGGGAAGAACCCATCACCGAGATTGCCCTCGGTCGTGGTGCAGATCGCCGCGGTCGCGCCGGAGGCGGCGAGATCGCGCACTTCGCCGGCGTCGAGATGGGTTGCATGCACCAGCGTCCAGCGTGCATCGACATCGGCGTGATCCAGCAACCAGCGTACCGGGCGCGCTCCACGCAACGCCATGCACTCCTCCACTTCCGGGATCTGCTCGGCGATATGGACATGGATGCGGGCACCGTGCGGCAATCCGGCAATCACTTCCTGCATCGCTGCTTCCGGCACTGCGCGAAGACTGTGCAGCGCGCAACCGACGCGCAGCGATTCGTTCACTTCCTTGCGCAGGACTTCGATCAAGCGCAGATATGCATCAACCTCATGGCCGAAACGGCGCTGGCGTTCCGACAACGGTCGGCCATCGAACCCGCCGGTCATGTAGAGCACCGGCAACAAGGTCAGGCGGATCCCCGTTTCACGCGCCGCTTCGATCAACGCCCGCGACATCGCCGCAGCGTCATCGTAGGGACGACCATCGGGCTGATGATGCAGATAGTGGAATTCGCAGACGGTGGTGTAGCCGGCTTCCAGCATCTCCGCATACAACTGCGACGCCACCGCATGCAGCGACTCCGGATCGAAGCGCGCTGCCAGCGCATACATCGTTTCACGCCAAGTCCAGAACGAATCCTCGGGATGGGTTTGCCGTTCGCTCAACCCCGCCATCGCGCGCTGGAAGGCGTGTGAATGGAGATTGGCGATGCCCGGCGTCTGCCAACCGGCGTGGGTGCGTTGCATGAGGGGTGCGTGCGCCATCTGGTCATTGTGCCGGATGCCTGCGCGCGCGTGCGAGAATGGCGCGTCATGGATCCGCACTCGCACGCTCCCATCCTGCTCGCTTCATCCGAGAGTTGGCGTCGGCGAATGGCGCTGTGGTGCGGTGCGGTCGTGGTTGCCCTGGCCTCGATCCTGTTCGCCAAGGGCAGCGACGCCGCCTTCCGGGGCTTCATGTGGCTGCATCGCCAATGGCCGCTGGCATCGCTGGCGTTGCCGCCCCTGATGTTCGGTGTTCTGTCGTGGCTCACCGCTCGCGGCATGCAAGCCACGCGCGGCAGCGGCATTCCCCAGGTCATCGCCGCGCTCGATCAACCGGTCGAATGGCGCGAAGCGCAACTCTCCCCGAAGATCGCCTTCGCCAAATTGGGGCTGACACTGGCCGGATTGCTGGGCGGCGCTTCGATCGGCCGCGAAGGCCCAACCGTCCATATCGGTGCCGGCCTGATGCACTGGATCGGGCGGCGTTTCGGATTCGCCGATCCGCAGCAAGGCGCACGCTTCCTGCTGGCCGGCGGCGCAGCGGGGATCGCGGCAGCGTTCAACACGCCACTGGCGGGCGTGGTATTCGCCATCGAGGAACTCGGCGGCGCCTTCGAGCATCGCTTCTCGGGCACGTTGCTGACGGCCGTCATCATCGGTGGCGTGGTGTCGTTGGGTCTTCTGGGGGATTACGTCTACTTCGGCCACGTCTCGACGCACATCACCTTCGGCAGCGGCTGGCTTGCGGTTCCCGTTTGCGGAATCCTGTGCGGGCTTGCCGGGGGTGTCTTCAGTCGTGCCTTGCTTGCGTTGACTGCGCCCGACATGCCGGTGATCGGCCCGTTGCGCCGGCGCCACCCGGTCCTGCTGGCGATTGCCTGCGGCATTGCATTGTCGTTGCTGGGATATGCCTTCGGCGATGGCGTCTTCGGCACCGGCTACGCACAGGCGCGAGGCGCGTTGTTGCAACAGGACATTCCCGGACAGGGCTTCGGCATCGCCAAGCTGCTCGCCAATCTCGTGTCCTACCTTGCCGGCATTCCCGGCGGCCTGTTCTCCCCGGCACTGTCTGCTGGCGCGGGCCTCGGCCAGAACCTGGCGCCATTGTTCCCGGCAGCCCCCGCATCGGCCGTCGTGCTGCTGGGCATGTGCGGCTATCTATCCGGCGTGACCCAGGCGCCACTTACCTCGGCCATCATCACCATGGAGATGACCGACAGCAGCGACATGTTGCTGCCGATTCTCGCGGTGGCGCTCTTTGCGCGCACGACATCGATGCTGGTGTGCAAGATGCCGGTCTACAAGGCGCTGGCGCTGCGATTGCTGCAACAATCGTCCCCCGCCCCCACGGCCGCTTCCCATGGCTGAACCTTCCCCCGACAGCGGACTCCTGCTCGGGCCGACCCTGGCCACGCTGGATGCCGGCTTCAATCAGACACGAACAGGCTACGGCCTGATCGAAGACGGCGCGTTGGCCTGGCGCGACGGCCGCATCACCTATGTCGGTCCACGCACGGGGATGCCGCAGGACATCGCCACCATCGCCATGCCTGTCGAAGTCAGTGGCCTCATCACCCCGGGACTGATCGACTGCCACACCCATGTCGTCTTCGCAGGCGACCGTGCCCATGAATTCGAGTTGCGCCTGCAAGGCGCGAGTTACGAGGACATCGCGCGTGCCGGCGGCGGCATCCTGTCCAGCGTGCGCGCGGTGCGCGCCGCCAGCGAAGAAGAATTGCTGCAGGCATCATTGCCACGCGTGCTCGACCTGATCGCCGATGGCGTGACGACGCTCGAAATCAAGTCCGGCTACGGCCTCGACTTCGACAACGAACGCAAGATGCTGCGAGTTGCGCGTGCAGTCGGCGAACGCACCGGCATCACCGTGCGCACGACCTGCCTCGCCGCCCACGCCTTGCCGCCGGAATACACCGGACGCGCCGACGACTACATCGACGCGGTGATCGAATGGCTGCCGCGCCTGCATGCGGAAGGGCTGATCGACGCCGTCGACGCCTTCTGCGAAGGTATCGGCTTCTCGCCGGCTCAGACCCGGCGCGTGTTCGAGGCCGCGCGCGCATTGGGCCTCCCGGTGAAGCTGCACGCCGATCAATTGAGCGATCTCGGCGGCGCGGCGCTGGCTGCGGAATTCTCCGGCCTCTCCGCCGACCACATCGAACACACGTCCGAAGCCGGCGTGCGCGCGATGGCGGAATCCGGAACCGTCGCGGTGTTGTTGCCCGGCGCCTTCCATGTCCTGCGCGAGACCAAACTGCCACCACTCGACCTGCTGCGCCGGCACAGCGTGGCGATGGCGGTCGCGACCGACTGCAATCCCGGCACCTCGCCGCTGCGTTCGCTGCGCCAGGCCATGCAACTCGCCACCATGCATTTCCGCATGACGCCAGAAGAAGCCCTGCGCGGTGCAACCGTGCACGCGGCGCGCGCACTCGCCCTGCACGATCGCGGCACGCTGCGCATCGGCCAACGCGCCGACTTCGTGCTGTGGAATGTCGCGCAACCGGCCGAGCTTTGTTATTGGCTGGGCGGACGTCTTGCACGCTCCGTGTATTGCAATGGCAAGCAAATCACCTGACCGTTTTTTCCAAACTTGATGGAGATCGCACCATGAAGTCTCTGCATTCCCTGTTCGCCGCCGCCCTGCTCGCCGCAATGCCTGCACTCGCCCTGGCGCAGGCCACGCCCGCCGCGCGCAAGCTGGCACACGACGCGATCATCGTCGACACCCACATCGACGGCCCCGAGATGCTGCAGGATGCCTGGCGCGACCTGGGCCGGCGTACCGATCGCGAATTCGACTGGCCGAAGGCACAGCAAGGCGGACTCAAGGTCGCCTTCATGTCGATCTACACCTCGCCCGGGCAGGACGCCCAAGACAAGGCCTATCAGGTCGCCAACGCGATGATCGACTCGATCGAAGCCTTGGTGCAACGCCATCCCGACAAGTTCGCGCTGATGCGTTCGCCGCACGATCTCGCCCGTCGCAAGCCCGGCGTCGTGCTGCTGCCCTTCGGCATGGAAAACGGCGCGCCGATCGGCAGCGATCTGCGTCGCCTGGCATTCTTTTACGACCGTGGCGTGCGTTACATCACCCTTGCCCACAGTGCCGCCAACCGCATCGCCGATTCCTCCTACGGCGTTGAACGCAAATGGCATGGCCTGAGCCCGTTTGGGCGCGACGTGGTGAAGGAAATGAATCGCCTCGGCATCATGGTCGATGTCTCGCATCTCTCCGACGAATCGGCACTGGAAGCGATCAAGCTGAGCCGCGTACCGGTGATCGCCAGCCATTCCGGCATGCGCCATTTCACCCCCGGTTTCGAACGCAACGCCAGTGACGAGGTAGCCAAGGCGATCGCCGCAAAAGGCGGCGTGGTGCAAATCACCTTCGGCAGCGGCTTCGTCAATCCCAAGGCCGCCGCCGACATGCAGGACAGCTTCCGTGCACGCGAAGACCTGCGCTTGCGCAATCTCGCCGCCAAAGTTGCAGGCAAGCCGATCGAGGACGAGGCCGAATTCGCCGCGCGCTGGGATCGCGGACATCCGGTACCCAAGACTGATATTTCCGCGGTCATCGACCAGATCGTCTACGCGGTCAAGCTGATCGGCATCGACCATGTCGGCATCGGTTCCGACTTCGACGGCGTGGATGGTGCGCTGCCGGTGCAACTGCAAAGCGTCGCCGACTATCCGAACCTGGTCGCGGGCCTGCAAGCACGTGGGCTGCGCGATGGCGACATCCGCAAGATCCTCGGCGGCAACCTGCTGAGAGTGTGGACGGCGGTGGAGAACGGCGCGAAGCGCTGAGTTCAGTCACCCACCCACACGCCTACGCGGAGATGCCATCCGTCATTGCGCTGTTCCCAGTGCGGATGCACGTAGTGATAGCCGGGACGGACAGCCTCCCAGTGACCTGGCATGCCGACATAGCGCCGACCGTCCCAATGCCAGTATCCGCGTGCCCAGATGAAGCCGGGGCGCGGCGGCGGCAGTTCTTCCACGATGCGTGGCGGTGGCGGCAGCGGAGCGATCACTTCCACCACTTCCGGCGGCGGAGCCCGCCGTTCCACGACCACTGGACGCGGATGACGATAAACCGGGCGCTCCTCGACGCAGCCCGACGCGACCGAAGTGAGAGTGGCGACGATCAGCAGACCTGCAATGCGTGAAGACATCCGGATTTCCTTGGCTTGACGTGATGTCGGATACAACGCCAGCTCGCCATGCGTGTTGACACGATACCCGCGGCGCGTTCAGGTCCGAGTGAGCCGGAATGCCGGCAAAGCAGGAACCCTTGCGGAAAAAACAAAACCCCGCATCTCTGCGGGGCTTCGTGTCTGCAGCATGTCGCCTGAATCAGGCCGACTTGGCTGCCTTCTTCGCGACCACTTTCTTGGCGGCAGCCTTCTTCGCCACCGGCGCGGCGGAGGTGCCGGCGCTCTTGGTGACGGCCTTCGCGCTGCGGGCATTGCCGTAGCTGCTGCTGTAACGCTTGCCCTTGGCGGTCTTGCGGTCGCCCTTGCCCATCGTGTTTCTCCCGTTTTGTGGTGCCCGGAGACTCGACGTGCCCGCGGCGTGTGTGGAATGACCGGTGATTTTAGCGCGCTTCGGCCGCGCAGCACAGGCCGGCGTCGTGACGGCGGCTCGCGCGCAGGTTGGCCAGGTGCGCCGAGGCGACCAGCAAGCCGCCCGTTCCCATCGCCAGCACGTGCCAGGTCAGCTGGTGGTGGATGCGCGGCACCAGGATGCCGGTCCAGAGGACGGCGATGCCCAGCACCATGGTCGCGGGGATGTGGTGGCGGCGATGGCGCCGCCACGACGACAGCGTGCTGAGCAGGCCCACCACCGAAACGAACAGGACGAAGCCGATTTCGATGCGGTCCCCGAACCAGGCCGCGGCGCCCAGCGTCGGGATCAACGCCAGGACCAACGGCGCAGCCAGGCAGTGGATCGCGCACAGGAACGAGCCGGTCGCACCGATACGGTCGATCCAGCCGCTTCTGTCCCCGTGAATTCTGGCTATGGCGCGGTTCATGTTTGAAACAATATAACGTTCCAACCTTACCTACTGTGAATGCTACTCCATGCCCGGCTTCCCGGTTCGCCGCCATCTCGTTCTTGCCCTGTCCTTGGCCCTCGCCAGCCCACTTACGCTGGCCCAGCAGGCAACCGGCTCCACCGCCACTGATCCACAGCAGGCCGCAACAGGCGCACAAGTCCCGGCATCCAATGTTTTGGGCTCGGTGGAGGTCAGCGCCAAGCTGGACAAGTCCCGCAACCAGATCTCGACCAGCATCGGCGCCAGCCAGTACGTGATGGACGCGGCGGCGATCGACCGCCTGCCGCTCGGCGACAACACACCGGTCAACCAGATCCTGCTGCAGGCGCCGGGCGTGGTGCAGGACTCCTACGGTGAAATGCACGTGCGTGGCGATCATGGCGACATGCAATACCGGATCAACGGCGTGACCCTGCCCGAGAGCATTTCCGGTTTTGGCCAGATGATCGATCCCGACATCATCGAACGCGTCCAGTTGCTGACCGGCGCGCTCCCGGCGCAATACGGCTATCGCACCGCAGGCGTGGTCGAGATCATCACCGAAAGCGGCGCGCATCGCCATCATGACGACAAGGAGGATGGCGACGGAGATGGCGATTTCGGTGGTCGAGCCGGCGTGACCCTCGGCTCGCACGGCACCTTCAATCCGGAACTCTCCTTCCACGGCAGCACGAACAAGTGGAGCTGGTTCCTCACCGCCGATTATGAGAAGAACAACATTGGCATCGAGAACCCGACGAAGTCGTACCAAGCCATCCACGACCACAGCCAGCAGCTGAAAGGCTTCGGCTATCTCTCCTACCTCCTCAACGAGAACGCCCGCATCAATTTCATGTTCGGAGTCGCCAACAACCGCTTCGAGATCCCGAACAATCCCGGGCAGACACCGAATTATTCGCTCGCCGGCGTAACCACGGCCGATTCCGCGAAGCTCGACCAGCGCCAGCGCGAAACCAACCGCTTCGGGATCGTCGCCCTGCAAGGCGGCTTCGGCGACACCGACTACCAGGTCTCGCTGGGGCAGCGTTACACCAGCGTCGACTACCATCCCGACCCGATCGGCGACCTCGTCTTCAACGGCGTGGCCGGAACCATCCATCGCAGCAATCGCGCCAACACATTGCAGGCGGATCTGTCGACGCCGTTGGCGGGCGGACGCCACACGCTGCGTTATGGGCTGTATGCAAGCAGCGAGCGCCCGGTCAGCAACAATTCCTCACTGGTGTTTCCTGCCGATGCCAATGGCAACCAGACCAGCACGACGCCGATCACCATCGTCGACAACGCGCCGCGCATCAACGCCAGGACTTATGGCGTGTACTTGCAGGACGAATGGAGCATCACCGATCGCTTCACGCTGAATTACGGCGTGCGCGCCGACAAGGTGAACGCCTACGTCAAGGAAAGCCAGACCAGCCCGCGCATCGGCTTCGTCTACAAGGCGTCGACCGGCACCACCTTGCACGCCGGTTACGCGCGTTATTTCACCCCGCCTGCGGACGAATTGATTTCGCCCACCGACATCGCATTGTTCCAAGGCACCACCAACCAGCTCCCGACCAACGCCAACACCAATGTCCGTTCGGAACGCTCGCACTATTACGATCTTGGCGTCACCCAAAAACTCGGCGATGCGTGGACGTTCGGCCTCGACGCCTATTACCGCCGCGTGCGCAATCTGATGGATGAAGGCCAATTCGGTGCGGCACTGGTCTATTCCCCGTTCAACTACAACTACGGCCGTGTCCGCGGCTATGAATTCACTGCGAACTACGCCAAGGGCAATCTCAACGGCTACTTCAATCTCTCCCAGAGCCGCGCCATGGGCAAGGAGATCGTCACCGGCCAGTACAACTTCGGGCAGGACGAACTCGACTACATCGCCTCACATTGGGTGCATCTCGACCACGACCAGCGCCTGACCGGCTCCGGCGGCATCAGCTACAACTGGAACGGCACCAAATTCGGAGTGGATTTCCTCTACGGCTCGGGCCTGCGCAACGAGTTCGCCAACTCGGCGCACTTGCCGGAATACTGGCAGCTCAACCTGTCCGTCGCGCGCATGTTCAACCTGCCGGGAATCGGCAAGATCAACACGCGCTTCGCCGTGATCAATGCAGCGGACGCGCGCTATCAGCTGCGCGATGGATCCGGCATCGGCGTCGGCGCCCCGCAGTGGGGACCGCGTGCCGGCGCCTATCTGGGACTGAGCAAGGCGTTCTGAGGCGCGAGAAATTGCCGGGGCAAGATCTGTACGACTTCCGCGCCTACTTCTGACCGCTGCAGGCGGCGCACAGGCCGTGCACTTCCAGCGTTTGCGCCTGCGGACTGAACCCCAGTTCGCGGGCCTTGCCGTCAAGCAGTTCGACGATGGCCCGGTCTTCCAGCTCGACCGCGCTGTGGCAGCGGCTACAGATCAGGAACGGCACCGAATGCTGCGCCGAATTCGGATGATGGCAGGCGACGAAAGCATTCACCGATTCCAGCTTGTGGATGAAGCCGTTGGCGAGCAGGAAATCGAGCGCCCGATAGATGGTCGGCGGCGCGGCGGAGCCCGGGCCATCGCCATCGCGCACCTTGTCGAGCAGGTCGTAGGCCTTGATCGGTTGGCCGGCATCGGCGATCAGCGCCAGCACGCGTTCGCGGATCGGCGTCAGCCGCAGTCCGCGCTGGTTGCAAGCGTGCTGAACAGCCGAGACAAAACTGCCGGCATCATCGACATGATGCGAGGGATCGGTGCAGTCGTGGTGATCGTGGTGGTCGTGGCGGCCCATGGCGGAATGATGGGGCCGAAATGCGCTGCCCTCAAGCCGACCCTGGCTCAAGCCTCCGGGATTTCCCCCAGCGCCGCGTCGATGCGGGCCAAAGCCTCGGCCTGGCCGCACAAATAGACGGTATGGCTGATGTCCGGGCTGACCTGGGTGCCGGTCACCGCGACGCGCAACGGCTGCGCAACCTTGCCCATGCCGACACCACAGGCCTCGGCGACCTGGTGCAGCGCTTCTCCGACGGATACGGTGGTCCACTCCGTCAATGCAGCCAGGCGGCGACGAGCCTCCTCCAGCGCCGGGCGTGCTTCCGGCTTGAGATGCTTGGCGACCGCGGCTTCGTCGTAGTGTTCCAGCGGCCCGAACCACACCGCTGACTTCTCCGCCATTTCCTTCAGCGTCTGCACGCGCTCGCGCAGCGCAACCACGATGTCGGCCGGCTTCGGCCCGCGCGAGAGGTCGTGACCGGCCTGCTGCAGATGCCAGACAAGGTGTTTGGCAACGGCATCGGGATCATCGCTTTTCAGGTATTGCTGGTTGAGCCAACCGAGCTTGGCCATGTCGAGACGCGCGGCCTTGGCGTTGACGTCCTTCAGGTCGAACAGTTCGATGAGCTCGGCGATCGAGAAGATCTCCTGGTCGCCATGCGACCAGCCGAGGCGCGCGAGATAGTTGAGCAGCGCGTGCGGCAGATAGCCGGCGTCGCGGTACTGCATGACGTCGGCGGCACCGGTACGCTTGCTGAGCTTGGCGCCCTGCTCGTCGAGGATCATCGGCAGGTGGGCGAAGCGCGGCGGCTCCGCGCCCAGCGCGCGATAGATGTTGATCTGGCGCGGCGTATTGTTGACGTGGTCGTCTCCGCGCACGACATCGGTGATGCCCATGTCGAGATCGTCGACCACCACGGCAAAGTTGTAGGTCGGATACCCGTCGCTGCGGAAGATCACCAGATCATCCAGCTCGGCGTTCTGCCACTCGATGCGGCCCTTGACCAGATCGTCGAACACCACGCTGCCCTCGCGCGGATTGCGGAAGCGGATCACGCGGTTGGGGTCGTCGCGGCGTTGCTCATCAAGTGCTGCGTCCTTCTCGTCGCGATAGCGGCCGCTGTAACGCGGCTTCTCGCCGGCAGCCATGGCCGCCTCGCGCATCGCCTCGAGCTCTTCCTTGGTTTCATAGGCGTAATAGGCAGTGCCGGCGGCAACCATCTGCTCGGCCACTTCGCGATAACGCGCCAGGCGATCGGTCTGGTAGATCGGACCTTCGTCGTAGCCCAGTCCGAGCCAATCCATCGCCTCGAGGATCGCGTCAATCGCGGCCTGGGTGCTGCGTTCGCGATCGGTGTCCTCGATGCGCAGGACGAACTGGCCGCCGGAATGACGCGAGGCCAGCCAGCAGTACAGCGCGGTGCGCGCGCCACCAATGTGGAGATAGCCGGTAGGACTGGGGGCGAAACGGGTGCGGACGGTCATGGGGGCGAGTGTGTGCGAAACCCGTGCATTTTAACGCGTCGCGCCCAGCCCCTGCCCTTGCCGATCCGGCGCCCCCCAGCCACATCGGGATCCGGGGGAATAAACTCCTGCAATGACCACGCTGTTCATCTCCGATCTCCATCTCGATCCCGAGCGCCCCGACATCACCACGCTGTTCGGCGAATTCATCGATGGCGAGGCACGCGACGCCGATGCGCTCTACATCCTCGGCGACCTCTTCGAGACCTGGGTCGGCGACGACGATCCCTCGTCCGCTGGCACATTCGTAGCCGGGAAACTGCACGCGCTGCACGAAAGCGGCGTCCCGGTGTCATTCATCCGCGGCAATCGCGACTTTCTCGTTGGCGACGCTTACGCCCGCGCCGCCGGCATGGCGATCCTGCCCGATCCCGCGGTGATCGATCTCCATGGCGAACCGACGCTGCTGCTGCACGGCGACCTGCTGTGCAGCGACGACAGCGCCTACCAGCAGTTCCGCGCACAAACCCGCGACCCGCGCTGGCAGGCGCAATTCCTCGCCCAATCGCTGGCGGATCGCCTGGCCTTCGCGGAACAGGCGCGCGCGGCAAGCAAGGCGCGCTACGGCGAACTGGTGTCGAGCGGGATGGCGGAAACCATCGGCGACGTTTCCCCCGCCACCGTGCAGGAATGGTTCAAGCGCTACGGCATCCGTCGCATGATCCATGGCCATACCCATCGTCCGGCGGTCCACGACGAAGGCGGCGGCAACACGCGCATCGTCCTCGGTGACTGGTATGAGCAGGGTTCGGTACTGCGGGTGGATCGCGGCGGCGCGAAACTGGAGAGGCTGTAGGTCGTGCGCCGAATGCGCTTGCCGCGTGTCGTAGCCGTCGCTGTGCTCGTCGCAGCGATCCTGGCCTATGCAGGCATGTGCGGGATTCTTTATTCGGCGCAGGGCATCATCCTCTACCATCCGTCGCCACTGTTGTTCGAGCCCGATGCCCAGTCCATTTCGATTGCCGGGAAAACCGGTGCACTGCGCGGCTGGGTGGTGAATCCCGGACAATCCGATGCCCTGGTCTATTTCGGTGGCAACGGCGAATCGGTGGAACGCGATGTTGCGTTCTTCCGCGAGCTGCTTCCCGAACGCAGCGTCTACCTGGCGCCCTATCGCGGATACGGGCCAAATACGGGGACGCCATCGGAAGCAGGAATCGAAGCGGATGCACTCGCGGTGTTCGATCTCGTGCATGCAAGCCATGCGGATATCGCGGTGATGGGGCGCAGCCTCGGCAGCGGCATCGCGACCCATGTGGCCGCCCATCGTCCGGTCGACGGGCTGGTGCTGATCACTCCCTATGACAGCATCCTCAACGTCGCGCGCGCTCGTTACCGTGCGTTCCCGGTATTCCTGCTGCTGAAGGATCGCTACGAATCGTGGCGCAACGCCGACGCGATATCGACGCACACCCTGGCCATCCTTGCATCCAACGACGAGGCGGTTCCGCGCACGAACTCCGACGCATTGCTGACTCATTTCCGCTCGTCGAAAACCGTTGTCGTCATCCCGCATTCGGATCACAACAACCTTTCAAACAGCGTGGTCTATTCGACCTCGATCAGGAATTTCCTGGCGCAGCCGCCAGCACCAGCTCCTCAAGCTCCGCCTCACTGAATCCCGCCGCCATCCGCGCCTCGATGTTGAACGGTTTGTGCAGCACGCCGCTGGCGTATTCCTTCAGCAATTCGCGGAAGCGCGTCCGCGGTTCGATGCCGGCTCGCTCGCAATGCCAGCGATACCAGCGCGAGCCCGCGGCGACGTGCGCGACTTCCTCGCGCAAGATGACTTCGAGGATATCCGCGGTTTCATCGTCACCGAGTGCGCGCAGCTTCACGATCATCCCCGGCGTCACATCGAGACCGCGCGCCTCGAGCACGCGCGGCACCAGCGCCATCCGCGCAAGGCCATCGCGGGTGGTCTTCTCCGCCATCTCCCACAAGCCGTTGTGGGCGTCGAAATCGCCGTAATCGTGGCCGAACGCCAGCAGGCGTTCGCGCATCATCGTGAAATGGCGCGCCTCGTCGTCGGCGACCTTTACCCAATCGGCGTAGTAGTCGGCGGGCAGGCCGCGAAAGCGATAGACGGCATCGCAGGCGAGATCGATGGCGTTGAATTCGATATGGGCGACGGCATGGATGAAGGCAGCGCGCCCCTCCGTTGATCCGAAACCGCGCCGCGGCAGGTCGCGCGGGTGCACCAGCATCGGCGTGGCCGGACGTCCCGGCATCGCGATCGCTTGCGGTGGCGGCGATGCCTCGTCCGCTGCAAGTTCGCCAGCGCGGAATGCCGCCGCCAGTGCACGCGCCGCGTTCGGCTTGCCCACGACGTCGCCGCAGTCGAGGACTGCCTTCGCCGCTGCGTGGAGATCAGCCATGACGCGAGCTTCAGGCCCGGCGCTTGGCCTTGGCCTCGTCGGAGCGTTGCGCCTGCAACGCCTCGAAATACCCATCGGCGACGCCAGTGACGTATTCGCCGCTGAAGCACGATGTATCGAAGTGCATGCCGGCGTTCTTGGGTCCGGCGACCGCGGCCTCGAGATCTTCGAGATCCTGGTAAACCAGCCAGTCGCAGCCGATCAGCGCTTCGATTTCCTTCTCGTTGCGTCCGTGTGCGATCAGTTCTTCCGGATTCGGCATGTCGATGCCGTAGATGTTCGGATAGCGCACCGGTGGCGCCGCAGAGGCCAGATAGACTTTCTTGGCGCCGGCATCGCGCGCCATCTGCACGATCTGCTGCGAGGTCGTGCCGCGCACGATCGAATCATCAACCAGCAGCACGACGCGATCCTTGAATTCGAGCGGAATCGGGTTGAGCTTGCGGCGCACCGATTTCCGGCGTTCGCCCTGCCCCGGCATGATGAAGGTGCGACCAACGTAGCGGTTCTTGATGAAGCCTTCGCGATACTTCACCCCGAGCACATGGGCGATTTCAAGCGCAGCGTCGCGGCTGGTGTCGGGAATCGGGATCACCACGTCGATATCGTGGCCCGGGCGTTCGCGCAGGATTTTCTCCCCCAGCGACACGCCCATGCGCATGCGCGCCTTGTGCACCGAGATGTTGTCCATCATCGAATCGGGACGCGCCAAATACACGTACTCGAACACGCACGGCCGCGCCAGCACGTCTTTCGCGGTGATCCGAGCATGCAACTTGCCGTCCTGGGTGATCACCACGCACTCGCCCGGCGCAACATCGCGCACGCGCTCGAACCCGGTGAGATCGAGCGCCACCGATTCCGACGCCACCGCATATTCGGTACCGGTCGCCGACTCGCGCTTGCCGATCACCAGCGGGCGAATGGCATTGGGATCGCGGAAGGCGACCAGGCCCAACTCCATCACCATGCACACCACGGCATAACCGCCCTTTGCCCGACGCATCACGCCTTCCACCGCGCGGAACGCCGATTCCGGCGATACGCCATCCTGCGCATCGAGTTCGTGGGCGAACACGTTGAGCAGCACTTCGGAGTCGGACGACGTGTTGAGGCCACGACGATCCTGTTCGATCACTTCGCGGCGCAGCGCTTCGGTGTTGATCAGGTTGCCGTTGTGCGCCAGTGCGATGCCGTAAGGCGCGTTGACGTAGAACGGTTGCGCTTCGTCGCTGCCCTCGCTTCCGGCAGTCGGATAGCGGCAATGCGCGATGCCCATGCGACCGCGCAACTGCAACATCGAAGCGGCATCGAAGACATCACTGACCAGGCCCTTGCCCTTGTCGACCCGCAACACATTGCCGTTGCTGGTGGCGATGCCGGCCGCGTCCTGCCCACGATGCTGCAGCACCGTCAGGCCGTCATACAGTTCCGCCGCGACGTCCTGCGTCCCGACGATGCCCATGATTCCGCACATGTTCCTTTCCCTCAGGGGCTGGCGCGGACGATTCCGCTCACGCCAAGAGTGGCCTGCGCCCGCGCTTTCAACGCGTTGGCTTCGTCGCGACCGACCACGGGGCCGAGGCGCACGCGCGTCAACACGCCCTTGTCGGTCTTGACCGTATCGGTGGTAGCCGAAAATCCGGCGGCGCGCGCCTTGTCGCGCAGCGCGGTGGCTTCGGCGGTATTGGCGAAGGCACCGAGCTGCACCGCAAATCCGGTGCCCGATGCAGCCGGCTTGTCGGCGGGCTTCGGTTCCGGCTTGGGTTGGTCGGACTTCTGCGCCATCGGCGCATTCTGGTGTTGGGTCACGACCGGCTTGGCTTCCGTCGGTTGCACAGGTTTGGCCGCCGGCTTCGCAGCGGCGACCGGCTTGTCGGGCTTGGTGACCGGTGTTGCCGGCTTCGGCGCTTCAACCGGCTTGCTGCTGGCGATCGGCGCGGTGGCGATGGCGGGTGCCGGAGCGGCATTCGACGTCGATGTCGACGCAGTCGGGGCCGGTGCCTGCGTCGCGTTGGCGTCAAGCGCGATCACCTGTGCCTTCACCTGCGGATTCAACTGCACCGCCTGCACGCGTGCGACTTCCGCGGCTTCGCGGGTTGGATACGGCCCGATGCGCACGCGCCAAGCATCGCGACCGACCAGCGATACTTTCTCGCTGTAGCCATGCAGCTTGATTCCGTTCACTGCCTGGACAACGCGATCGGCGTCGCTGCTGCTGCCATAACTGCCGAAACTGACTGCGTAATCTCCCGCGGCCGTCGCCGGTGACGGCTTGGCGTCGGGGGTTGTCGTTGCGACAGTCGTTGCCGCCGCTGGCGTCGTGGTCGCCGCGCTCGCATTCGTCGGATTGTCAGCGCCGGCCTGGGCAGCCGGCATGCCGGTCGCGCCATTGGCGCCCACGGCGCCGGGCACGTCGAGCTGCAATTCCTGGGTCTTGACCGTTGTGTCGGGCGCTTTCGGCGAATCCAGCGGCACGTCGGACACACCGCTATCGGGCGCAGGCCCCTTGACCAGCATCGGCAGGAAGATGACCGCCAATGCGATCAGGACGGCGGCGCCCCAGAGGCGCTGTTTGACGGGACGATCCATTCGGCGGCGCGGGCTCGCAGCGAGTTTTCACCAATTATACCGGTGCCGACCCGTCGACTTCCCGGCAGCCCGCTGAATGCAGTGCATGCAGCGCTGCTTCGACGGTGTGGAAGGAACCGAAGACCAGCACCCGATCGCCCGACGCAGCGACGGATTGCACGTGGCGCAAGGCCGCGGCGACATCGGCATGGCGTGTTGCGCCAGGCAGATCCAGCCGTGCAGCCAATACCTCCACGTCCTGGGCCCGCCCGTCGACGTCCAGTCCAGCCAGATGCCAATGGTCGATCAGCGGCGCAAGTGCCTGGGTGACGCCTTTCACGTCCTTGTCGGCCAGCGCGGCATAGACCGCGTGGACCTGTCCCTGTTTCGGCTGGTTCCCCAGCCACTCGGCCAGCGCCTGCGCGGCCTGCGGGTTGTGGCCGACATCGAGGCGATATTCAACGCCTGCACACTCCAGTCGTTGCAGGCGACCGGGCACGCGTGCCGATGCAATCCCCTTCGCCCATGCGTCGTCCGGAATCTCCAGCGGCGACGCCCGCAACGCGGTGATCGCGACCGCGGCATTGCGCAGCTGCACCGGCGCGACTAGATCGGGCATCGGCAAGTCGAGGATGAACCCGGGTTCGCGCCACTGCCAGCCATCGCCATCGGCAGGGCGATCCATGAAGAAATCGCAGCCCATCCGCAGTGCGGATGCACCGATCGCGTAGGCGCGCCTCAACACGCTGGACGGCGGTTCGTCATCGCCCAGCACCAGCGGCTTCCAGGCGCGCGCGATGCCGGCCTTCTCGACGCCGATGTCCTCGCGATCCGCGCCCAGCCAATCCATGTGGTCGAGATCGACGGTGGTGATGACGGCGACGTCGGGATCGACGATGTTCACCGCATCCAGTCGCCCGCCGAGACCGACTTCGAGAACGGCGAGATCGAGCCCCGCGCGTGCGAACAGCCACAGCGCCGCCAGCGTGCCGGTTTCGAAATAGGTCAGGGAGATGTCGCCGCGCGCAGCCTCGACCGCCTCGAATGCGGCGACCAGATCGGCATCGTCGGCATCCGCGCCATCGATGCGCACGCGTTCGTTGTAGCGCAACAGGTGTGGCGAGGTGTAGGCGCCAACGCGCAGGCCCGCGGCGCGCGCGATCGCTTCGACGAAGGCGACGGTCGATCCCTTGCCGTTGGTGCCACCGACGGTGATCACGCAGGGCGCCGGCTTCCCCAGCTGCATGCGTTCGGCGACAGCGCGCACGCGCTCGAGCCCGAGTTCGATGGCGGTGGGATGCTGGCGCTGCAGTCGCGCCAGCCAGTCCTGCAGGGAATCACTCATCCGCGCATTATCGGACTGCGACGGGTCGGTAGCGAGTTCGCCGGTATAGTCCGCCTTCCCCCTTCGCGGAACGCGCCATGCCGATCGCCACCGGAACCTTCGCCCTGCAGATGAAAATTGAACCGGGGCTCGATCTCGGTGACGGCGTGCAGACCGGCAGCTTCCGCTTCGACAAGCAGTTCGACGGCGCACTCGCGGCAACCAGCGTGGTGCAGATGATTTCCGCCGGCAATCCGGCGACGGGGTCGGCCGCCTACGTCGCGATCGAACGCATCGCCGGCAGGCTCGATGGCCGCAGCGGCAGCTTCATGACCTGCCATCGCGGAATCGTGGATGGTGGCGATGCCTCGCTCGAGGTCGTGATCGTCCCGGGATCGGGCAGCGACGGGCTTGAAGGCATTCGCGGCAGGATGACGATCCGCATCGATGCCGGCACCCACCACTACGAGCTGGATTACTCGCTGTAAGTCGTACGCGCCCGCTTAATTCCCGGCACGCACCACGAAATCGCCGCGAAGGTCGTGGCCCTTGCCGGCATTGAAGCGCAACGCGACGTGGTCGCCGGCCTTCAGTGGTTTCTTCGGGTCCATCAGCATCAGGTGCAGGCTCCCGGGCTTCAACTCCATGCTGCCATGCGCCGGCAGCACCAGCTGCGGCAATGCGCGCATCCGGCTGATGCCGTTCACCAGTGTGCTCTCGTGCAAGCTGGCACTGCCGTAGGCATCGCTGGAGACGCCCGTTATCGTCACTGCGGCATCGCAGGGGTTGTCGATGCGTGCGAAGCCCGCATGCATCGGCATGCCGCCCGGCACCAGGCGAATCCAGGCATCGCGCACCACGGGGACGCAGCCATCGCCCTTGCTCCGCGCGCATGCAGGCAGCGCGACGCAGGCGAAGATGGCAGCAAGAAGGAGGCGGCGGGTCTTCATCCGCCTATGATACGTGCCTGACCTGTACGGATCGCTTCCATGCTCGAGCACCACGACACCGCCACCATTCGCACCATCACGCTCAAGCGCGCGCCGGTCAACGCGCTGAACCCGGAACTGTGCGAAACCCTGGTCGGCGCCTTCGTGCAAGCGGTCGCCGATGGCTGCGACGGCATCGTGCTGGCCGGTGGCGAGAAAGTGTTCACGGCCGGGCTCGACGTGCCGCACCTGATGTCGCTCGGCAGGGATCGCGTCGCCCTGCACGCGGCCTGGGAATCGTTCTTCGCGGCCGCGCGCGCGATCGCCGAATGCCCGATTCCGGTTGTCGCCGCCATCACCGGCCATTCGCCCGCGGGTGGCTGCGTGCTGGCGTTGTGCTGCGACCATCGCGTCATGGCGCGCGGGCCGTTCCAGATCGGCCTCAACGAAACCCAGGTGGGGATCGCGGTGCCGGAAGGCATCCAGCGCCTGCTGCGCCGCGCCGTCGGCCGCCATCGCGCGGAACAGCTGCTGATCCGCGGCGCGATGGTGGATGCCGAGACGGCATTGGCGATCGGCCTGGTGGATGAACTCGCCGCGCACGGCGAAGTCGTTGCCGCCGCGCACGTCTGGCTGTCCAGCCTGCACGGATTGCCGCGCACGCCGATGTTGCGCACGCGTGCGATCGCGCGCGCCGACCTGGCCGAAGCGCTGTCGCCGCGCCATGTCGATCTCGACGCGATGCTTGACCTTTGGGAGCACCCGGACGCGCAAACTGCGCTCAAGGCATTGATGGCGAAGCTCGGGAAGTAAAGCTCAGTCTTCAGGCATCGCCGGTCGCGACCGGGCGCGCATCATCGCTGATCCAGCCACTCCACGATCCGGGATAGAGCTTGGCGCCGACCAGTCCGGCGTGCGCCATCGCCAGCAGGTTGTGGGTCGCGGTGACGCCGGAGCCGCACATCGACACCAGGTCCGATGGCGTGCGCCCCGACAGCAGCACGGCGAATTCGGCGAACAGTTCCTGCGGCGACTTGAAGCGCCCATCGCCAGCGAGATTGCGCGCGAACGGACGATTTACCGCACCGAGCACGTGCCCGGCCTTGCGATCCAGCGGTTCGACATCGCCGCGAAAGCGTTCCGCCGCGCGCGCATCCACCAGCAATCCGCCGTGCGCGAGATGCGCGATCACGTCGTCGTGCGAGAACAACAGGGAACGATCGAACGTTGCCGGATATGGCGCAGCAGCGCGCACTCCGGGCAATTCCTGCGTCTCTGGACAACCCAATGCGTTCCAGCGCGCGAAGCCGCCATCGAGCACGGCGATGCTCTGGTGGCCGAACGTCCGCAACAGCCACCACGCGCGTGCCGCGAACATGCCCTGCTCAGCGTCGTAGACCACGACCTGCGTGCCCGGCGTGATGCCCCACGCGCCCAGCGTGCGAGCGAAGTCATCATCGCGCGGCCACGGGTGGCGGCCCTCGCCCTGTACGCGCATATCGGAGAGGTCGCGCTCGAGATCGGCGTAACGCGCACCGGGGATGTGTCCCCGGCGATACATCGCTTCGCCGGCGGCGCGATCGGCCAGGTTCACGCGCGCATCCAGCACGATCCACGCCGGATCATCGAGATGCTGCAACAGGGTTTCGCAATCGATCAGCGTCGAGAACATCGCTTACTCCAGTCGTTGCCGCAGGTCATCCAGCATCATCGCGCTCGCACCCCAGATGCGATGCGGCGACACCGATGACGGCAATCGGTATTCAAGAACGTGGCGGACATCGCCGCCCATCGTCATTTCCACCTGCCCGAGGTTGGCCGGGTCACGCAACGCACCCAGCGATACCTCGAAGGCATCGGCGACTTCATGCGGATCGGGTTTCGCGACATAGCCGGGATCGAGCCAGGCGACGATCGGGGTCACCCGGAACCCGCTGACCGTCGCCATCGGATCAAGCGCGCCCAACGGACGGACCAGTGTGGCGGCAATATCGAGTTCTTCGCGTGTTTCGCGCAGAGCGACCGCGATCGCATCTGCATCGTCGGGATCACGCGCACCACCCGGAAATGCTACCTGGCCACCATGATGGCGCAAGCCGCCATGACGCAGCGTGAGGAGTACCTTCCAGTCGTCGCCACGCGGTACGAGGCCAATCAGGACCGCTGCTTCACGAAAGCGCTCGATCCCGAACCACGCGCGCATCAGCGGCGCATTCGCGCCCTCGCCCATCGGCAAGGCATCGAGCGGATGCAACACGCGGCGCAACCGACGCAACAAGGCATTATTGTCCGCATTGAAAGTCATGCGCGGTCCATCGCGCGCGCCGGGATCAGCACATCGATCACATGCAGGCGCAACTGCGGCGACATCACGCCCCACGCGGCAATCTCGTCGAGTGTGCGCAGGCAGCCTTCGCACAGGCCGTCATCGCCCATCTCGCACACGTTCACGCAAGGAGACAGGATCGGCAGGGGCAATGCGGCATTCATCCCGACATTCTCCCATCCCATCCCCACAAACGAAAACGCCGGCACTGGGCCGGCGTTTCCAACTGCTGCAACGTCGATTACTTGACGCTGTTGAGCTTGACGTCGAACTGCACGGCAGCATTCGGCGGCATGCCGGTGCGCGGATCAGCGCCGAAAGCCTTGCTCGGCGGCAGGGTGATTTCCCACTGCGAACCGGCCGGCATCTGGGTGATGGCTTCGCGCAGGCCTTCGACCTGGACTTCGCTCAGCTTCATCGCCGGTGCGTCTTCCATCTTGGCGTCGGCCGGACGCTCGCCCATGAAGAACGGGCCGGCAAAGGCCACGGAGATCGTGCTGCCCAGGGCCGGACGCGCGCCGGTACCGGCGGTGACGACCTTGTACTGGACGCCCGACGCCAGGGTCTTGACGCCCGGCTTGGCCTTGTTGGCAGCCAGGAACTGGTTGCTCTTGGTCAGGTTGGCGGCAGCGGCCTTGTCATACTCGGCCTTGGCCTGCTGGGCACGGGCCTGCTGGCGGCGCTGGAAAGCTTCCATCACCGGCTTGGCCTGGGCTTCTGCGAGCGCGGGATCCTTCTTCGCGTAAGCGTCCTGGACGCCCTTGATCGCCGTATTGATGTCAATCTGCTCGCCGGCTTCCTGGACCTGCTGCAGCTGGCCGCCGAGCTGATATCCGAAGATATAGCTGAGCTTGCCCTTTTCGCTGGTCATATCCTGGGCGCTGGCTGCCCCGGCCGTCATCGTCAAGGCCGCAAGAACGGCGGCCAGGGTACGCATCTTCATCGAAACAACACTCCTAGAATGGTCTGGCGTCCCGACGGACGTCAGGAAGCGCGGGGTAGCATAATCGCCTACGGCCTGAACCGCGACTGTGGATGGACAGCGGATTCAGCCGGAAAGTTCCCATTCAGCCCCGCAGGCCCCGCCCCATGACCACTTCTCCCCTCCTGATCACCGACCAGGACGCAGTCCGCCTGATCCGGATCGACCGGCCCGACAAGCTGAATGCGCTGAATTCCGCCACGATTTCCGCGCTGGACGCGGCTTTCGCCGAGGCGATCGCCGACCCGGCGGTCCGGGTGATCGTGCTGACCGGGTCGGGCGCCAAGGCCTTCGTGGCCGGCGCCGACATCTCCGAAATGAACGGCCTGACCCCGACCGAGGGCCGCGACTTCTCGCTGCGCGGGACGCGGATGATGCGGCGGATCGAACGCGCGCCCAAGCCGGTGATCGCGATGGTGAACGGTTTCGCCCTGGGTGGCGGCCTGGAATTGGCGATGAGCTGCCACCTGCGCATCGCCGCCGACAGCGCCAAGGTCGGGCAGCCGGAAATCAATCTCGGCCTGATCCCGGGCTTTGGCGGCAGCCAGCGCCTGCTGCGTTTGGCCGGACGCGCGACGACGCTGGAACTGTGCCTGACTGGTGCCCCCGTGAATGCCGAACGCGCGATGCAGCTCGGCATCGTCAATCGCGTGGTGCCAGCAGCCGAACTCGAGGCCGAAACCATGAAATTGGCGCAGCAGCTGGCAAAGGCGGCTCCGCTGGCGCTGCGCGGCATGCTCGACTGCGTCAACATCGGGGAAGACTGTGCGCTGGAAGAGGGGCTGGAATACGAATCCGCGCAATTCGGCCTGGTGTTCTCCACCGACGACATGCGCGAAGGCACCTCGGCTTTCCTGGAAAAACGCCCCGCGGAGTTCAAGGGTCGTTAATGCGTGCGCATGAGGTGATCGCCGCGCTGGATCGTGGTGATGTCGACGCTGCATTGGACTCCGGGCTGATGGAACTCGCCTGTAGCGACGATTTCGCCCGTGCCGATGTATCGGATAACGATCGCGAACGCATCCTCGCGGCTGCCGCGAAACTGCGCTTCGCCTGGGACGCGCGCGAACGCTACCACGCGCGCCAGCAGCGACTGGATGAACGCGCACGCAAGCGCGATGCACGCCGCGCCCACGCGCCATCCGCTGATGGCACAGTGAACCCCGCCTTGCCCGCTGCCGCGGCGAACGCATTGGCGAAAGCGCTCGCCCGCGCACAAGGGAAATAGATCGATGGCACAGATGACGCGTGCCGAGATCCGCGAAGCCTTCGAGCGCTGGCGGCAACTCGATCCCGAGCCGAAGACCGAATTGCTCTACCAGACGTCGTTCCAGTTGCTGGTGGCGGTCGTGCTGTCGGCGCAGAGCACCGATGCCGGCGTCAATCGCGCGACCCGTACATTGTTCAAGGCGGCACCGACGCCTCAGACAATGGTCGCGCTGGGCGTGGACGGAGTGAAATCGCATATCGCCACGCTCGGCCTGTACAACGCCAAGGCCGCGAACGTGGTCGCGCTGTCGCAGCTGTTGATCGAACGGCACGACGGCGAGATTCCGGCGGATCACGACGCGCTGGAAGCGTTGCCGGGTGTCGGCCGCAAGACCGCCAACGTGGTGATGAACGTCGTCTTCGGCGAACCGACGATGGCGGTGGACACGCACATCTTCCGCGTCGCCAATCGCACCGGCATGGCACCGGGCAAGACGCCGCTTGCGGTGGAACTGGGGTTGCTGAAGCGCGTGCCGGAGGAGTTCATGGCGCACGCGCACCACTGGTTGATCCTGCACGGGCGCTACACCTGCGTGGCGCGCACGCCGAAATGCCCGCAATGCCCGATCCGCGATCTCTGCAAGTTCAAGGACAAGACCGCGGGTTGAGCACAAGAAAACGGCGGCACGTGGCCGCCGTTTTCCATCCCCATGCATCAAGCCGGATCGATTACCACTTGATCTCGGTGAAGACGCCGAACTCGTCAGCCTTGGCATCGGTCTTCTGGCCATCCTTGATGTCTTCGTGCTTGTAGACCGCGGCAACCTTCACGCCCTTGGCCAGCACGTAATCGACGCCGACGTTGTAGTACTTGTCCTTCAGGCCTGGATCCAGCCAGCGACTCACATCAGCCTGGTCGTAGCGACCGAACAGCGACACCTTGTCGGTGAAGTTGACGTTTCCGAACAGCGACCAGCCGCGGGCGCGATCACCGACGTAGGTCTTGAGGTTGGACGGCACGGTCGGGGCATAGACCGGCAGGCCATACCCACCGACCGTCGACGGCGGCACGGCGGCGCCGAGCAGCACGCGGTTCCAGTTGTTGGCCGCGAAGTATTCACCCCCGATGCGGAAGCGGCTGTTGCCGTAGGACACCAGGCCATCGAGGCGATTGGCGCTGTGTTCGGCCGGCGTGTTGGAAGGATAGGCTTCCTTGCCGAGCTTGCCGTGGTAACCGCCAATGGCGATGTTCAGGCCTTCGATCGGCGTCACGCCGACGCGCGCTTCAAGATCGACGCCCTTGCTGCGGCTCGGGTTCTTGTAACCGCCGCCGTTCACCGCCGACACGGCGTAGTTGAACATGCTGTTGTTGAAGGTACCGAAGACGTGCAGGCCCCAATCCGACGAAGTACCCGTCTTCAGGCGGTCGGCCAGGGTGTTCTCGACATAGCGGTAGCCATAGTTGCTTTCGGCGTACGGCACCCACGGCATGTCGGCTGCGCCCAGGCGCACGGTCAGGGCATCGCTGTACTTGCCCTGCACGTAGGCCTTCTTGATGTACAACTCGGTCGCGCCGACGGCACTGCTGTACTGGAAGTCGGTGGTGATGTTCGCCGAGTAGGTATCGTTGAACTTGTGGTTGACGCCGATGTAGGCGCGCTTGACGTCGAAGCCAAAGCCATTGGTGCCGGCCTTCTTGATGCCATGGTCCTTGATGGCCTGGCTGGTCAGGTCGGCGAACACGGCGCCGGTGACGCTGGTGTCGTTGACCAGCTTCTCGAGCTTGTCGGTCTTGGCCGAGCTCTTGGCAACGTCTTCGTTGGTCTTGGCCTGCTGCGTGTTGACCTCGGATTGCGCATCGGTGCGCTCTTCGAGATTCGCCAGCTTCTCCTGCATGGCGGCGAGCTGCGCCTTCAGCGTATCGATTTCGGCGCGGTCGGACGCGGCGGTCGGCGCGACGGATTCGGTGGCGACCGGAGCGGCGGCCTTCTTCTTCACCACATGGCGCTTGCTCGAATGCTTCGTACGCGGATCGGGATCGGCATGAGCCGCGGTGGCCGCGCCGAAGAGACTGACGGCGATCATCGCCGCAAGCAGGTTGGTACGCATGGACAACTTCCTCATTGGAGAGATTGGCGAATGGCGTGCGCCGCGGCGAAGCTCCGGCTCGGCGAGCGGCGTCAAGGATCCGTCACTGTTGTGACAAATTTGAGTCAGGAACGGAATCGATGTTTTTTCATGTCGTCATGCAATCAATCTGCATGCGGCATCACGCTGTCATCCGGATGAAATATTCACGACGCGCGGCTGTCATCTTTTCATCATGAAATCGCGTCGTTCGATCGCGACAACTCCGGCCGCACTCATCCAGTTCCAAACCCAAGGGAGCACCACGTGAAGTTCACCTCGCAAGTCCGCCTGGCCGCTGGCCTGGCCATCGCCGCCTGCGCCTTCTCGGCCCAGGCCACCGACGTCACCGGCGCCGGTTCCAGCTTCGTCTACCCGGTCCTGTCGAAGTGGTCGGCGGCGTACGCGCAGTCCACCGGCAACAGGATCAACTACCAGTCGATCGGTTCCGGTGGCGGCATCGCCCAGATCAAGGCCGGCACCGTCGATTTCGGCGCATCGGACAAGCCGCTCGCCGCGGCCGAACTGCGCCAGTTCGGTTTCGCCCAGTTCCCGGTCGTGGTCGGCGGCATCGTGCCGGTCGTGCACATCCCGGGTGTCAAGGCCGGGGCGATGAAGCTTGACGGCGCCGTGCTCGCCGACATCTTCATGGGCAAGATCACCAAGTGGAACGATCCGGCGATCGTCGCCCTCAACGGCGGCCTCGAACTGCCCGACATGAAGATCACCGTCGTCCATCGTTCGGACGGTTCGGGCACCTCGTTCAACTTCACCAACTACCTGTCGAAGGTCGACGCCGAGTGGAAGGGCAAGGTCGGCGAAGGCACCACCGTCAACTGGCCGACCGGCATCGGCGGCAAGGGCAACGAAGGCGTCGCCGCCTACGTGAAGCAAGTCAACGGTGGCATCGGCTACGTCGAATACGCCTACGCGCTGCAGAACAAGCTGTCCTTCACCCGCATGAAGAACGCCGCCGGCAACTGGGTGCAGCCGCGCGCCTCGACCTTCTCGGCAGCCGCCGATACCGCCGACTGGAATTCGGCACCGGACTTCAACGTCATCATGACCAATGCCAAGGGTGGCGAGGCGTGGCCGATCACCGCGACCACCTGGGTGATCATGTACAAGAAGCCGAAGCGCGCGCCGCAGTCCAAGACCGCGATCGATTTCTTCAAGTGGGCACTGGACAACGGCCAGTCGCAGGCGGAGTCGCTGGCCTACGTGCCGCTGCCGGATTCGCTAGCCAAGAAGATCGAGGCCTATTGGGCGCAGAACATCAAGTAAGCGCGCATGAACTCGACCGCCATGACCCGCCCGGAGACGACGGGCAGCCGGGGCGTCATCGACGCCCGCAACGACAAGCTGTTCCGCTGGCTGCTGACGGCGATGGCGGTATTCGTGCTGCTGACACTGGCCGGCGCCGCGCTGTCGATGCTGTGGGGCGGCCGCGCGGTGCTGCAATCGCACGGCGTCGAATTCTTCACCACCACCGAATGGAATCCGCCCGCCGGCAAGTTCGGTGCACTGGTACCGATCTACGGCACGATCGTC
This sequence comes from Pseudomonadota bacterium, assembly GCA_018242465.1. Lineage (GTDB taxonomy): Bacteria > Pseudomonadota > Gammaproteobacteria > Xanthomonadales > Xanthomonadaceae > Solilutibacter. Next base: position 5,980 of record JAFEBY010000022.1, on the reverse strand, counting down.
ACCGCCATCATCGCGATGCTGATCGCGGTCCCGGTGAGCTTCGGCATCGCCTTCTTCCTCACCGAAGTCGCACCACGCAAATTGCGCACGCCGATCGGTTTGGCCATCGAACTGCTCGCCGGCATCCCCTCGATCATCTATGGCATGTGGGGCTTCTTCGTGCTGATGCCGGTGATGCGCGACAGCTTCATCCCGTGGATGACGGAACACATGGGCAGCTGGCCGGTGATCGGCGCCTTGTTCCAGGGTCCACCGATCGGCGCCGGCATGCTGACCGCGGGCTTCGTGTTGTCGATCATGGTGATCCCGTTCATCGCCTCGGTGATGCGTGACGTCTTCCTGACGGTGCCACAGCGCCTGAAGGAATCGGCCTATGCGCTCGGCTCGACCAAATGGGAAGTGACCTGGGACATCGTCCTGCCCTACACCCGCTCGGCAGTGATCGGCGGCGTCTTCCTCGGCCTCGGTCGCGCATTGGGTGAAACGATGGCGGTCGCCTTCGTGATCGGCAACAGCGTCAACTTCACCAAGTCGCTGCTGGAACCGTCGACCACGATCGCCGCGCTGATCGCCAACAACTTCGGTGAGGCCGGCGAACAGGAACGCGGCGCGCTGCTGCTGCTCGGCTTCGTGCTGTTCATCGTCACCTTCGTGGTGCTGGCGCTGGCGCGCCTGATGCTCGCGCAGCTGGCCCGCAGGGAGGGCAAATGATGTCCGCCGTTCTGACCGCGCAGGATCGCGCCCGCCAGTCGCTGTATCGCCGCCGCAGCATCGTCAACGTGATTTCGGTCGCGCTGGCCTGCGCCACCGCCGTATTCGGCCTGATCTTCCTCGCCTGGATCCTGTGGACGCTCATCAAAAACGGCATCCCCGGACTATCGTTCCACCTGTTTACGCAGGATCAGCCACCACCGGGTGAAACCAGCGGCGGCTTGCGCAATGCCTTCGTCGGCAGCCTGATCATGTGCGGCATGGCCGTGCTGATCGGCACGCCGATCGGGATTGCCGCCGGCACCTGGCTGGCCGAATACGGCGATCGCAGCAAGCTCGGCACCGCCGTGCGTTTCGTCAACGACATTCTGATGTCGGCACCGTCGATCGTGCTCGGCCTGTTCGTCTATGCCATGTACGTGCTGCAGACCGGTGGCCAGTTTTCCGCGGTCGCCGGCGCGATTGCACTGGCCTTCATCGTGTTGCCCGTGGTGGTCCGCACCACCGATGAAATGCTGCGCTTGGTACCGACGCAGATGCGCGAAGCCGCGCTGTCGCTGGGCGTGCCGCAGTGGAAAGTGATCATGCAGGTGCTGTATCGCTCGGCGCGCGCCGGCATCGTCACCGGCATCCTGCTCTCGATCGCGCGCATCTCCGGTGAAACCGCGCCGTTGCTGTTCACCGCGCTCGGCAACGACTTCTTCACCCTCGACATCTTCCATCCGATGTCGGGCGTGCCGCAGGTGATGTACAAGTTCGCCGGCGCGCCGGACGACAACTGGCAGCACCTCGCTTGGGCAGGTGCGCTGGCGGTAACGCTGTTCGTGCTTGCGATCAGCCTTGCAGCACGCACCTTCCTGTTCCGCAAACACGTCCCCAATGACTGACTTGAGCTGGATTCCCGACATGAACGACGCCCGATCCACCATCAAGCCAATCGTGGCCAACGCGACGCAAGCCATCCCGGCGGCGGCCCCGAAACTGGCGGCTCGCGGCCTCGACTTCTACTACAACAAGTTCCACGCGCTGAAGAACATCACGCTGGAGATCCCGGAAAAGCGCGTGACCGCGCTGATCGGTCCGTCCGGTTGCGGCAAATCGACCCTGCTGCGCATCTTCAACCGCATCTACGCGCTGTACCCGGGCTTGGAAGCCAGGGGCGAGGTGCTGCTCGACGGCGAGAACATCCTCGATCCGAAGTATTCGATGAACCGCCTGCGCAGCAAGGTCGGCATGGTGTTCCAGAAACCGGTGCCGTTCCCGATGACGATCTACGACAACGTGGCCTATGGCATCCGCCACCACGAGAAACTGTCGAAGCCGGAAATGAACGACCGCGTCGAACAGGCGCTACGCCAAGGCGCGTTGTGGGACGAGGTGAAGGACAAGCTGACGCAGAACGCGCTCGGCCTGTCGGGTGGACAGCAACAGCGGCTGTGCATCGCGCGCGCGGTGGCGCTGCGCCCGGAAGTGCTGCTGCTCGACGAGCCGACCTCGGCGCTCGACCCGATCTCGACCAGCCGCATCGAGCAACTGATCGAAGAGTTGAAGCGGGACTTCACCATCGCGATCGTCACCCACAACATGCAGCAGGCGGCGCGCGTGTCCGACTACACCGCCTTCATGTACCTCGGCGACCTGATCGAGCACGACACCACCTCGAACATCTTCAGCGCACCCTCGCAGAAACAGACCGAGGACTACATCACTGGCCGGTTTGGCTAAGAAATCCGGCTGATCACGGGAGAACCGACATGCCCAACGACCACGAACACCACATCCTCAAGAGCATCGACGTCGAACAGCACCGCCTGGAAGGCGAACTGCTGGACATGGGCGAAATGGCGGTGGCCCAGCTCGAGGCTGCGCTCGACGTAATCGACCGCCGCGACGATCGCGCCGCCGAACGCATCATCGCCAACGACGACGCCATCGACGCGCTCGAAAACGAAATCAGCCAGGACGTGATGAAGCTCGCCACCGGCGGCCCGCTGGCGCGCGACCTGCGCTACATCCTCACTGCCCTGCGCACCGCCTCCGACATCGAGCGTGTCGGCGATTACGCCGCCAACCTCGCCAAGCGTTCGATCGCCCTCAACAAGGCACCACCGCTGCCGGTGTCGCATGTCACCGGACTCACCTCGCTCGGACGCCTTGCGGTGCGCCAGATGCGCGACGTGCTGCGCGCTTATCGCAACAACGATCTGGCGCTCGCCCAGCAAGTGCGCGACAACGATGCCGAACTCGACCTGAGCTACACCAGCCTGTTCCGCGAACTCCTCACCTACATGATGGAAGACCCGCGCAACATCACGCCGTGCACGCACCTGCTGTTCATGGCCAAGAACCTCGAGCGCATCGGTGACCACGCCACCAACATCGCCGAAGGCATCTGGTACAGCGAGCAGGGACAGAACAACCCGCTGCCGCCACGGGTCAAGAAGGACGATTCCAATACCGCGAGTTGATCGTCAGACTTTTGCGGTATCGCCCGGCTTCACCAATTGGGCGTCCACGCCATAACGCTGCTTGATTTCGCCCGCCAGCGCCGTGCGCGCATCGTCCTCGCCGTGCAGCAGGGCGACCGGCGGCGACGGCTTGAACGCGCCATACCATTCCAGCAATTCGGTCTGCCCCATGTGTGCGGACAATCCGCCGACGGTGTGGACCTTCGCGTTGACCTGAATTTCCTCTCCGTGGATGCGTACCGACCTGGCGCCGTTCACCATCCGCCGACCAAGCGTGTTCTGTGCCTGGTAACCGACGAACATGACATGCGCCTGCGGCCGCCCGAGGTTCTGCTTGAAGTGGTGGAGGATGCGCCCACCGCTGGCCATGCCGTTGCCAGCGATGATGATCGCGCCGCGATCGATCTTGTTGATCGCCATCGAATCTTCCACCGAATCGGTGACGCGCAGGTTGGGCAGCCGGAACGGATTGGGCGTGCCTTTCCACGCATCCTGCGCCTCGGCATCGAACAGTTCGTGGTGGTGGTCGTAGACTTGCACCACCTTCCCCGCCATCGGGCTGTCGAGGAAGATCTGCCAGCGCGACATCTGCCACTCATCCCAGTGGCGTGCGAAGAAATACAACAATTCCTGGCTGCGGCCGACCGCGAAGGCGGGAATCAGCAGGTTGCCGCCATCATTCCACGCTGCGGTCAGGATGTCGCCGAGTTCCTGGATGGTTTCGGCGCGATCCTTGTGGTCGCGATCGCCGTAGGTGCTTTCCATCATCAGCAGGTCGGCGACCTGCGGGTTCTCGGCATCGCGCAGGATCGGCGTGCCTTTCGGCCCGAGGTCGCCGGAGAACACCAGCTTGCGGCCATCCGCATACACCTCGATGATCGACGAGCCGAGGATGTGGCCTGCATCGAGCAGGTTGACCTCGATGCCCGGCAGGATCTGCGTGCGCTGGTGGTAGTCGATCGTGCGCACCAACGGCATCATCTTCTGGACGTCATCCTTGGTATAGAGCGGCACCACTTCGGGCTCGCCATCGCGGCGTTGCCTGTTGCTGCGTTCGGCATCGCTTTCCTGCAGAGACGCCGCGTCCATCAGCATGATCGGCATCAACTCGGCGGTGGCGTTCTGGGCGTAAATCGGCCCCTTGTAGCCGCGCGCGACCAGCAGCGGCAAACGGCCGATGTGGTCGATGTGAGCGTGGCTGATCACCACGGCATCGATGGCCGCGACATCGAAATTGAACGGCTGCGTGTTGATCGCCTCCTCCTCGTCGGAGCCTTGGACCATCCCGCAATCCAGCAGAAGGCGCTTGCCGGCGGCCTGCACCTGGTGCAGCGATCCAGTCACGCGCCCGGCGGCACCATCGAAGCGGACATCCATCAGCCATCTCCCGTCATTGTCGGCCAGGCGACCCAAGCCCCGGACGCTAGCACGCAAGTCCTTGCCACGGCGTGACCCATGACTTTCCACACACCTCCAACCATGACGTTCGGCCTATAGTCGGGGACTGACTCCACTGCCACGACGGCCTCCCACATGAAGCGCATCAGCCCCACCCTGCTCGCCCTTGCCCTGCTGCCATCGCTGGCGCTGGCCCAGTCCGTCTTCGATGCCAACGATCTCGATCACACGATCTCGGCCTGCCAGGACTTCAACGGCTTCGCCAACGGCAAATGGGTCAAGGCCAACCCGATCCCGGCCGACAAGACCCGCTGGGGCGCCTTCGATGCCCTGCGCGAGCAGAGCCTCAACGCCCAGCACGACATCCTCAACAAGGCCGCCGGTGGTGCCAACCAGGCCAAGTCCGGATCGATCGACCAGAAGGTCGGCTGGCTGTATCGCAGCGGCATGGACAACGCCGCGATCGAGAAGGCAGGCTGGTCGCCGATCAAGCCCGACCTCGCCGCCATCGCCAAGCTGAAGTCGCCGGCCGACATCGCCCATTGGCTGGGCAAGGCGACCGCGCAGGGCACCGGACAGGTATTCCGTTTTGGCGCCGAAGCTGACTTCAAGAACGCCAGCCGCCAGATCGCCTACGCCAACCAGGGCGGGCTTGGCTTGCCGACGCCGGACTACTACACCAAGGACGAGTACGCCGCACTGCGCACCGCCTATCGCGACCACTTGGCCAAGCTGTTCACCATGACCGGCACCAAGGCCGCCGACGCCACCCACAAGGCGGACAACGTACTCGCTTTCGAAACGCGTCTGGCCAAAGCCTCGCTGTCGCGCGTCGAGCTGCGCGATCCCAAGAACCAGTACCACTTCGTCACGATTGCCGAAGCCAACAAGATCACCCCGCATTTCGACTGGGCGGCCTACTTCAAGGCGATCGATGTCAAGCCGCGTGACGGCTTCTCGCTGTCGCAACCGAAGTTCTTTGCCGAATTCGACAAGATGCTGGCCGATGTCCCCGCCGCACAATGGCGTGACTACCTCTCGGCGCACGTCATCGATTCGGCCTCTCCCTACCTCTCCGAAGCGTTCCAGAACGCACGCTTCGACTTCTACGGCAAGACGCTCAACGGCCAGCCGCAACAGGAAGTCCGCTGGAAGCGCGTGATCGGCGCCGTCAACGGTGCGATGGGCGAAGGCCTTGGCCAGCTCTACGTCAAGGATTACTTCCCGGCAGAATCCAAGGCCCGCGCCCAGGTCCTGGTGGACAACGTCCGCAACGCGCTCAAGGCGCGCATCGAGCACCTCGACTGGATGAGCGATGAAACCAAGGCCAAGGCCATCGCCAAGTGGTCGACGTTCCTGCCCAAGATCGGTTACCCGGACCACTGGCGCAGCTGGGACGGCCT
>JAFEBY010000021.1 GCA_018242465.1 Pseudomonadota bacterium | reverse complement strand
TGTCGCCGGAACCCTGCAAGTCGCCGCGATGACGGATGGCGTGCATGTCACGGGCCAGGTGAGCGGTCTTGCACCGAACAGCGACCACGGCTTCCACATCCACGAGAAGGGCGATTGCAGCGCAGCCGATGCCAGCAGTGCCGGTGGCCATTTCAATCCGGGCGGACAGCCGCACGGCAAGATCGGAGCATCACCGCACCATCTCGGCGACCAGATGAACATCCACGCCGATGCCAATGGCGTCGCGACGGTGGATGCACATTTCTCCGGGGCGACGATCGGGACTGGCCAGGACAGTGATGTGATGAATCGCGCGCTGGTCGTGCACGCGGATCCCGACGACTACACGTCGCAACCTGCGGGCAATGCCGGCAAGCGCATCGCCTGTGGCGTGATCGTGCAATGAATGGCCCTTAATGGAATGTTTCATGCGTGCATGCAATCTGTCGCTTCCATCCATGCTTCAGGAAGTGAATGATGCGAGTGATTGCAATTCCCGCAATTCTTTCGTTGGTTGCAGTGCTGGGCGGTTGCGCAAGCTCGGGTTCCACCGACAGCTCCACACCGCCTGGCACCACGCCAAGTTCGACCACGACGCCCCCGCCGGCATCGGAACCGGCGCCTGCACCGGCACCTTCATCGGAACCGGCACCTGCTCCGCCACCGAAGTGATCACCCGCTGATCGCTTCGCCCGGCAGGTAGTCGTAGACGACGGGAATGCCGTGCGCCTCCAGCACGGCTGCGAACTGGCGCTGGCGTGCTTCGAAGCGGCTCATCTGCCGCTGCATGCGATCGCAATCCTGTTCGTTCCCGGCGTAGCGACGGCACCATTCCTGCGGCGAAAACAAGGTGATCGAAACTTCGCCATCGCTCAGTTGCAGCAACGGCTCCGGTGGCGAATCGATTTCCGCGTCTTCCCCCGGCGCCAGCAACGCAGCTTCCAGGATCGGCCACAGCGGGTCCAGGCCCATGTGGCCGTACTGCATCGACGTCATCGCCAGCAGGTCGTGCACGGTGAGATAGCGCATGTGCTCGATGCGCGTCGCGAAGGCTTCCTGTGCCAGCAAAGCAGTTGCCGCGCTGGCCATGCCGCGATCGAGCAGTTCGGTTTCGAGGATGTCGCCGGCAGCGGCGATCGCGGCTTCATCGCCACTGATCAGGAACGGCAGCACGCGCAACGAAGCGCCGGCCAATGCCGGGTCGCTCTGCAACGGTTGCGGGATATCGCCATTGGCGTCCGCGCCGAATGCGATCAGCCGGGCATCCTTGCGTGTCGCCTGCCCCGGGGCGCGGGCGCGCAGTTCGTCGAGGCGGCGATGCAGCGGCCAGCCCGGGCGCAGGGCCTCGGCGACATCGAAATGGGCGCCGGCGAGGGTGAGGTCGAGTTTTTCCAGCCCGGGTACCAGCAGGGCGAGGTCGCGGGAGAGATGGTCGAGCAGCTGTCCGGCCTTGTCGCTGTCGATCGCCGCGTGCGGCGGCGCGCCATCGGACGACAGTTCGAGTGCGATCACGCCGGGAAGATGCGATTCGGGCACAGCCATCCGGTCTCCATACGGTAGGGTTTGCAAGCGCCGGGGGCGCGACTAGACTGCCAGTATCGCAGGCACGGCCTGCCACGGAAGCTTTGCCATGTCCTTCGCCTCATCCCCTTCCAGGCGGGTCGCCGTGCTCGGTGGCGCACGCATTCCCTTCTGCCGCCAGAACACCGCCTACGCCGGCGTCGGCAACCTCGACCTGTCGATCCGTGCCCTGGGCGCGGTGGTCGAGAAATTCCACCTGCAGGGCGAAGTGCTGGGCGAAGTCGCGATGGGCGCGGTGATCAAGCACTCGTCCGACTGGAACCTCGGGCGCGAGGCGGTGCTGTCGTCGGGCCTGTCCCCGCTGACGCCGGGCATCACCCTGCAGCGCGCCTGCGGAACGTCGCTGGATTCGATCGTCGCCGTCGGCAACAAGATCGCCGCCGGCCAGATCGAAGCCGGCATCGGCGGCGGCAGCGACACCACTTCCGACGTGCCGATCGTCTACGGCAAGGCTTTGCGCAACGCCATCCTGCGCGCCAATGCCGCCAAGACCACGATGGACAAGCTGCGCGCGTTCAAGGGCTTTTCGCCACGCTGGCTGAAGCCGGACTTCCCGGGCGTCGCCGAGCCGCGCACCGGCAAGAGCATGGGCCAGCACTGCGAGGACATGGCCAAGCAATGGCAGATCAGCCGCGAGGCGCAGGATGCGCTGGCGGTGGCATCGCACCACAAGCTGGCGGCCGCCTACGATCGCGGCTTCTTCGATGACCTGGTGGTCGAATTCCGCGGGGTGAAGCGCGACAACATCCTGCGCCCGGATTCGACCATCGAGAAACTGGCGACGCTGAAGCCGGCGTTCGACAAGACCTCCGGTCGCGGCACGCTGACCGCCGGCAATTCCACGCCGCTGACCGATGGCGCGTCGGCCTGCCTGCTCGCCAGTGACGAGTGGGCGCACGCGCATGGGCTGCAGCCGCTGGCCTACCTGCGTGATGCGCAAGTCGCCGCAGTCGATTTCGTCGGCGGCGAAGGCCTGCTGATGGCGCCGACGATTGCCGTGCCGCAGATGCTGGCGCGCAACGGCCTGACGCTGCAGGACTTCGACATCTACGAAATCCACGAGGCCTTCGCGGCGCAGGTGCTGTGCACGCTGAAGGCGTGGGAGAGCGACGAGTATTGCCGCACCCGCCTTGGGTTGCCGGGTGCGATGGGATCGATCGATCCGAACAAGATCAATCCCAACGGGTCGTCGCTGGCGGCTGGTCATCCTTTTGCCGCGACCGGTGCGCGCATCGTCGCGACGGCGGCGAAGGAACTGGCGCAGCGTGGTGGCGGGCGTTGCCTGATCAGCATCTGCACCGCGGGCGGCATGGGCGTGGTCGCGATCCTCGAGCGCTGAGGTGTTTGCGGCTGCGCTCTGTCGATGCTGTTCAATCAATGGGCGTAGGTGCATCCAGGTGCCGGCGTAGTGCTTGCGCCAGCACCGCATTGATCGCGGGCCAGTTGCGCTTTCCGGCACGTTCGACCTCGGCAGCTGGCATGTGTGCGAACACCAGTTCTGCCTGGCGCCACGATCGAGCGGGCGATGGCACGAACACCGCGACGAGGTCGCCGCTGAATCCCTGGCTGCGATCGACGCGGCCGTGCGCATCCAGCCGCCCGTACAGTGGCTTGCCGGCGTAGTAGCCCAACAAGCGATGACGATCGCGCAGGGGATGGAAGTCGCCGGCGTGGAGCGGATACCGGAACCAGTGCGCGAAGTCGTCGATCGCCGCCGGCAGCAGCGACGGATCGAGCGAGCGCGGCAGGCCGAGGTCAGTCGCCATCGCCCGCCATGCCCCGCGCCGCCGCGGCGAGATCGTGCGGACGTGCGCTGGCAGCGATGCCGGCACGGGCGAACCCCGCCTGCATGCATGCCTCGCGCAATCGTTCGCTGGCGGCAATCGCCGGCAGCGCCAGCAATTTCGCACGACGCGTCGCGTTCAGTTGCGCGAGCGCGGCCGACAGTGCTTCCGCGCTGGTTACAAACAGCATCGTTGCGGCGGGCAGGGCATCGAACCGCTTCAATGCGGCGGGTGAAAATTCCACCATCTCGCGTCGGTAAACATCCGCGCGCACGATCGTGGCGCCACGCCCGCGCAGGCTGCGTTCGATCAGTCCGCGGCCACCTTCGCCAGTGACCAGTCCGATGGCCTGGCCGGCCACATCGTGCAATTCCGCGAGTTCGAGCAGGCCCTCGCTGTCCATGCGGCTTGGCGAAATCACTTCCGCAATGCCGAATCGTCGCAATGCCGCCGCCGTCCCTGCGCCTACGGCGATGGCTTCGGGGATCCGTCGTGTGTGCAGTCGCGCAGCGTTGTCCGCCGCATTGGGGCTGGTGAAGATGCAGCGTGGCGCAGCCAACGCGCCATCCAGCCGCGCACGCGTCGCTGCATCGTCAAGCGCAACGATCCGCAGCGGTGACAACGCCAGCAGATGGCCGCCTGCGCGCGCTACTGCATCACGCAGGCGCCGGTGCTGCCCCTGCGGGCGCAGGGAGATCGCATACCATTCGCGTTCGCGCGGCACAGTCATCCGCAAAGAATCGCATACCCCATGTCCGAGACCGAACTTTCCACCCACATCGAAGGCTTGTTGCATGCCATGCCACCGGTCGCCGCCCTGCAGCCGCGTCTGGCCGAACTCGCCGATGGAGGGTGCCGCCTGCAAGCGCCACTCGCCGCCAACATCAACGACAAGGGCTGTGCGTTCGGCGGCAGTCTGGTGTCATTGATGACGCTGGCGGGCTGGGGACTGGTCGCGGCCTGGCTGGAACGCCGCGGCATCAAGGCCGAGGTCTATGTCGCCGATTCGCAGGTGAAGTATCGCGCGCCGCTGTACGACGACCTCGATGCCTGCGCGCAGTTCACGGACTCGTTCGTGGCCGATGTCGTCCTGCAGGAGCTCGTCGACAAGCGCCGGGCGTCCTTCCAGGTCCGCGCCGAGGTCCGGCGCAGCGATGGCGGCCTCGCCACCCGCATGGAATCACGCTACGTCGCCGTCGTGCCCGATCAAATCGCAGCGGAGTAGGATGACGCCGTGAAACGCCATGCCCGCACCCTGCTGTTGTTGTTCGGATTGCTCGCCGCCGCCTGTGCCAACGCCGGTGGTCGCGGCAAGGCGAATGCCTTGGAAAAGGCCCAGTACGCTTATTCGGCGGCCCTGCGCTGGGGCGACATCCGCGGTGCGTGGCTGTTGTTGGATCCCACATGGCGGAACACGCATCCGCTCGGCGATTTCGAGCTGGAGCGCTACAAACAGGTGCAGGTCACCTCCTACGAGGTGATGGACAGCAGCGGCGGCGATGTTGATGAAGCCGTCCGCAGTGTCGAGATCGGCCTTGCCAATCGCAACACCATGGCCGTCCGCACGATGACCTATCGCGAAACCTGGCACTACGATTCCGAGACGAAAACGTGGTGGGTCACCTCGGGGCTCCCCGATTTCTGGAACGGCCAGTAATCGCGCTGCATGGCGCGGAAGCCCGCGCTGGGCGACAATCGCCGTCCGCTCGCGCAACTTCGGATTTCCCGTGACCCTGCAAGACCTGATCGCATTCGCCGGCCGCCACCTGATGCTGTCGCTGGGCCTTGCCGGCCTCACCCTGGCGTTGATCGTCACCGAAGTGATGCGGTTGATGCAGGGCTGGAAGGTGCTCAAGCCGGCCCAGCTGACCGGCCTGATGAACCACGACAATGCGTTGGTGATCGACCTTCGCCCAATCAATGATTTCCAGGCCGGGCATATCGCCGGATCGCGCAATGTGCAGATGAGCCAGTTCGATCCCGAGAACAAGCAGCTTGCCGGGGCGAAAGACCTGCCTGTGGTACTGGTCTGCAAGACCGGACAAACCGCCGGGGGTGCGGCCGGACGACTGGCCAAGGCCGGCTTCGGGAAGGTCTATGTGCTCGATGGCGGCATTGGCGGCTGGATCGGGGCTGACCTGCCCCTGGTGAAAGGCCGTTGATTCGTGTGATGGCCGTCCCCACAGAGGGATCAGTCGCGCCTTCGTGCGATAATCGACGATTCCCAAACGTAACAGCTACTGGAGCATTCCATGTCCGACGAGACGACCAACGGCGCCGCTGCGCCGGCCGCTGCCGATGAGCAGGGCGCGACCTTCAGCGTCGAAAAGATCTACACCCGCGACGTCTCCTTCGAGGCCCCGAATGCGCCGGCCGTGTTCACCGAACAGGGCCAGCCCGACCTGCAGATGAACCTCAACCAGCGTGCTGGTCAGGTGGGTGAGAACGCCTACGAAGTGGTCCTGGGCGTGACCCTGACCTGCACCGTGAACGGCAAGACCGCCTACCTCGCCGAAGTGCAGCAGGCGGGCGTATTTGGCCTCGCCGGTTTTGATGCCGCCGGTCTCGATGCCATGCTCGGCGCGCATTGCCCGAACATTCTCTACCCGTACGCACGCCAGGCGATCAGCGAGCTGATCAATGGCGGCGGCTTCCCGCCGTTCTACCTGCAGCCGATCAACTTCGACGCGCTGTACGCCGAAGGCCTGCGTCAGCGCGCCGCCCAGCAGGAACAGGGTGCGTTGGAATCGGGCACGGAGACGGCTGGGAACGCCTGATTAGGACACCCCTGATCAAGGCCTTCCTGAGCCGGTGACGGCAATGGCAACCACTTCGGTGGTCGTGTTGGGCGCGGGCTCCTGGGGCACCGCGCTCGCCGCACTGATCGCGCGCCACGGCAAGGACACCCTGCTGTGGGGCCGCGATCCGGCAATGGTCGAGGCGATCGACCAGTGCCATGAAAATCCACGCTACTTGCCCGGCATCGCATTGCCCGGCACCCTGCGTGCGACAACCGATCTCGCCGCGGCCGTCGCAGCGGCCGATCTGTTGCTGGTGGTCGTCCCCTCGCATGCATTTGCGGAGACGGTCACGGCAATCGCGCCGCACCGCCGTCCCGGCACGGGGCTGGCGTGGGCGACCAAGGGCTTCGAACCCGGCTCCGGGCGCTTCCTTCATGAGGTCGCTGCCGAGGTGCTCGGCGATGACGTGCCATTGGCCGTCGTCACCGGACCCTCGTTTGCCAAGGAAGTCGCGCTCGGCTTGCCGACCGCATTGACCGTACATTCGGACACGCCGGAATTCGGCCAGGCAGTCGCCGACATCCTCCATGGCCCCGATTTCCGCGCCTACACCGGCCAGGACATGATTGGTGCCGAACTTGGTGGCGCGATGAAGAACGTGCTGGCGGTGGCGACCGGGGTCGCAGACGGCATGGAGCTTGGGCTGAACGCGCGCGCCGGCCTGATCACCCGTGGCCTCAACGAGATGTTGCGGTTGTCTGCGGCAATGGGCGCGAAGCCGGAAACGCTGATGGGGCTCGCCGGCCTCGGCGATCTTGTGTTGACCTGCACCGGTGATCTGTCGCGCAATCGTCGCTTGGGTCTCGCGCTCGGACGTGGCCAGTCGATCGAGGACGCTGTGCGTGCAATCGGACAGGTCGTCGAATCGATCCAAACGGCGAATGAAGTCATGCGCCTTGCCGATCGCCACGACGTCGATCTGCCGATCAGTCGCAGTGTGCGCGATGTGTTGCATGGGGCGTACTCGCCGGCCGAAGGCCTGCATCGCCTGTTGGCGCGCGACCAGAAGCCCGAGTATCCGGCCACGTTGTTTTCACGGGCCTGAAAAAGGCAAGGCCCGGACAGGGTCCGGGCCTTGGACGCGTCTCGGGGAGGGGGAGAGACGCGCCGATGTAGACGATGAGGGGAGTCATCCGTACTGCGGGACGAAGTATGACTGCGAAATTGCAGCCATGCCTGAATGTAAACCGGTCAGTTCATGAATTACGGTACCGGGTCACGCTCCACCGGGGAAATTCAGTTGTCGCCAGGCCTCATAAACCGTGACTGCGACCGCATTCGAGAGGTTCAAACTGCGATTTCGTGGCCGCATAGGCAGGCGAACCCACCGCTCGTCTGAAATCGTATTCATGACATCCCGGGGCAGCCCGGCGGTCTCGCTGCCGAACAACAACGTGTCATCTGCGCGCCAGTCGACCTGGTCATGGCGGCGCTGGCCACGGGTGCTCAGGGCGAAGACCCGGGTCGCGCCGATCGCGGCCAGTGCCGCATCCAGCGAGGGATGCACTTGCATCTCCGCGTACTCGTGATAGTCGAGGCCGGCACGCCTGAGTTGGCGATCGTCGATTGAAAAGCCCAACGGCTCCACCAAGTGCAATCGCGCGCCGGTATTGGCGCACAACCGGATCACGTTGCCGGTGTTGGGCGGGATTTCGGGTTGGTGGAGGATGACGTGGAGCATGGCGAGGTGTTCAGCGATTCAGCGGCGATGGCTGGGAGTGACCTTTGGCCAGTGTATCGGCCCGCGCGAACCGGTACGCTTCAAAGTTCCGTGTTCAAGGGGAGCCCCCATGCGTTTGAAGACCCGCCACGCCGCACTTGCACTCGCCATCGCTGCAAGTGTCTGCGGCGCCATCGCGCCGACTGCCGTTTTCGCCAAGGGCGGTACGCCCACGGTGGATATCCCTTACCAGCAGTTCACCCTGCCCAATGGCTTGCGGGTGATCGTGCACGAGGATCACAAGGCGCCGATCGTGGCGGTCAACATCTGGTATCACGTCGGCAGCCTCAACGAGCCGGCGGGTCGCAGCGGCTTTGCCCACCTGTTCGAACACCTGATGTTCAACGGGTCCGAAAACCATCCGGGCGACTACTTCCCGCCGTTTGAACAGGCCGGTGCAACCGGACAGAACGGCACGACGAATACCGACCGCACCAATTATTTCGAAAACGTACCGACCACCGCACTCGACATGGCGCTGTGGATGGAATCCGACCGCATGGGCCACCTGCTCGGTGCGATCGACCAGGGCGTGCTGGACGAACAACGCGGCGTGGTGCAGAACGAGAAGCGTCAAGGCGAGAACCAGCCGTATGGCCAGGTCTGGGAAGTGATCGCGCAGACGATGTATCCGAAGGGACATCCCTACCACCACACCACCATCGGCTCAATGGCGGATCTCAACGCCGCCAGCCTCGGCGACGTCAAGAATTGGTTCCGCACCTGGTATGGCCCGAACAATGCCGTACTGGTGCTGGCGGGCGACATCAACCTGGCGACGGCCAAGCAGAAAGCGGCGCGCTATTTCGGCGACATCCCTGCAACGCCGACGATGCAGGTGCCGAAGGCCGATCCCGCGCCGCTGCGTGCGCCGGGCCGCACCGTCCTCAAGGACAAGGTGCCGCAGGTCCGGCTGATGCGCGTGTGGAACGTCGCGGAGGTGGGTACGCGCGATTCCGACATGCTTGACTTGTTTGCGCAGGTGCTGGGTGGGAGTGCAGGTTCGCGGCTCGATCGTCGCCTTGTCTACAAGGACAAGCTGGTCGACTCGGTGAGCGTGTCGAACGATGCCTCGCAGCTCGGAGGCAATTTCATCGTCACCGCGATGGTCAAGCAAGGCGTTGATCCGCACCAGGTCGAGAAAGTCATCGACGAGGAGCTGTACAAGCTGCTGGACGAAGGCCCGAGTGCCGACGAGATGGCGCGCGCGCGCACTACCTTCGAAGCCAATTTCATCCGCGGCGTTGAACGCATCGGTGGCTTTGGCGGCAAGGCCGACGCGCTGGCCTCGTGCGCGATCTATACCGGCAATCCCGGTTGTTTCCGCACCAGTCTCGCCAATGTCGCCAAGGCGAGCGCAGCTGATGTCGCCAAGGTCGGCAAGGACTGGCTGAAGATGCCGAGCCATGTCTTCGTGGTCGAGCCGGGCGAGCGCACGCCGCTGGCGGAGGAGCCAAGCGTCAAGCCGGCGCCGTTCGTTCTGGCGAAGGCCGATCCGAAGTACAAGACCGTCGCCAGCGACGTCGACCGCAAGGCCGGCGTGCCCAAGGTCGATCACTTCCCGACGCTGACCTTCCCGGCGATGCAGCGCGGCAAGCTCGCCAACGGCACCATCGTGATCCTGGCCGAGCGCCATGAAATCCCCGTGGTGCAGATGAACTATCTGTTCGATGGCGGCTATTCCAGCGATTTCGGCGGCAAGCTTGGCACTGCATCGTTCGCGATGGGCATGCTGCGCGAAGGTGCTGCCGGCCGCGATGCACTGACCTTCAAGTCGGAAGCCGAAGCATTGGGCGCGCAATTGGGTTCCAGCGCGGGCATCGATGGATCGTCTGCCACCCTGTCGGCACTGACCAGCAAGCTCGATGCTTCGGTCGGTCTGTTCGCTGACATGCTGCGCAAGCCGTCCTTCAGTCCGGCCGACATTGATCGTGTCAAGGCGATGCGTGTCGCTGGCATCCGCCAGGAGAAGGCGCGGCCGACTACGGCAGCAATGCGCGTGCTGCCGCCGCTGTTGTACGGCGAAGGTCATCCGTATGCGATGCCGTTGACCGGCTCCGGCACCGAAGCATCGGTGGCGACGATTTCGCGCGACGATCTCGAAGCCTACCGTCGCACCTGGGTGCGTCCGGAACACGCCACACTGGTCGTGGTGGGTGATACCACGCTGGACAAATTGCTGCCGGTGCTCAATCGCCACCTCGGCGATTGGAAGGGTGAAGGCGCCGCACCGGCCGCGGTGAAGGTGACCCAGGTCGCACTGCCGGCGAAGCCGCGGGTATTCCTGATCGATCAGCAGGGTGCAGTGCAAGCCAATATCGTTGCCGCCGAGCTGGTGCCTTCGACGCGCGACACGGGTGCGGTGAAGTTGTCGATGGCCAACGACATTTTCGGTGGCGTGTTTTCTTCGCGCCTCAACATGAACTTGCGCGAGGACAAGCACTGGTCCTACGGTGCCGGCAGCATGACGGTGGACGCGGAGAACCAGCGTCCGTGGATGGCGTTGGCATCGGTGCAGATCGACAAGACCGCCGAATCGATTGCCGAGACGCGTCGTGAAATCAACGACTACGCCACCGGCAAGAAGCCGGCGACGCAGGACGAGGTGACCAAGGTGGTCAACAACGAACTGCGCGGCCAGCCGGGTGCGTACGAAACCGCCGGTGCGGTGCTCGGCACCATGACCGGAATCGTGCGCTACGGCCGCCCCGACAACTGGATCCAGGTGCGCAACGAACAGATCGCCAACCTGACGCCGGCGCAAGTCGCCGATGCGATCAAGACGATCAAGCCGGATGCGTTGACGTGGGTGGTGGTCGGCGACCTCAAGAAGATCGAGGCGCCGGTGCGCGCGCTGAATCTCGGAGACGTCACGGTGATCGACGCCAACGGCAAGGTGGTAGGGAAGTAAGCACGTGGTGGCCGGGCGGGTCATCGCCCGGCTTTGCGCCTTTGGCGGGTTTTCGCCCCACAAAATGTCACAACACGCGCGGGGCGGCGGGTGCGCCAGTCCGGAGCGCGGGCGTTGCGCCGCATGGATGCGGCGCACGAGCCTACATGGACGTATTCACGGCGTCCCGCGCGCCGGAGCTGGTCACCCGCTGAACCAGCGCGTGCGACGCGCTTTGCGCCGACTTACGCGCCGATCAGCTGCTCCGCCGGGACGTACGGCAAGTGGTGCGCTTCGGCCACCGGCTCGCAAGTGATCTTGCCCTCGCACACGTTCAAGCCATTGCGCAGATGCACGTCCTGCGCCAGCGCCTTCTTCCAGCCGTTGTTGGCCAGCGCCAGGGTGAAGGGCAGGGTGACGCTGTTGAGCGCGAAGGTCGAGGTGCGCGCGACCGCCCCCGGCATGTTCGCCACGCAATAGTGGACGACGCCGTCGACGACATAGGTCGGATCGGCATGAGTGGTGGCGTGCGAGGTTTCCACGCAGCCACCTTGGTCGATGGCGACGTCGACGATCACCGCGCCCGACTTCATCGTCTTGACCATCTCCTTGGTCACCAGCTTCGGTGCAGCGGCGCCCGGCACCAACACGGTGCCGATCAACAGGTCGGCACGGCGCACCAGTTCCTCGATCGCGGCGCGGGTCGAGAACACGGTGGAGATGGAGGTGCCGAACTGCGCGGCCAGGCGCTTGAGCGCATCAGCCGAGCGATCGACGACGGTGACTTTGGCGCCCATGCCGACCGCGATCGTCGCGGCATGCGTGCCCGAGACGCCACCGCCGAGGATCACGACTTCCGCAGCAGGCACGCCCGGCACGCCGCCGAGCAACACGCCGCGGCCGCCTTGGGCCTTCTCCAGAGAATGCGCGCCCACCTGCGGGGCAAGGCGACCGGCGACTTCCGACATCGGCGTCAACAGCGGCAGCGAACCGTTGGTGGCGGTGACGGTTTCATAGGCGATGCAGACCGCGCCGGAATCGATCAGGTCCCGGGTCTGCGGAGCATCGGGGGCAAGGTGCAGATAGGTGAAGAGGATTTGGCCCGGGCGCAGTTTCTTGCGCTCCACGGCCTGCGGTTCCTTCACCTTCACGACCATGTCGGCGTTGGCGAAGATTTCATCGGCGGTATCGACGATCTTGCCGCCGGCGGCAACGTAATCGGCGTCGGTCAGGCCGGCGCCGAGGCCAGCGCCTTTCTCCACCAACACTTCATGGCCGTGGTGCACGAGTTCGTGCACGGACGACGGAATGAGGCCGACGCGGTATTCGTGGACCTTGATTTCCTTGGGGACGCCGATACGCATGACTGGGTTGCTCCATGGTGGGTGTCGGCGCGCCGACGGTTAAGGAGGGCAGTATGGGTGAAGGATTGCGCATTTTGGCGCGGAATTTGTTGATTGGCATGCAGTTTTGTCGCATTATTTTTCATTAAATCGATATTTGGTCGAACGATATGCGAATAATCGAACCCGCCATCGACGACCGTGATCGCGCCCTCCTGCGCCTGCTCCAGGAGGATGGCCGCCTGACCAATCTCGAGCTCGCCCAGAAGATCAACCTGTCGCCTTCCGCCTGCCTGCGCCGGGTGAAGTTGCTGGAAGAATCCGGACTGATCGCGCGCTACGTCATGTTGCTGGATGAAAAGGCGGCGGGCCTGCCCGGGACCGCCTTCGTGCTGGTCACGCTGGACCAGCAGGGGCGCGCCGCGCTCGATGCTTTCGAAGCAGCGATCCATCGGCATCCTGAGGTCACCGAGTGCTGCCTGCTCGCCGGCACCGCCGATTACATGGTGCGGGTGGCGTATGCGGACTCGGCCGACTTCGAGCGCATCCACACCGAAATCCTCACCCAACTGCCCGGTGTGGTGCGGGTGCAATCCACGCTGACGCTGCGCACCGTGAAGAAGACCACGGCGTTGCCGCTGTAGGCGTTGTGCAACGGTTGGGCTGGTGTCATCAGCCGTGGGCTAGACTCGATCCATGCCTCGATACGCTCTGACTTCGATCGCCGCCGCCGCCCTCGTGTTGGCCGGCTGCTCCCTCGCCCCGATGACGCCGGAAGCCGAACGCGTCCAGGTCGTCGCCTCGCCGCCCAGCGGCTGCACCCCGGCCGGCCGGATCGAAGTGTCGGCGACCAGCGGGTTTGCCATGGTCAAGCGCAATCAGCTGCGGGTGAAGGACGAACTGGAGACCTTGGCCCGTCAGGAAGCGGCCAAGATCGCCGCCAACACCATCAGTCCGCGGGAAGCCCCCAGTGTCGACGGTCACCAGAGTTTCGAGGCCTGGCGCTGCACCCGCTGAGGAGTGGCGCTGAACGGCAGGGGTCATTTGCCGGGAAAGGCTTGAAAACGCGGTATTCTATTCGGCTTGGTCCTGTTCAGGTTCCGCCCCATGCTGTTCAAGAATGTCGCCATCGCTGGCCTCGCCCATGTCGATGCGCCGCACACGTTGACGTCCGATGAAATCAATGCCCGACTCCAGCCGACGCTGGATCGCCTGGGCATCAAGACCGACGTCCTCAACGACATCGCCGGCGTGAATTCACGCCGCCTGTGGGACGCCGACATGCAGGCTTCCGACGCTGCGACCCTGGCCGCACGCAAGGCGTTGATCGACGCCGGAATCTCCGCCGATCAAGTCGGACTGCTGGTCAACACTTCGGTCAGCCGTGATTACCTGGAGCCGTCGACCGCCAGCATCGTCTGCGGCAACCTCGGCGTGTCCGAGAACTGCCAGACCTTCGATGTCGCCAACGCCTGCCTTGCCTTCATCAACGGCATGGACATCGCCGCGCGCATGATCGAGCGCGACGAGATCGACTACGCGCTGGTGGTGGATGGCGAAACCGCCAACCTCGTCTATGAAAAGACCATCGAGCGCATGAACGCGCCGGGCATCACCCAGGAACAGTTCCGCGACGAACTCGCCGCGCTCACCTTGGGGTGTGGTTCGGTGGCGATGGTGATGGCGCGCAGCGCGCTGGCACCGGATGCACCGCGCTACAAAGGCGGCGTGACCCGTTCCGCGACCGAGTGGAACAAGCTGTGCCGCGGCAACCTCGACCGCATGGTCACCGATACCCGCATGCTGCTGATCGAGGGCATGAAGCTGGCGAACAAGACCTTCAGCGCCGCCAAGATCGCACTTGGCTGGGCCGTGGACGAACTCGACCAGTTCGTGATCCACCAGGTCAGCCGCCCGCATACCCAAGCTTTCATCAAGGCCTTCGGCATCGATCCGGAGAAGGTCATGACGATCTTCAACGACCACGGCAACATCGGCCCGGCCTCGGTTCCGATCGTGCTGAGCAAGCTGAAGGAGCTCGGCCGCCTGAAGAAGGGCGATCGCATCGCGCTGCTCGGCATCGGTTCCGGATTGAACTGCACCATGGCCGAAGTGGAGTGGTGAGTTCGCGATGAGCGATTCCGCGTTGCCGCCGTGCCCGCAATGCGCATCGGCCTATGCCTACGCGGATGGCGAGTTGCTGGTCTGCCCCGAATGCGGCCACGAGTGGACGCCGGGCGAGGCCGCTTCCGAAGAGGTGCTTGAGGTGCGCGACGCGGTCGGCAACCTGCTCGTCGATGGCGACAGCGTCACCGTCATCAAGGACCTCAAGGTCAAGGGCGCGTCGAATGCGCTGAAGGTCGGCACCCCCATCAAGGGCATCCGCTTGGTCGATGGCGCCGATGGCCACAACATCGATTGCAGGATCGACGGCTTCGGCGCGATGCGCCTGAAGTCGGAGTTCGTGAAAAAGGCATGAGTCGCGCCGCAACCGTGGTCGCCATGCAGCAGACCTTTCCCGATTACCCCTTCGCCCCGCAGCGCTTCGAGGTGCGGCCGGGCATCGCGATGTCGTACCTCGATGAAGGTCCGCGCGACGGCGAAGTGATCGTGATGCTGCACGGCAATCCGTCGTGGAGCTATTACTGGCGCCACCTGGTGTTGGGGCTGCGCGACCGCTATCGCTGCATCGTGCCCGACCACGTCGGCATGGGCCTCTCCGACAAGCCGGACGATGCGGAGAATGCATCGCCACGTTACGACTACACGTTGCAGTCGCGCGTCGACGACCTCGATGCATTGCTGGCGCATCTCGGCATCGACGGGCCGGTGACGCTGGCCGTGCACGACTGGGGCGGCATGATCGGATTCGGCTGGGCGTTGCGTGATCCAGCGCGGGTGCGTCGCCTCGTCATCACCAATACCGCGTCCTTCCCGTTGCCGGCGGCGAAGCATTTCCCGAAGCGTCTGGCGTTGGGCCGTGATTCGAAAATCGGTGGCTGGGCGATTCGACGCTTCAACCTGTTCGCGCGCGGCGCGGCGTTGTACGGCACGGTGCGCACGCTGCCGCAGCCTGTCATACAGGCGTATTCGGGTGTGTACGATGGCTGGGCCAGCGCGATCTCGACGCTGCGCTTCATGCAGGACATTCCACTCGGCGAAGGCGATCGTGCCTGGCCGTTGCTGCAGGCGGCGGCGGCGCAGTTGCCGGCGTATGCCGATCGCCCGGCCTTCATCGCTTGGGGGCTGCGCGACTTCGTGTTCGATCGCCACTTCCTAGACGGTTTCCGTGCGGCGCTGCCCGCTGCCGAAGTGCATCCGTACCGGGATGCCGGTCATTACGTGCTGGAGGACCAGCACGAACAACTGGTGCCGATGGTGCGGGCGTTTCTGGATTCGAATCCGGTTTAAGCGATTGTTGTGGCTTCAATTGCCGGATTCGATCCAGTCCACGGGGGTGAGGAGAGGCAGCCCGTAGCGCGCTCGCGCGCGATCGCAGTGGGGGTCGGCGGTGCCATTTTCCCACGAGGCCTGCACCGCACGACACGGGCTGGGTCGCAATGCGTAGATCGAACAGCTGCACGATTCGCCCACCGTTCCGCGCAGCGCGATGCAATGCGGATCGGTGCTGTCGGTGCCGTGCATCGCGCGTTCGTGGTTGCGCAGGGGCTGGGTGAGTTCGACAGGAACGGTGCCGCCGGGGGCGTCGTCGGCCTCGCTCCAGTGGAAGGCGACGCGGAACGCTGCGCAGCAGGCACCGCAACGCATGCAGGGATGGACGAATTCGCGGGACGGCATGTCGCCATTGTGCGGCAGGACTGTGCAGCAGAAACGGGCGACAATAGCGAAATGACCGTCGCGCTGACTTCCACGCTCGAACGCATGGCCCGCGAACGCCCGGACGCGGTGGCGATGCGTTGTCCCGGTCCGCGTGGCGATTATTCCGTCGCGCTGACCTATGGCGAACTCGATGCGCGCAGCCGTGCGATTGCTTCGGGATTGGCGCAGCGCGGGATCGTCGCCGGGTCGCGTACGGTGGTGATGGTGCGGCCGACGCCGGAATTCTTCCTGCTGATGTTCGCGCTGTTCCGTTCCGGTGCGGTGCCGGTGCTGGTCGATCCCGGCATTTCGAAGCAGGCGTTGCGGCAGTGCCTGGACGAAGCGCAGCCGCAAGCCTTCATCGGCATTCCGCTGGCGATGTTCGCACGCAAGCTGCTGGGCTGGGCGCGCTCGGCACGGGTTGCAATCACGACCGGGTCGCGCGCGCTGCTCGCGCATGCGACGCTGGCCGAAGTCGAGCGCGATGGTCGCGCACAGCCGCAACTCTTCGGCGAAAACGATCCCGAAGCGATGGCGGCGATTCTGTTCACCAGTGGATCGACCGGAGTCCCGAAGGGCGTGGTCTATCGCGGCCGTCATTTCGGTGCGCAGATCGAATTGCTGCGCAGCGCGTTCGGGCTGGAGGCGGGCGGCGTCGACCTGCCGACCTTCCCGCCGTTCGCATTGTTCGATCCCGCGCTCGGACTCACTTCGATCATTCCCGACATGGATCCGACGCGTCCGGCACGCGCGAATCCGCGCAAGCTGCGCGCGGCGATGCAGCGCTTCGGGGTGACGCAATTGTTCGGTTCGCCGGCCTTGATGCGCGTGTTGGCCGAACATGGCGAACCCTTGCCCGGCATTCGCATTGCGATGAGCGCTGGCGCGCCGGTGCCGCCGGAGGTGGTGGCGAAACTGCTGGAGCTGTTGCCGGCCGACGCCAAGTTCTGGACGCCCTATGGTGCGACCGAATGCCTGCCGGTGGCGGTGATCGAAGGACGCGAATTGCTGACGTTGCGCGCGCGCACCGAAGCAGGGAGTGGCACCTGCGTTGGTCGTCCGGTGGCACCGAACGAGGTGCGCATCATCGCGATCAGCGACGGCGAGATCGCGGAGTGGAACGACGCGCGCGAAGTGGCGCAGGGCATCGTCGGCGAGATCACCGTGGCCGGGCCGAGCGCGACCGACAGGTATTACGGTCGGGATGCACAGACGCGGCTGGCCAAGATCCGTGAACACTTGGCTGATGGCGGCGAGCGCATCGTCCATCGCATGGGCGATCTCGGCTATTTCGATCGTGAAGGGCGCCTGTGGTTCTGCGGGCGCAAGTCGCAGCGCGTGGTGGCCGACGAACTCACCACGTTGTGCACCGAGCAGATCGAGCCGGTATTCAACCGTCATCCGGATGTCGCGCGCACCGCACTGGTCGGTGTCGGTGAAGCCGGGCACCAGCAACCGATCCTGTGCGTGGAATTGCAGCAAGGCATCGCTGCCGATCAGTGGCCGCGCATCGCCGGCGAATTGCGCCATCTCGCCGATGGCGGCGTGAACACTGCGAAAGTGGATGGATTCCTGCACTATCCGCAGGCGTTTCCGGTGGATATTCGCCACAACGCCAAGATTGGCCGCGAGGCGCTGGCGCGTTGGGCCGCACGCCGCAAACCTGAAGGAAACAGTGTGCAATGAACATCCTGGTGACCGGCGGCGGTGGTTTCCTCGGTCAGGCGCTGTGCCGCGGACTGGTCGAGCGCGGTCACCGCGTGCGCAGCTTCAATCGCGGGCGCTATCCGGAACTCGATGGGCTCGGGGTCGAGCAGGTGCGTGGCGATCTCGCCGATCCCGATGCCATGCTGGCTGCGGCGGAAGGGTGCGAAGCGATCTTTCACAACGCCGCCAAGGCCGGTGCCTGGGGCAGTTACGACAGCTATTTCCAGCCCAACGTGATCGGCACCCGCAACGTGATCGCTGCCTGTCGCGCGCATGGCATCGCGCGACTCGTCTACACATCGACGCCGAGTGTCACCCATCGCGCCACGCATCCGGTCGAAGGTGGAACGGCGGAAGACGTGCCCTATGGCGAACACCTGAAGGCGGCGTATGCGGCGACCAAGCTGATTGCAGAACGCGAGGTGCTGGCGGCGAATAGTGTCACCCTGGCGACGGTCGCGCTGCGCCCGCGCCTGATCTGGGGCGTCGGCGACAACCAGTTGCTGCCGCGCCTGGTCGAACGCGCGCGTGCCGGACGCCTCGCGCTGGTCGGCAATGGCCTGAATCTCGTCGATACCACCTATGTCGACAACGCGGCGCTGGCACATTTCGATGCCTTCGACCACCTGCAACCCGGCGCGATCTGCGCCGGCAAGGCCTACTTCATCAGCAACGGCGAGCCGCGCGCGATGGCGCGCATCGTCAACGACCTGTTGCGCGCCGCCGGTGCACCGGAAGTGCATCGCCACATTCCGTTCGCGCTGGCCTATGGCATCGGCGCGACGATGGAAACGCTGTGGCCCCTGCTGCGTCTCCGCGGCGAGCCGCCGATGACGCGCTTCCTTGCCGAACAGCTGGTCACGCCGCACTGGTACAGCATGGTTCCGGCGCTTCGTGACTTCGGTTACTCGCCCCGTGTCAGCATGGACGAGGGGCTGGAACGCGTCGCGGCGTACTGGCGCAACGCGGTGTGACGCGAGGCTGCCGCGTCGCCACTACAATGCAGGCATGAGCGCCGCGCCCTTCAATCTGCCGTTCAACTGGAAAGTGCCTGCCGGCAAGGCGCTGGAGGCCGCGCTCAATCGCGCGCTGCTGCTCGACGAGGACACCCGCAGCGCGTTGCCGGTGCTGGATGGCCGCACCGTCGCGTTGACGCTGGAATCGCCGCCGCTCGCGCTGCAATTGAAGGTGGAGGGAGATCGCCTGCGCGTCGGGCCGGTGCCGGACGCCGACCGCGCCGATCTCTCGGTGCGCAGCACGCTGGCGGGATTGCTCGGTCGCCTGCCGATGTTCCAGCGCGATGCCGGGCCGCCGGTGGGATCGATGCGGATCGAAGGCGATGCCGATGTCGCGCGTCGCTTGCAGCGGATGGCCGAGCGTTTCGATCCCGACTGGGGACGCCCGTTCGCCGCGGTGTTCGGCGACGTGCTCGGCACCCAGATCGCCAATGGCGTCGCCTTCGCGTTGAAGCGTGCACGCATCGCCGCACAGGACGTGGCGAAATCGGCGGCCGAATACGTGACCGAGGAGTCGCGCGACGTGGTGGGGCAGGCCGAACTCGACGCCTTCCACGACGATGTGGACAAGTTGCGCGATGCCAGCGAACGCCTCGCCGCGCGCGTCAGTCGACTGCAGAGTGTCGGTTCCGGAGCGCCGCGATGAATTTCGGCATCGGACGCGCATGGCGGATCGGGCGCGTGTTGCTGCGCTATCGCCTCGATTCACTGCTGGATGACACCCCGGCCGAGCGTTGGCTGAAACTGGCACGCCCCTTCGTGCCCGGCGCATCCGCGGAGATCGCCGCGTTGCCGCGTGGTGCGCGCCTGCGCCTCGCCTTGCAGGAGCTCGGACCGATCTTCGTCAAGTTCGGACAGATCCTCTCGACCCGGCGCGACCTGATTCCGATCGACATCGCCGAAGAACTCACGCTGTTGCAGGATCGCGTCAAGCCATTCGACGGCCAGCGCGCGCGCACGATCGTCGAGCAGTCGCTGGGTCAGCCAATCGATGTGTTGTTCGCCGATTTCGATGTCGCGCCGCTGGCATCGGCGAGCATCGCGCAGGTGCACGCCGCGACACTCCACGACGGCCGCCTGGTCGTGGTGAAAGTGCTGCGTCCCGACATTGATGCCGAGATCCGCGACGACATCGCCCTGCTGAAATCGTTGGCCGGCGTGGTCGAACGCACGCATCCCAGCGCCGACAAGATCCGTCCGCGCGAAATCGTCGCCGAGATCGAGAACACTCTCACCGCCGAACTCGATCTCCAGCGCGAAGCCGCGAATGCCTCGGTGTTGCGCCGCAACTGGATCGATTCCGATGATCTCTACGTCCCGGAGCCGATCTGGAGCCATACCGGCCCGCGCGCGATGACGATGGAACGCGTCACCGGCATTCCGTCCGACGACATCACCGCGCTCGACGCCGCCGGCATCGATCGCAAGGCGTTGGCGGCGAAAGGTGTACGCGTGTTCTACCAGCAGGTGTTCCGCGACAATTTCTTCCACGCCGATGCCCACGCCGGCAACATCTGGGTCGATGTCGATCCGGCGCGCCGCGTCGACCCGCGCTTCATCGCGCTCGATTTCGGGATCATGGGCCAGCTCTCGCGCGAGGATCAGTACTACCTCGCCGAAAATTTCATGGCGATTTTCAATCGCGATTATCGCCGTATCGCCGAGTTGCACGTGGACGCCGGCTGGATGCCCGGCCACCTGCGCATCGACGAATTGGAAGCCGCCGCACGATCGGTGTGCGAACCGTACTTCACCCGCCCGCTGTCGCAGATCTCACTGGCGGAGGTTCTGGCGAAACTGTTCCGTGTCGCCCAGCGCTACGAACTCACGCTGCAGCCGCAGCTGATCCTGCTGCAGAAGACGCTGCTCAACATCGAAGGCGTCGGCCGCCAGCTCGATCCCGACATCGATATCTGGGCGGTGGCCAAACCGGTGCTGGAACGCATCCTGCGCGAACGCTACAGCCCGCGGCGCCTGCTCAAGAACTTCGCCCGGCAGTTGCCGGAATTGGCGACGCGCGCGCCGGAAATGCCGGAGCTTGCGCACGCATGGTTGAAGCAGCAAGTGGAAGGCCGCCACGAATTGCATATGCAATCCGAAGACCTGCGACGACTTTCCAATGACCTGCATGGCATGCAGCGACGCGTGGTGTCAGCGATCCTCGGGACTGGCCTCTTGATCGTCGCGGCGGTGCTGTACGCGCTGGAGCCGGCAGGCGGCCCGCGCCTGCTCGGCATTCCGGTATCAGCGTGGGTTGCCGGGCTCGGTGGCCTGTGGGCGTTGCTGGCGGCATGGCCGCGCAGCCGCGGCTGATCAGGGAGACGGTTTCGATTCCGCGGCTTTCTTCGCAGCATTGGCGAAGTCCCCGGCGACGTACACGCTCAGGTCCGCCGGTTTGAGGTGCTTGCGGATCGCCGCATTGACGTCGGCGACGGTCAACGCCTTCAGCTTCGCGTCGAACTCGGCACGACGCATCATCTTGCGGCCGAGATTCTGGTCGCTGTTGAGCATGCCGGCGATGCTGCCGTCATTGGCGCGCGACTGCTGGCGTTGGGTCAGCATGCCGCTGACGGTATCCGCCAGTTCTTCCGCGGTGACGCCATCGCGGATCAGTCGATCCAGTTCTTCGCGGACGTCGGTTTCCACCTTCTTCATGTTCTGCGGCGCGGCGATCGCCTGGATCGTGAAGCTGCCGGCATCGTCCTTGCCGTCGCGGCTGGAATCGGCGGTCAGTCCGCTGCCGATGTTGTAGCTGAGACCGTCCTTCTGGCGCACGCGATCGTACAGGCGGGACTTCAGGCCGCCGCCGCCGAAAATCCTGTTGGCGACTTCCAGCGCCGCCAGATCCGGATTGTCGTCATTCAACGGCAGGTTGGCGTGGGCGATGAAGACCGCGTTGGCCTTGTCCGGCGTCTCGAAGTTGCGATGCTCGCTGGCGACCGTGGTGTAGTGCGAAGCAATCGGCGCGTAGGCAACGCGCGGCTTCCAGTTGGCGAACAGTTTCTGCAGCAGCGGCTTGATCGTGGCCGGATCGAAGTCGCCGACAATCGCGATTTCACCCTGGCTGCTGCCGTAGTACTGCTGATGGAAGCGCTTGAGATCGTCGAGCTTGATGGCCTTGAGGTCGGCCAGCGATTCGTCAAGCGTGCGATGGTGCAGCGGGTGATCAGCCGGCCACGGGTCGAAGTGCGCGGACAGCGCCTGTCCGGCGATCGTGCCGGGTTCCTTGCGCGCGGCATTGATGCCGGTCTCGACCTGCAGGCGAAGCTGGTCGAACTCGCTTTCCGGGAAGGTCGGGCTGCGCAGGACGTCGGCGGCCACGGTCAGTGCTTCGGCGAGTTCGCCACGATGCGTCTGCAGGGCGATGACTGCGCCCTGGCCGCCACCGCCAATGCTGGCGCCGGTCTTGAGCGCTTCGAAGCGCTTGTCGATCTGCTCGCGCGTCATGGTCTTGCTGCCACGCATCAGCATCGCGCCGGTCAAATCCGCGACGGAGCGCGGTACCGATTTCAGGGTGTTGACGTTGTTGAACTGGAAGTCCGCGCTGAAGACGACGGTATTTCCGCGCGTCTTCTTCGGCAGCAGCGACACCTTCAGGCCGTCGCCGATGGTGACGATTTCGGTGCGTGCGGCGATGTTCTGCGGCGTCGGATCGAAGGCTTCGCCGGCCGCGACCGCAGCATGGCCCGTGTAGCCATCCACCAGCGACGCGACCGACGGCGCACCACCGGTTTCCGCGCGCACGGCATTGTCGGTCGGGATGAAGCGCGCCAACGTGCGATTGCTCGGGATCAGATATTTTGCGGCGACGCGATTGACATCGGCCAGTGTGACCTTGGCGATGGCATCGCGTTTCACGAACCACAACCGCCAATCACCGGATGCGATCGATTCGCTCAGCGCCAGCCCGATGGCATTGGGATCGTTGAACGCCTGTTCGTAGGCATTGGCGAAACGCAACTTGGCATCCGCCAACTCCTGCGCGGTGATGGGTGCGGAGGCGATGGTTTCCGCCTGCTTCAACAGTTCGGCTTCGGTCTTGCCTGGGTCGCCCCCCTTCGGTGCAACCGCAAACAGGATGAACCGTGCGGGGTCGTGCTGATACGCACTGCTGGCGCTGGCGCCAGCAGCCAGCTTGGTGTTCACCAGGGCCTTGTGCAGGCGTCCGCCGGGAGTGTCGCTGAGGATGTTGGCGAGCACCACCAGTGCAGGCGTATCCGGATGGGTGGCAGCGGGCGTGTGATAGCTCAATCCGACCAACTGCATGTCACCGCTGCGACGCACGGTGATCTCGCGCTCGCCATCCTGCACTGGTTCGACGGTGTAGAACACCGGCAGCGTGCGGGTGGGGCGCGCGATCTTGCCGAAGTCGGCATTGATCAGCGGCAGCACCTTGGCCGGATCGAAACGGCCGGCGATGATCAGCGTGGCGTTATCGGGTTGGTACCAGGTGTGGTAGAACGCCTGCAGGTGGGTGATCGGCACGTTTTCCACATCCGTGCGGTTGCCGATGGTGCTGTGGCCGTAGTCGTGCCAGTGATAGCTGGCCGACTGCATGCGTTGCATGAACACGCGGATGGGTTCGTTGTCGCCGCGCTCCATTTCGTTGCGGACCACGGTCATCTCGCTGTCGAGATCCTTCTTCGCGATGAAGGAATTGACCATACGGTCCGCTTCCATGCCCAGCATCCATTCCAGCGAGGCATCGTTTGCGGGGAAACTGGCGAAGTAGTTGGTGCGATCGAGGCTGGTGGTGCCATTGAACGATGCGCCGAGCTTGCGCATGCCGCCGGGGATGTCCTTGTGGTTCGGCGTGCCCTTGAACACCATGTGTTCGAGCAGGTGGGCCATGCCGGTTTCGCCATAGTTCTCACGCGCCGAACCGACGTGATAAGTCACGTTGACGGTGACGGTCGGTTTGCTGGCGTCGGGAAACAGCAGCACCCGCAGGCCGTTGGCGAGCCGGTATTCGCAGATCCCTTCGACGCAACTGGCGGCGGACACGCCTTTCGGCAGCACGGCCCCGTCGGCGGCGAATGCAGACGGTGCAATGGAAGCGAGCGCAAGGGCGCACGCCCCGGCAAGCACATGGATGCGAAGCATTGGAACTCTCCCCCTTGATCGATCCCGGATCATAGCGTGGAAAACTGCCGGGATCGGCGACACTATGGCCATGCCGGATCCGATTCCAACCCTTCATGTCGACGCACGTTTCGCCGTGATCGCCAAGCCAGCGGGCCTGATGCTGCACGACAGTGCGCTCGCCCGCGGCGAAACCGATTTCCTCGCCGACCGCCTGCGCGAACAGTTCGGTCGCGACATCTTCCTGATCCATCGCCTTGATCGCGCCACCAGCGGTTGCCTGTTGCTGGCTTTCGATCGCGAGACCGCGTCGACGCTGGGCAAGGCGTGGATGGCGGGTGATGCCGACAAGGACTATCTGGCGATCTGTCGTGGCTGGCCGGCGGAAGATGATTTCATCGTCGACCATCCGCTCGATGGCGGCCCCGGCAAGCCGGAGAAAAAACCGGCGCGTACGCGCTTCCGCAGGCTCGCGACCGCTGAACTCGACCTACCGTCCGTGGGGTTTCCGACGTCACGCTATGCATTGCTGCGGGCGAGCCCAGAAACCGGCCGTTTCCGCCAGATCCGCCGCCACCTCAAGCACCTGTCGCATCACCTGATCGGCGATACCAGCCATGGCGATGGCCGTCACAACCGCAATTTCCGCATGCTCGGCATCCATCGCATGCTGCTGCACGCCGAACGCCTGGCGTTCACGCATCCGTGGAGCGGCGAGCGGCTGTCGGTCGTTTCACCACCCGATGGCGAGTTCGCGAAGGCGCTGGCATTGTTTGGATGGGCGAAGTGACGCGGCAGCAATCGCGCCGGCCATTTAGACTGCCGCTATGGACATCGCCATTCCCGAATCCGAACTCGTCGAGCGCTTCGTGCGCGCATCGGGTGCGGGCGGGCAGAACATCAACAAGGTCTCCACTGCGGTCGAGTTGCGCTTCGATATCGCCGCTTCGCCATCGCTGGACGAGGTCGTGCGCGAACGCCTGCTGGCCCGCCGCGATCGCCGCGTGACGGGTGATGGCGTCATCGTCATCCATGCCCAGCGTTTCCGCACCCAGGACCGCAACCGCGATGATGCGCGCGAACGCCTGATGGCCTTCATCGCGCATGGCAGCGAAGTGGCCAAGCCGCGCAAGGCGACGCGACCGACGCGGGCATCGAAGGAGCGGCGGCTGGAATCGAAGCGCGGGCGCAGCGAACTCAAGCGTGGCCGCACCCGCAAGGATTGGGATTGAATGCATGACTGACATCACTGCACCGCATCCACCGACACCGGCGACCGACGGGCCGATCCTGCCGTTGCCGCCACGCGCGCCGCGCATGCGCAACAGTGCGTTCTTGCGCTGGTTCGGCCGCACCCTGCTGAGGCTGGGCGGGTGGCGCATGGTCGGTGAATTCCCGGATGTGTCGAAACTGGTGCTGATCGGTGCGCCGCATTCGTCCAATTGGGACGGCGTGTGGGGGTTCGCGGCGAAGATGGCGCTCGGCCTCGACATTCGCATTCTTGGCAAGAAGGAATTGTTCTGGTGGCCGATGGGCCCGATCCTGCGTCGCTTCGGCGTGATCGCGATCGATCGCAAGGCCCCCGGCGGTTTCGTCGAGCAGACCGTGGCGACGATCCGCGCCGTCGACCAATTCTGGCTGGGCATTGCGCCGGAAGGCACGCGCAAGCAGGTGAAGGAGTGGAAGAGCGGATTCTGGAAGATCGCGCACGCCGCCAACGTGCCGGTGTTGTTTGCCTATTTCCATTATCCCGACAAGGTGATCGGCATCGGCCCGCTGTTCTGGACCAGCGATGATCCTGCTGCCGACATGGCGGGCATCCGCGCGTGGTATCGCCCGTGGCAGGGCAAGAACCACGGAACCATTTAACGGGGTGACACGCCCTCGACCAAGATGGAGAACAACGCCTGAGCAACGTCAGGCAACGGTCGCTGGGTGACGCGTTCGAGCACGCCGTCGGCCTGCAATGACGCCAGTCCGTGCACCACTGACCAGCCGGCGATCGCAACGTCTTCGGGTGAGCGCGTGCCGGCCACGCCCGCGGCCACGCATGCGTGGGCAGCGTGCAACACCACACCAAAGGCGTCCTGCCCGGCTTCCAGCAGGTCGGGATGCTGCAGCTTGTTGCACTCCGGGCCAAACATCAGTCGATAGAGGTGCGGATGCCCGTTGGCGAACTGCAGGTAGGCGCTGCCCACCGCGAGATAGCTGTCGATCGGTGCCGATGTGGACATGCGTGCGGTTTCAGTAGCCGCGGCCAGTTCACGGAATCCTTCCGCGAGCACCGCGGCAAGGAGGGCGTCGCGATCCTCGAAGTGGCGATACGGTGCCGCCGGACTGACGCCGGCATGTTGCGCCGCGGCGCGCAGGGTCAGCGCCGCGGAACCACCACGATCCACCAACTGGCGAGCGGCCAGTAGCAGGGCGCGGCGCAAATCGCCGTGGTGATAGCCCTGGGGGCGGGGAATGGGACAAAAGCGCGACTTCATGTTGACAATAATAACATCTCGTCCTAACGCCATGTTTACGACATAAACATCATGATTCTCCCCGCAACCGGAGACTGCCCGATGCAACACAATCCCGTTGGCTGGACCGAAATCTACGTGCAGGACATGGCCCGCGCCCGATCGGCGATTACGGCAATTGCGCGTTGTGCCATGACAGCGAAGGCAACCTGTTCGGCTTGCATTCGATGAAGTGAGTAACCGACAGAAAGGAGGATACGATGTACGTCGATGTGTTCGTGATTCCCGTCCCCGAAGCGAAACTGGACGAGTACAAGAAGTTTTCACGCAAGTGCGCGCCGGTGTGGATCAAGCATGGCGCCTTGAGCTATTCCGAGAACGCGGCCGATGACGTCCAGCCCGGCAAGGTCACGTCGTTTCCGCAGGCAGTGAAGCTCGAGCCCGGTGAAACGGTGGTGGTCGGCCTGGTGACGTTCGCCTCGCGCAAGGCGCGCGACAAGGCGATGGAAAAAATCATGGCCGATCCGATCCTGGCAGCGATGGCGCCGGGAGACATGCCTTTCGATGGCAAACGGATGTTCTGGGGTGGCTTCAAGCCGTTCCTGACGCGGCAAGCAAAAGCCGAGTGACGGTCATGGCGTGGTCAGGCGCATCGCCATCCAGACCGCGCACAGGATCGGCAGCAGGATCGCAGTGAGCAGCGCGATAGAGAGCGTTGCGCGTCCCCACGCCGGCAACGGGCCGGCGTCTGCCGTCGCCAGTACGCGGGTGTCGGCGATACGGTCGTGCAGGCTGCGGAATGGCGGCCACCATGCCAGCAAATGGCCGATGTTGAGCGTGAACCACGACAGCCCGGCCGCGAGTTGGCGCACGACCAATTGCGCGAACGTGGCGCGCTTGCCTGAGATGTCGACCACGCGCAGGCCGAGCAGGTGCTTGCCAAGCGACCCCTGCCACGAGGACAGCTCGCCGCCGAGATTCCACGCGGCTGACAGCAATGCATATGCAAACGCCACGATCAGGGTGGCGTGGGTGACGGAGTGGGTGAATGCCGCCACTGCAGTGCGCAAGGATGGATCGGAAAGCAGGCTGGCGTAGAAGCTGGCGGGATCGAGATCGATGTCGAGCGCGCGCGCCATCGTTGCGTCCATGGTGGTGCGCAAACCATCGATGGCGACATCCGCTTCGCGCAGGTCGACGCGCCACCAGGTCGTCGTGAACAGCAGCGCTACCGTCGCGAGGACGAGGAAATCGATCAGGAAGGCGGCGCAGCGGCGTTGCCAGTGCGGATTGCGCGGCGACCGCGGGCTCATGCCGATGCGGTATTCGGCTTGATCAGGCGGGCGGCAAGAATGCCGGCTTCGTACAGCAGGCACATCGGGATCGCCAGCATCAACTGCGAAACGATGTCGGGCGGGGTGATGATCGCGGCAAGGATGAAGATCGCGACGACGGCGTAGCCGCGCCATTCACGCAATTGCTGCGGGGTGACGACGCCCACCAGGACCGCGATCACCAGCGCCACCGGCAATTCGAAGCTGAGGCCGAAGGCGAAGAAGATCATCAGCACGAAGTCGAGGTAGGCATTGATGTCGGTCATGCGCGCCACGCCCGCGGGCGTGGTGTGGGCGAGGAACAGGAACGCCGCCGGCAGCACGCCGAAATAAGCGAAGGCGCAGCCGAGGTAGAACAGGACGACCGCCGAGGCCAGCAATGGCAGGGCGATGCGGCGCTCGCGCTGATACAGGCCCGGCGCGACAAAAGCCCAGGCCTGGTAGAGCACCCACGGCATCGCCACCAGCAATGCGATGCAGACGGCCAGCTTGATCGGGGTGACGAACGGAGTGAGGACGCCGGTGGCGATCAGCTGGCCACCGCGAGGCATTGATCGCAACAACGGTTGCGCCAGCCAGGCATAGAGGCGATTGGAGAACGGCAACGTCAATGCCAGCACCACGCCGACGCCGGCGAGCGCGCGCAGCAAGCGCAAGCGCAATTCGAGGAGATGGGGAATCAGGCCGCCGACCAGCGAATCCGGATCGTCAGAAAAACTCATTGCGCGTGGTCGCCATGCGAGTCGCCCGTGCCTGTTTTCGTTTCATCCGCGAGGGGCGCTTGCGAGAGCTGGCGCACTTCGGCGCCGGCATCGTGCACGGCCTGTTTCGCGCTGTCCAGCTGCTTGCGCATGTCTTCGGCGGCGAGTTCGCGCTCCAGTTCGGCGCGCATGTTGAACCAGTAGGCGCGGACGCGGCGAACCCACAACCCGGTCAATCGTGCGGCCTTGGGCAAGCGCTCCGGGCCCAGCACGATGAGGGCGACGATGCCGATCAGCAGGAGTTTGCCGAAGCCGAGTTCGAACATGGCACGGCCCGTGGTTGCGGCGCGCGATCAGCGCGGCGCCTGGTCATCCTGGCGCTGTTGCGATTGCGTATCGCCATTGCGCTGCGATTCGTCGGTCAGGCTTTGCTGGGGCTTCTTCTCTTCTTCCTCGTTGCCGTGCATGCCTTTCTTGAACTCGTTGACAGCCTTGCCGATGTCGCGGGCACCGCTGGTCAGGCGCTTGGTGCCGAAGATCAACAGGATGATGACCAGGAGGACCAGCAATTTGCCGAAGCTGAGTTCAAACATGGCAACACTTCCAACGGTTCAATGCAGGCTGAGAGGATACCGCAGCGACTCAGGGCTTGCCGGACTTCTTTTTGGCGGGCGCCGTCGGTGCGGGCAGTGCTTCCGTGGTAACGCCGGCGTCCTGTTCGGGTTGACTGTTCGACTGTTCAGGCGGCGAGGGGGCCGTGCCCGAGGCATCAGGGGACGTGGATGGCGCGGGTGTCGAAGCTGCCGCGGCACCGCGTTCGGCGGCTTCGACCGCGCGATCGATGTCCGCGCCTTTTTCACGTTGCACCATGCGGCGGTTATGGGCGGTGGCACCGGCTTCTTCCAGCGCGTCGCGGAAGTCGACGATCACGTTGGGTGGGCGGATCGGCGTGCGGTGTTCGAAGATCATTCGCGGCGTCGAGCCCGTGCCGTACATGCGCTGGTTGGCCTCGTCATCGATCGCGATGACTGCACCGTCGAAGGCCACGCCCGCATACAGGCCACGCGCGCGCGACCACGACCAGATATCGGCCTTGAACTGCTGGTCGGTGTTGGCGGAGGCGTCGCGCCCCACCGGACCCGTCGCCACGCTGGCACCCGCACCCAGGGTCAGCTTGCCGGCGGTGATGTCATTGAGACCCTGGCGCGTGCGGAACACCATCACCACGTCGGACTTCGAGACACCGATCTGGAAGCCGACGCTGCCGCCGGTCAAGCGCACGTACACCGGGTTGGACCAGGTGCCGTCGGGATTGCGGATCGACAACAGACCGTGGCCACGGCGCCCGCCGAAGATGAAGCCGATCTTGAGCGTGTCCGGGACCACCAGAATGCCCTGGGCTTCGTCGAACAGTCGGTCGGGGATCGCCTGTTCCGGCATGGACTGGATGTCGCGCAAGACCTTCAGCGCCATCTGCGTGCGCTCGGCATCGGTCGGGTCGTTGGCTGCCCACGCGGGCAGAGTGGCGAACAGTGCCAGCAGCAGGACGAGGCGCGCAAACAGTCGAGACATGGGCATTCAGGGGACGCAGGGGATGCCCGATGCTAGGCCGCGATCGCGCGCAGCCGCAACCCGCAAGGCATCCGCGGGGCAGGGGCGATTAAGCTATGTGGATGCAGAACCCGTCCCCGCGCGCCCTGGTGCTGGTCAATCTGGGCACGCCGAGCGCGCCCACGGCCGCAGCCGTGCGCAGCTATCTCTCCGAATTCCTGATGGATCGGCGCGTCGTGCAGATTCCGCGCCTGTTGTGGTGGCCGCTGCTCAACTGGGTGATCCTGCCCCGGCGCAGTCCGGTCGTTGCGCACAAGTACGCAGCGATCTGGACCGCGGAGGGCTCGCCACTGGCTGCATACACCCAACGTCTGGCAGATGGCGTGCAGGCGGCATTGCCGGAATGGCGCGTGACGATGGCGATGCGCTATGGCGAACCGGCATTTGCCAAGGCGATTGATGCGCTGGTCGCCGATGGCGTAAACGAGATCGTGGTGCTGCCGCTGTATCCGCAATACTCGACCACGACCACTGCATCGGTGGAGGACGTGGTGGCGGAGTCGCGAGCGCAGCATCCGCAGGTCGCGTTCCGGACCGTGCACGATTACCACCGCGATCCGCATTGGGTCGAAGCAATGGCGGCATCGATCCGCGAGCACTGGGCGCGCAATGGTCGCGCACAGAAGCTGCTGTTCTCGTTCCATGGCATTCCGGCGCGACTGGTGCACAACGGCGATCCCTATGCAGCCCAATGCGAGGCGGGCACGCGAGCGGTCGCCTCTGCGCTGGGCATTGCCCGCGAGGAAATCCTGCTGACTTACCAGTCGCGTTTCGGTCGCGAGCGCTGGCTGCAACCCTACACCTTGCCGACCTTGCAGCAACTCGCAAGCGATGGCGTGCGCGAGATCGACATCGCCTGCCCCGGGTTCGCGGTGGACTGCCTGGAAACGCTGGAAGAAATCGCCATGCTCAACGCCGAAGCCTTCGTCGCGGCAGGTGGCAGCTCTCTGCGCTACATCCCCTGCCTCAATGACGGCGCCGCGCATGTGCAGGCGCTGGTCGCGATCGCGGAGTCCGCTGCATGAGCCTTGAATTGAACGAAACGTCCATCGATATCCCGCTGGGCAGGATCACGGGATTGCGATCCGCGGCGACGGAACATGCCCCGCGCGTGCTGGCGCTGCATGGCTGGCTCGACAATGCCGCGAGTTTCGTTCCGCTGGCGAAGCATCTGTCCGGCATCGAGCTGGTCGCGGTCGACCTGCCTGGCCACGGCCAAAGCGTGCACCTGCCACCGGGGGCGATCTACACCTTCGAAATGTCAGTGCACCACGTCCTCGACATCGCCGATGCGCTGGGCTGGGAACGCTTCACCTTGCTGGGGCACTCGATGGGCGCGGGCATCGCCAGTCTGGTCGCCGCTGCATGCCCGAATCGCATCGAGCGCCTGGTGTGCATCGAGGCGCTGGGTGGCCTTGCGGAGGAAGCCGAAAATACCGTGGCGCGGATGCGTGAGTCGGTGACGGCGATCCGCGCGATTGATGGCAAGTCGCTGCGGGTGTTCGCGGAGCCGGGCGTGGCGATCCAGGCGCGGATGCGGGCCAACGCAATGAGCGAGCCGGTGGCGCGACTGATCGTCGATCGCGGCATGCGCGAGGTGCCGGGGGGCTGGCAGTGGAGCAGTGATCCACGCCTGATGGTGCCGACGTGGCTGCGCCCGGTCGATGCGCAGGTGGTGGCCGTCTGCGCCGGGATCGAATGCCCGACGCGCGTGGTGTTCGCCGATCCGGCGCAACCCTATCTGCCGGCCGATGTGCGTCGTCGCTATGTCGATGCATTGCCGCGCGGCGAGTTGTTGACGATGCCGGGCACGCATCATTTGCACATGGAAACGCCGCAGCCGGTCGCGGAATGGATCAGGCCATTTCTTGCACGCGCTGGCCTGGCGGAAAAATAGTCATCGATTGCACCACCCGCACCGGCGCCCCTCCGCTTCCCGCAACAACACATCC
Source organism: Pseudomonadota bacterium (assembly GCA_018242465.1). Lineage (GTDB taxonomy): Bacteria > Pseudomonadota > Gammaproteobacteria > Xanthomonadales > Xanthomonadaceae > Solilutibacter. The sequence goes on along the minus strand of JAFEBY010000021.1, from coordinate 19,971 downwards.
GTGTGCTGGTCGCGGGCGTGCTGTTGCTTTCTGAGAGCGCGTGCGCCCACCACCGGCGGCGACTTATGCGGTTCGTCTGTAGCGCCGGCCATACGAGGCATGGGTGAGGAAGCGCCGCTCACGCGGCAAGCCGCGTGGCGATTCCGAACGCCACGGGCGCAAGCGAGGGGCCGGTCCCGCGCAGCGGGCCGAGTCGAGCCTCCAGCGCTCAGCCGGGCGACGCTGATGCTTTCGCGAACCAGCGCGCGCTAAGTAACAGCCCGCAGCCGCGCCTTCAGCGCACGACCTTCGGCATGGAAATACGTGCGCTCGCGCCGCCAGTGCGGGCAGCGCGCCTGCACCTCGCGCCAGAACGCCGGCGAGTGATCGGCGCGGATCAGATGGCAGAGCTCGTGGACCAGGACGTATTCGAACGCCGATGGCCGCGCCAGTACCAGCGACAGGTCGAGCGAGATCGCGCCCGAGGGTGCCAGCGATCCCCATTGCGAACTCATCTTGCGCAACACGATGCGTGACGGCTGGCGCGGGAGTGCGCCCACGTAGTTCGGCAACCACGCAGCGAGATCGGCGCGTGCCTGCGCCTCGTAGAAATCGCGCAAGGCACGGCGCACGGCGGAGCCGGAATTGCCGCGCTGTTCGAACAGCAATTCGTTGTCCACCAAGGTCACGCGGTTGACGCGTCCGGCGATCCAGCGCACCGGCAGCCATTCGCCGCGCAGCGGCAATGCCGAGGTGATGCCTGCGCGCAAGGGCTCCGGCGCGTCGAAGGCGAGGTTGGCGATCTGCACTTCCAGCCACGCCACGTGGTCCTGCGCGAAGTGTTCGGCGGTGCGCAGGCTGGCGCGCATCGGCAGTGTCAGGCGCGGGCCGCGTTCGTCCACGGACAGCTTGATGCGGCGCGCGCGAGGGTGGCGCTTGCAGGGCAGTTGCAGCATGCGCCCATCACCGAGGCGCAGCGCGATGTCGGGCAGATCGTCGTCGTGCGCTGCCCGCCCGGCCACTATCCCGCCTTGCTCAGCTTGAGCACCGGTTCCAGCACCGAGAACAGGCGATCGAATTCGGCGGCCATCAGCGCGAAGCGGGCGTCGAGTTCGGCGCGGATGTCATCGCGATCGCTGGATTCCAGCTGTTCCACCGCGCCATCGAGCAACTTGAACTTGCGGATCACCAGGTCATCGCCGAGCACGAAGCTGACATGGTCGTCCAGCTTCAGCGCCAGGCGCGTCACCTGCTTGCCGGATTCGAGGTGCGTTTCGATTTCCTCGCCGGCCAGTTCCATGCCCTGCAGTTTCACCACGGCACCGGAATCACCGGGATCGCGCAGCTCGCATTCCTCGCCCAGCGACAATCCGGCAGGCAAGGCGTCCCCGGCCAGCCAGCCGGTGAGCAGGGTGCCGGTCGCGACTTCGGCGTTCAATGGCAATGCTGGGAAACTGCCGAGCGCTTCACGGACCTGCGAGACCACGGCTTCCGCGGATTTCTTCGACGACGTGTCGATGGCGATGACATGGTGCTTGAGGTCGACCAGTGCATCGGTGCGGACCGGGCGCACGAAGGCGCGCGGCAGCAGATCGGTCACGAGCTCGTCTTTCAGCTGGCGACGCATCTTGCCGCCTGGCTTGCGGCCGTTGCGCGTCTCGAATTCGGCGATTTTCTTCTGCAGCTGATCGTTGACCACCGCCGACGGCAACAAACGATCCTCGCCACCAACGGCCAGCCAGATCGAACGTTCGATCTGGTGCATGTAGGCGACGTCATCGCCTTCCGCGGCATTGCCGAACGGCGGGATGAAGCCGCGCGAGGACAGTTCGAGCGGGCCGACGGGCTTGAGCGCGGTTTCGCGCAGGCGTTCGTCGATGTCGGCGAAGGAAATGGAAGCGGGGAAACGGAACAGCGTGAGGTTGCGAAAGAACATCGGGACTCGGACGGGAAAGAATGGGGGAAATCGACGAAATGTCGGGGCGGTATGGACGCGGTGGTGCGATCAATCGTCGTCGTGTGGCGTCTCACTGCCCGAGAGCCACGCATGGGCATCGGGAGATGACGCAACGCCGGTCTTGCCGAGCGAGAGGAAATCGAACAGGTTGGGGTCGGCGAGCTGCGATGGGCGGATGTCGCCGAGCGCGCGCGCCATGGTTTCGACGCGGCCGGGCGATTCTTTCTCCCATTGCTCCAGCATCTTCTTGACCTGCTTGCGCTGCAGGTTCTCTTGGCTGCCGCAGAGGTTGCAGGGAATGATCGGGAACTGCTTCGCGTCGGCGTAGGCTTCGATGTCGCTTTCGCGCACGTAGGCCAGCGGGCGGATCACCACGTGCTTGCCGTCGTCGCTGAGCAGCTTCGGCGGCATGCCGCTGAGCTTGGCGTGGAAGAACAGGTTGAGGAAGAAGGTGTTGACCATGTCGTCGCGATGGTGGCCCAGCGCGATCTTGGTGAACCCGTGTTGTTCCGCATAGGTGTAGAGCGCGCCGCGACGCAGGCGCGAGCACAGCGAACACATCGTCTTGCCTTCCGGGATCACCCGGCTGACGACGGAATACGTGTCTTGCTCGATGATGTGGAAATCGGCGTTGATCGAACGCAGGTAATCCGGCAGCACGTGTTCCGGGAAGCCGGGCTGTTTCTGGTCGAGGTTGACCGCGGTGATCGAGAACGACACCGGCGCTTTCTTCTGCAACTGCAGGAGGACGTCGAGCATGGTGTAGCTGTCCTTGCCGCCGGACAGGCAGACCATCACCTTGTCGCCATCCTCGATCATCCCGAAGTCGGCGATGGCGCGCCCGACTTGATGGCGCAGGCGCTTGGCCAGCTTGTCGGCTTCGCGCTTTCGGCGCTGCGCGACTGGCAATGGCTCGGCAAGGGTCAACGGGATTGCGTTCATCCCGCCATTTTACCGGTCGGCGCGCTGGATGCCGGCACGGCGACCGGCTAAGCTCGTGGCATGCCCATCGACAGTGCCGACATCGCCCACCGCCTGGCCGAATTGCGGATCGAGCATCGCGACCTGGATCTCGCGATTGGCCGGATGCAGGCGGCATCCGAAGTGGACGATCTGGCATTGCGCCGGCTCAAGAAGCGCAAGCTGATGCTCAAGGACTGGATCGCCAAGCTGGAATCGATGCTGATTCCTGATGCCCCGGCCTAGGGCCTGTTGACAGGCCCTCACGCCAACTGCGGCTCGGTCCGGTGGTGGAGGTGGTCGTTGAGCTCGGCCAGCGAGTCGAGCGCCTGGAACAGTTCGGCCTGGCGATGCAGGTCCATCTTCTCGAAGATTTCCTGCAGGCGTTGGCGCGCGGTGCCGACGGTGATGCCGAGGGATTGCGCGGCGTCCGCCAGGGTTTCGCTTCGGCGCAGGGCAATCGCGAAGGCGGCTTCCGATGCGGTCAATCCGCAGGAAGTGCGCAAGGTCGCGGTGAGATCGGCATGCACACCGATTGGCTGCAACGGGCGCACGAACAACAGGCGGCGCGGCGTCAGGCTGCTGTCGACCTGGGGTCGCAGCGCGGCATAGGCGACGACTTCCGAGTGGTGGCCATAGACGGGGACGGCGGGCGGGGGCGCGGCCGCCGACATGGCTTGGCGCTGGCAGCTGGTCCAGAGCGCCTGGCTGCGTGCGTCGTGCATGCGCAAGGTGGCATCGGGACCGCGCTGCAGCCAGCCCGCGGCGATGCAATGTTCCGCCGACGGATTCATCTTGCGCACGTCAAAGGTCGGGCCGAGTTCGAACACGGCAAGGCTGGAGTGGCCACGAAGATCGTGCTTTTGGGCGGACATCCGCTGTTCCAGCAGCTTGTAGCGCACCCAGTGTGGGGCGAATTCGCGCAGCACGGCGATGCTGTCCGCGTCGAATGCACCGCGATCTTCACTGCGGTGGACGGTCAGCAGGCATTGCATGTCGGGACGCATCACGGCGCAAATCGCGGCCGAATGCAGGATGTTCAGCGGTTCCAGCAGTTCGCGGTAATACTGCGTTGCCTTGATTTCACTTGTGCTGGCGTAATCAATGCCATTGATCACCGCGCCGGGCATCATGTCGCGTTCGCTGCGTTCCCACCACAGGCGACCCTGGGTGGTGGGGTAGATCGCCGTGAAGCGCGCATTGGCCGTCTCGTCGGCGGCCGAGTTGATGAAGCGCATGGCGTCGGGGCGCGCGAGGTCGAAATCGAACAGTGAGGCGGAATCCGCGCCCGCGACTTCGGCGAATTGCTTGAGGAAGGTATCGAAGAGGCCCGCATCCAGCAGGCTGCCATACAGGCAATCCAGTGCAGTGATCACTGTGTGTCCTTACTTGAGTGTTGAAGTCCGTGTCAACTGGTGTTTCAGAGTCGCCTATGCTGCCACGAAATGCGATTCTGTGCGGCGCGATACGGAGGCTCAGAGGGACAGGGGGCCGCAAAACGTCGACCAGGGAGGGCGACGATGCGCTTGGCAAGGGTTCGCCGCGCCGAATTCGCTAGACGCCGCGCGGAGACCAAGGGAGGGGTCGTGCCGCCGGCGTCGTCTTTGACTTTATACGAATTTCGTGCCGGCCCCCACAATTTATTCGAGGTGGCCGTTATCCCGCCGTGGATGCCGGTTTGGCCGTTTCCACCGCATCGGGGCTGATGCGCTCGATGGTATGGCGAAGCTCGCGACCGAGGATGGTCTTGGCATCGCGTGCCCAAGCATCGAGGCGTTCATCGAAGACCAGCTTGCCATTGGCATCGGTCCAGACCAGGCGCAAGGCGCGCAATTCCTTGATGAAGCCGCGGAACAGCGACTTGTCGAAGAACTCGGGCGCCGCCGGCGCATACAGCAATGACAGCCGCTGCGCGGCGAGATGGCACAGGCTTTCCAGTTCGCCGGCCGAGAGCGTGCCCGGGCCGTTCTTGGCCAGTACCGAAATGGCGATGTAATAGCGTTCGAACGCCTGCCGCAGTGGGTGGCCGAGCGCGCGCAGGCGGAAGACCTCATCGGTTTCGCCGAGGCCGCGGGTCAGCACGCTGGCATCGTTTTCCTGCGTTTCCGCCAGCAAGCCTTCGCGCACGAACAGATCGATCGTGCGGTCCAGGCGTTCCGCGAACTGGTCCTCGCTCCACGGCAGGAACAGTTCCGTTTTCAGGAAGGGATAGACGCGACGGCCGAGGTTCACCACCGAAGTGCGGGCCAGGCGACGGTTTTGCTGGAAGCAGGTCGCGACCCAAGCCAGCGCGGTGAACAGGTGCAGCACGTTGTTGCGGAAATAGGTGAGCAGGATCGCCTTGTCGTCGTCCTCGACCTTCAGCACGTCACCCAGCGGATGACGAATGCGTTCGAGCACGTTGATTTCCTCGCCGTGGGCAATGATCTGTTCCGGCGTGTGCGGCGTCACCGTGACCAGGTCGGAGTACGGCAGTTCCTTCAGCAGCGTCTGCGACAGCGCGATCTGGTCGATCAGATCCGACTCGCTCATCGAATGCTTCGGCGTGGACAGCATCGCCATTGCCAGCAGGTTGATCGGATTGACGTCGGCGGCGCGATTGACGTTGACCTGGATCCGGTTCGCCAGCGCGTCGACGGTGTCCGACAGCCACTGCGGGCGATCGTCTTCGCCCAGCGGTTTGCCGTCCCAATCATGAGCGTGCTCGGCAAGCATTTCGTCGAGGCGGATCGGTTCGCCGTAATTCACCACGACCTGACCGTAGTTGGAGCGCAGTACCTTGGGAATCCCCATCAGCAGCTGCCAAATCGATTCTTTCTGCTTGGGTTTTCCCGAGAGTTCGTCGATATAGCTGTTGCCTTCCATCAGCTTTTCGTAACCGATGTAGATCGGCTGGAACAGCACCGGGCGCGCCGGTTGGCGCAGGTAGGCACGCACCGTCATCGAAATCATGCCGCCCTTGGGTTGCAGCAGGCGTCCCGTGCGCGAACGTCCACCCTCGATGAAGTATTCGATCGAATACCCGCCGGCGACCAGTTGCGCCACGTATTCGCTCAGCACCACCGAGTACAGCGCGCTGCCCTTGATGCTGCGGCGGATGAAGAACGCGCCGCCCTTGCGCAGCAGGGTGCCGATCACCGGCATGTTGAGGTTGATGCCGGCGACGATGTGCGGCGGCACCACGCCCTCGGTGTAGAGCAGGTAGCTGAGCAGCAGGTAATCCATGTGGCTGCGATGGCTCGGCACATAGACCACTTCATTGCCGGGCGCCACTGCCTTGAAGGCATCAAGGTGGTGGACGAGGATGCCGCGATAGATGCGGTTCCAGATCGGTTGCAGCAGGAAGCTGGCCGAACGCACCACCGGATGCGAATAGTCGGCGGCGAGTTCCCAGGCGAAGGCGTGTGCCTTCTTCCATGCCTCGCCGGTGCTGCTGCCGTCGCGGCGCGCGGTATCGGCGATCGCAGCCTGCACTTCCGGCGCAGCCAGCACCTTGTCGATCAACAAGCGGCGGGTGGACAGATCCGGCCCGATCACCGCGGCGCGGATGCGGTGGAAGTGCGTGCGCAGGACGCGCGAGAGTTTGCGCACCGTGCGTTCCGGCGGCAGGCCTTCGTCGACGATCTCGCGCAACGAAATCGGCGTCGCGAAGCGCACCACGGTATCGCGGCCATTGAGCAACACCGACAGCAGGCGGCGGAAGCGGCCGACGAGCGCCCAGTTTTCCGAGAACAGCACCGAGAACCAGCCGCTCTGCTTGTCCGGCGCGCGACCGATGAAGATCGACACCGGTACCAGCTGCACATCCAGCCAGTCGTTGTCGCGATGGGCCTGTAGCAGGCGCGCCAACGAACCGGAATGGGTGCGCTGTTCGGGACCATGGCCAAGGCCGAGCTGCTTGAGCGTGGTGGCGTGGCGGCGCGACAGCGCGACATAGGCGCGCTTGCGGCCAAGGGGGTCGCCGGCAAGAGGCTGCATCGGCGAGGGCAGGCCGGCCTCGCGGCAGGCGCGTTCGAGGATCAGGGCGTTGGTAAGGCCGTAGTCCTCGAGGACATAGCAGATGGCATGACCGTCGAGGTGGTCGGCGGCATCCGGCGGCTCCAGGCGCAGCTGCAGCCAGGGATTGAGGATCCCGCCCAGCAGGCGGGCCCAGAGTGGCCGCTTGCCGATGGCGTCGCGGGGACGGCGGGGACCGGGCTCGACGGGCGGCTGCAGGCCCGGGTCCGCGGAAGCGGCGGGCGGCGGGCTGGGCGTGGAGTCCGGTGCATCCGGGAAGGGGAGGGAGTTCTGATCCGGCATCGGGGCATTCTAGCGAAGCACTGGACGTTGCCGTCTGTTGGGCTACTTGTTCACGTCCTGCGCCACTGCCGGGGGTTCCGCCTGGGGGAGGGGGGACGCCAGCGCCTGCTCGGCATCGGCCAGCATGCCGCTGAGGTACCAGTGGCCGTCGCGGCGTTCGACCGCGATGTCGCTGTCCACCGGTTCGCCGTGGACCAGGTAATGGACATGGACGCGGGCGTGGTCGCTGCTCCGGTCCTTCGGGCTGACCTGCACGCTGGAGAGCACATCGTCGAGCGATAGCCCGTAGAGCGCCAGCGCCTGTTTGGCGTTGTGGTAGAGCGGAGTGAGTCCGCGCAGCGAGCCGCGCATGCCGGCGGCGCGCAGGCCGGCATCATCATGGATGGAAGATGCGTTCGCGCCCGCAACCAGCAGCGATACGGACTGGTGCCCGAGGGTGCGATCGCCCAAAGGCGCGTGGCTGCTCCAGTCGCTGAGCGCGACGATCAGGTTGGCGTAGTGCGCACGTTGGTCGGGCTGGTAGCTGCTTTCCTTCTGGATGTAGCGCACCGCGAACAGGCCGAGTCCGCGTGCGGCGCTTTGCAGTTCCGTCGTTTGGCCGGCGAACTGGTGATCGAATGCAAGGCGCAGCCTGGTTTCGGCGGCAGGACCGTTGAGGGCGGCGAGCACCGCCGGCAATTTCGACGACAGCGGCAGTTCCGCGAGCGGCCAGCGCGAACGATCCTCGCGCCAGGCAAGTTCGAGCTTGTCCTGCATCGCCGGTGGCACAGCGCGACAGGGAATCGTTTCCAGTGCGTCATTGCGCAGTGCATCGATGACCAATGTCACTGCGGCTTCCGGGGTGCCTGCCTGCATGCAGTCGGCATTCGTCGCGGTCTGCGATGTCGCCGGCGATTTCCCGCAGCCAGCGATTGCCGTGGCGAGCATGGCGGCCAGCGCCAGCCCCGGCATGTGCAATCGGTGATCCATGCGCGTCCCCGGTGTCATCGCGACCACCTTACGCGATGTGGCGGGCGTCAGTGCGCGAGGTCCAGTGCGTCGCGCTTGGCCTTGCGGCGTGCATCGCGCGACTGCCCCCAGTTGTTGTTGAACAGGGCTGGCTCCCAACTGCCGTAACTCGGGTTGGGCAGCATGAACCAGCGCTCGCCCCACCAGCTCGCGTACTTGTCGGCCAACGTCTGGCGATTCGCAGGCGTGTTGGGCAGCACTTGCACGAAATCGCCAAGTTGATCGCCGAACTGCATCAGCACGCGATACTTCTGGCCGACCAGTTTGCGCCGGCACAGTTTCTCGCTGCCCTTTTGTTCGCAATCCTTCACGAACGTGCCGAGCCCGAGGAAGACGCTGTCGTCCTTGAGCGGAAAACCCAGGGCTGCGAGGTTGGCGATGGTTGCGTCCTTCAGGTGCACGGCGCGATTGGAAACGTAAAACACGGTGATGCCCTTCCGGGCGGCAGCCTGTGTGAAGGCGAGGGCGCCGGGAACGGCCCGCGCCTTTTTCTCCCCGACCCATTGGTCCCAGGTGACGTCGGCGTATTCCTTGTCCTCGTCGATCAGGCGCGCCTGGTACGGCGAGTTGTCGAGCACGGTCTCGTCAATGTCGAGCACTACCGCCGGCGGCAGCCCGCGTGCGGAATTGCCGCGCTCCTCCGCCACCAGCGCATCCTCGTCCCTGTTTGCGAGCAGGAGATCGAGTCGCTCTGTCGCGGCGTGGTAGATCGTTTCGGCGCTTGCGCGATATTCGGCGGAGCGCTGCATCCAGTTGACCGCATTGAGATTGTCGTTTGCCGGCACCTGCTGCGTCGGGGTCGCCGCCGTGGGGACCGCCGATGGCGTCATCGTCTTGCACGCGGTCAAGGCGAGGGAACAGGCGAGCAGGGTCAGGGCAGGTTGGATACGCATGGGGCGTGGCCGAGGCATGGGGTGGATGGAGTCTAGCCGAGCAAGGTGACACTCAGTCGCCGTTGAGCATGGCGCGCAGGTCGGCCATCGCGCTGCGCGCACGCTCCTGTTTGCGCTCGGCATCGGCTTCGGGATCGGCACCATCGCGTTGCAGTTCGGTGGCCGGCAATTCGTCGATGAAGCGCGATGGCGCGAGGGTGACGCGCTTGCCCCATTTGCTCGCCTCGCGCGAATGCGACAGCCACAGTTGTTCCTTGGCTCGGGTGATGCCGACGTAGAGCAAACGGCGTTCTTCCTCCAACCGGCCTTCATCGATGCTGGCTTCGTGCGGCAGGGTGCCGTCTTCCATGCCGACGATGAAGACGTAACGGAATTCGAGGCCCTTGGCCGCGTGCAGCGACATCAATCGCACCTGGTTGCCGCCGTCGTCGCGATCGTTGCGGGTGATCAGCGCGAGTTGCGCGCCGAGGTCAGCGAGGCCGCCTCCTTTGGCACCCTCGAACCATTCCGCCAGTTCGTCGAGGTTGCCGCGGCGGATCGTGAACAGCTGCTCGGTGCGGCATTGCGCTTTCAAGGCATCCAGAAGGCCGGATTTTTCGTTGAGGCTGCGCACGAGGTCGGCGGGCGACAGTGACGTTGCTTCCGCACGCAGGCGATACACGATTTCGATGAAGCCATGCAGTGACGACGAGGCGCGTGCCGGCAGTTGTTGGAGGATGGTGTTGGAGTCGGCAGCGCGCGCCAGCGGAATCCCTGCGTGTTGCGCCAGTTCGGCGAGGCGCGCGAGCGTCACTGCGCCGACTTCGCGCTTGGGCGATTGCACCGCACGCAGGAAGGCGCTGTCGTCCTCCGGATTCACCAGGACGCGCAGCCACGACAGCGCATCCTTGACTTCCGTGCGTTCGAGGAAGGCGGTGCCGCCACTGAGGTGGTACGGGATGCGCAAAAGCTGCATCGCCTTTTCCAGCGCGCGTGACTGATGGTTGCCGCGGAACAGGATGCAGAAGTCGCTCCACGGCGCACCGTGCTTTTGGGCGGTGAAGCGGATCTCGGCAGCGACCTTCTCGGCTTCGTGGCCGGAATCGCGACATTCCCACACGCGGATGCGTTCGCCGTCGGCGGAATCGCTCCATAACGTCTTCAGGTGTGCGTGCGGATTGTTGGCAATCAGCGTGTTCGCACTACGTAGCACGCGATTGCTGCAGCGGTAGTTCTGTTCGAGCTTGATGATCGCAAGCGCGGGGTAATCGCGACCCATCAGGTCGAGATTCTCCGGATTTGCGCCGCGCCAGGCGTAGATGCTCTGGTCGTCGTCGCCCACGCAGGTGAATTGCCCGGCTTCGCCGGCGATCGCTTTCAGCAGGCGATATTGCGCGTCATTGCTGTCCTGGCATTCGTCCACCAGCAAGTAACCGATGCGTTCGCGCCAGCCCATGCGCGCCTCTTCGTCGGTTTCCAGCAATTGCACGGGAATGCGAATCAAATCGTCGAAGTCGACCGCGTTGAACGAGCTCAGCCGCGCCTGGTAGCGGGCGTAGAGCGCCGCTGCTTCGCGCTCACGGGTGCTTCGCGCCGATTCCAGCGCCTGTTCCGGCGACAGGCCGGCGTTCTTGGCGCGCGAGATCAGCGACTGCATCGCCTGAACCGCGTCGGGCTTGGCGCCGGCCATCAGGTCCTTGACCTGGGCGCTGGCGTCATCGGCATCGAATATCGAAAAGCCGCGCTTCAGGCCGACCCGTGCGTGTTCGACCTGCAGGATGCGCAGACCCAGGGCATGGAAGGTGCAGATGGTCAGGCCTTCGCCGCGATCACCCTTCAGGCGCTTGGCCACGCGTTCGCGCATTTCGCGCGCGGACTTGTTGGTGAAGGTGATGGCGGCGATGCGCCGCGCCGGGTAGCGCCCGCTGTCGACCAGGTGCGCAATCTTCTCGACGATCACCCGGGTCTTGCCGCTGCCCGCGCCGGCCAGCACCAGCAATGGTCCCTCGCTGTGGAGGACGGCCTGGCGTTGTGGCGGGTTGAGACCTTGCATGGGGCGGCATGTAAACGGAACGGCCGGCCATTGTCTCATTGAGTCCGGGTCTCAACGAAACGGGTCGCGCCGGTATCATGGCGGGAATGGCCAAGCTGTATTTCTACTATTCCGCGATGAACGCGGGCAAGACCACCACGTTGCTGCAGTCCGCGCACAATTATCGCGAACGTGGCATGCGGGTGATGATCCTCACGCCGGCGCTGGACGATCGCGCCGGGCGCGGCGTGGTGTCGTCGCGAATCGGGTTGAGCGACGCCGCGATTCCGTTTGGGCGCGACGATGATTTGTTGCGGCGCGTGCGCGACGACATCGCTGACCACGGCAAGCTCAATTGCGTGCTGGTGGATGAAGCGCAATTCCTCTCACGCGCGCAGGCGTGGCAGCTGAGCGATGTCGTCGACGAATTGCGGGTGCCGGTGCTGTGCTATGGCCTGCGCACCGATTTTCGCGGTGAATTGTTCGAAGGCAGCGCGGCCTTGCTGGCCTGGGCCGACGAGATGCAGGAAATCAAGACGATTTGCCACAGCGGCGCCAAGGCGATCATGACCGTGCGCGTCGACAATGCCGGTCGCGCGGTGCAGGACGGCCCACAGGTGGAGATCGGCGGCAACGAGCGTTACGTCTCGGTGAGCCGCACCGAGTTCAAGAAGATCATGCGCGGGGAGGGGCGGATCGATCCCGCTCAGTGCCCGCTGCCGTTCGCGCGCGAGGACTGACCGCGACGATTCGCCGGCACGGCGGGTTGGCGATGTTCGCAGTCTTCGTGCAGCATCACCGCTTCACGTGACAGCGCTCCACCCTCGGGTTGCACCGAACCGATCACCGGCATCAACGCGTCGTAGCGTTGGCGTCCGAGCGTCGGAGTATTGCGGCACTGCGCATCGGCGGCGTACAGGCGGAAACGCAGCGACAACAGGCGCGTGGCCATTGTGTCGGCGACCTTTCCGGCGACATCGAGCTGGTCGCGCAGGCGGTCGAGTTGGGCGGGATCCTTGTTGTCGCGGGCCTGCAGCGAGAGCAGCAGCGCCTGGGCTTCCGATGGTTTCGGACTGGATCGCGCAACCAGTGGCTTCAGCAATGCAACGGCATCCTGGAGTGCATTCGCAGCGAGTTCGACATGCCCGGCGGCTGCCGCCAATGACAACGCGGCATCGCTGCTGCGGATGGTGCCGTTGTCCAACAATTGCTGCGCGGCATCGATCAGGCGCCGTGCGCCGTCGGCATCGCCGCGTTCCGCGTACAGGCGCGCCTCCAGCAACAGCGCGGCGAACTGGGTGTCGCCACGATGCAGGCTGGCAGACAGGCGGATGGCGCGCTGCAAAGCCATGCGCGCGCGATCCAGGTCGCCAAGCTCATAGGCATCGCGACCGAGACCGAGCCAACTGGTGGCGAGATCAGCCGACATGCTCGATGAACGTTGCAGGCTGCCATTGAGCAACTGCCACTGCGTTTGCGCAGTGCTCCACTGGGACAGGTCTTCCGCAGATTGTGCCGCGACTTCGCGCAGGGCGAGTGTGACCGGGTGATCCGGTCCTTGCAGGGATTCCGACAATTCGAGCGCCTGGTTGATGCTGCGCGCGGCGTCGTCGACATCGCCCATTGCGCGCTGGGTGGTGCCGATGCTGCGCAGGATGTCGATGCCGAGGGGATGACGGTTGCCCGCGATCTTGTGCAGCTGCGCCAGCGCCCCCTGGAAGCGCGCAAGCGCATCGGGATAGTTGCCGGCATCCACCGATAGCGCGGCGAGATCGGTCAGGTTCTCGACCACGCCGATATCGTCGCCCAACGCGCTTTTACGCAAGGCCAGGGATTGTTCGAACAATCGTTGCGCGCCGTCGCGATCGCCGACGCCGCGACGACAGCGCGCCAACTGCGAATCGAACTCGGCGACGTGCGCCGGCAATTGCGTCTGTTGCGTCGTTGCCAAACCAAGCAATGGCTCCAGCGTGCGCCGGCAGGTTACGGGATCTCCGAGCAGGCGTTGCACGCGACCGCGCTGGCTCGCCGACTCCAGGCGCAGGCTCGCGGGTGCGTCCGGTAGCGTGTCGACCAGCTTGCGCTGGCGCTCGAGCACGTCGGCGGCGCGCGGATATTGTCCCATCGCCAGGCGAATGCGCGCGATGGTGCCCAGCAATTCCGCATGCGCGCGCGGCTGCAGGCCGAGTTCGCGTTCGCCGCGTGCTTCGGCGGCATCGAGCAGGGTCGCGACGTCGACCGGCTTGCCTTTCTGGGCGGCATCGGCGTTCTCGAACAGGCCGACGGTGAATGCCTGCAGGGCCGCGGCCCGCGCGGTTTCGCGGATGGCTTCCTGGCGTTGCCACAGCGCGACGCCGAGGAACACCAGCAGCAATGCGGTGATGCCGATGCCGGTGAGGATTGGCCACAGCTGGCGGCGCACGAATTTGCGGGTGCGATAGAAAAAGCTCTGGCCGCGCGCCAGCACCGGCAGGCCGTCGAGATACCGTTCGAGGTCGCTCGACAGCGCCTCCGCCGAGGTATAGCGCTGTTCCGGATTCTTCGACAAGGCCTTCATCACGATGTTGTCGATGTCGCCGGAAAGCTCGCGCGCGGTGCGCCGTCGTTGTGCGAAGCTGTCGCCTTCGTCGTCACGCACGACCGAGAGCGATGGGCGATGCGGTTCGGCGGCGAGGATCGCGTCTTCCCATTGCGCGCTCGATTCGCGCTTGAGCCGATAGGGCTTCTGTCCGGTCAGCAGTTCATACAGCACCACGCCCAGCGAATAGACGTCGGTGCGGGTGCTGACCGGTTCGCCACGCACCTGTTCCGGTGACGCGTAGTGCAGGGTGAACGGGCGCAGGCCGGTGCGCGTGTGTTCGATCGGTTCCTGGGGGTCGTCGAGCAACTTGGCGATGCCGAAGTCGAGCAGATGTACCTCGCCATCGGCGCTGACGAGGATGTTGGATGGCTTGAGGTCGCGATGGACGATCAGGTTGGCGTGGGCGTGGCTGACCGCGTCGCAGACCTGGCGGAACAGGGCGATGCGCTGGCGCGTGTCGAGGGCGTTCTCGCGCGCGTAGGCGAGGATGCCGTGGCCTTCGACGAATTCCAGCGCCAGATAGGGCTGGCCGTTTTCACCGATGCCGGCATCGAGCAGTCGCGCGATATGCGGATGCGCCAGTCGCGCGAGGATGTCGCGTTCGCGACTGAAACGCAGGCGCAAGGTGGGATCGGCGAGTCCGGGGCGCAACAATTTCAACGCGACGCGGCGTGCATACATGCCGTCGGCGCGTTCGGCTTGCCAGACCTGGCCCATGCCGCCTTCGCCCAGCAATGCGTCGAGGCGATACGGGCCGATGCGTTCGCCTTCGCGGGGTCCCGGCGGCGCGGTCACCAATGGTGTGTCGATGCGATGGTCGCGCGTTTCCTCGTGGGCGAGCAGGCGTTCGATTTCGTCGGCGAATGCAGCGTCTTCTTCGCGCAATGCATCGAGCCGTTGTCCGCGCGCCCCGGGATCGAGTTCCAGCAACGCGTCGAGCTCGGCGGAAATGCGTTGCCAGCGCGTGCGATCCATCGTCATGGAGGTCAGCGGCCCTGCAAGGCGTCGAGCAGGAACATCCGGGCCTTCTGCCAGTCGCGACGCACGCTGCGTTCGGAACGCTCGGTGAGTTCGGCGATCTGGGTTTCCGACAATCCGGCGAAATAGCGCAGTTCGACGACTTGCGCGAGGTGTTCGTCGAGCGCGGCAAGTTGTGTCAGCGCGGCATCGAGTGACAGCAGGTCTTCGTCGAGTCGCAAGCCATCGTCGGCGATCTCCGGCAGTTCGGCGACGCGTTGCACGGCATCGCCGCCGCCGCGCTTCAGCGCAAGCCGGCTGCGGGCGTGATCGACCACCACGCTGCGCATGGCCGAAGCGGCATAGGCGAAGAAGCCGGCGCGATCGGCGAAATCGGCCTGCTGCCCGACCAGCTTGAGGTAGGCCTCATGCACCAATGCAGTGGGGTCCAGCGTTTCGTCGTCGGCGGGCTGGCGCAGTTGTCGCTGCGCCATGGCATGCAGTTCCGCGTAGAGCGCCTGCAGCACGCGATCGAGCGCCGCACGGTCGCCGCCGCGGGCTTCATCCAGCCAGCGGGTGATGCCGTCGTGGGCGTTGGGATCGGGCATGCGGATCGGTGAACAGGATGCAGGGCTCCAGCATAGCGGGGTCGCGATGAACCGCGCGCCGCCGGTCAGGTTTGGCAGCGCGAGCACCACACGCTGGCGCGTTGGCCGATGCGCTCCTCGCGCAGGCGGCGGCCGCATGTCCAGCAGGGTTCGCCGCCGCGACCGTAGACCTGCAACTCCTGCTCGAAATAGCCGGGCAGGCCATCGGGGCTGATGAAATCGCGCAGGGTAGTGCCGCCACGTTCGATTGCGTGGGCGAGGATCACGCGCACCGCATCGGCCAGCTTGCGATAGCGGTCGAGCGAGACTTTGCCCGCTTCACGCGTTGGTGCGATGCCGGCGGCGAACAGCGCTTCGGCGGCGTAGATGTTGCCGACGCCGACCACCACGGATTGGTCCATCAGGAAGGCCTTGACCGGCGCGCTGCGACCGCGACTCAGATGGAACAGATGGTCGCCATCGAAATCGTCGGACAGCGGTTCCGGTCCCAGCGATTGCAGCAACGGATGCACGGTCCCCGCCGGCTGCCACAGCAGCAGGCCGAAGCGGCGCGGATCGTTGAAACGCAGGACGTGTCCCGGCTTTCCATCAATGCCTTCGAGTTCGACATCGACATGATCGTGCGCGCGCAGGGGCGTGCCGGCCGCCAGCACGCGCAGGCTGCCCGACATGCCGAGGTGCCACAGCGCGCTGCCGCGATCGCTGTCCATGAGCAGGTATTTGGCGCGGCGGGTGATGCCGTGGATCTCCTGGCCGCGTAGCAGCTTGGGCAGTTCCGGCGGAATCGGCAGGCGCAGGTCGGGGCGACGCAGCACCATCTTGCACACCCGGCGTCCTGCGACATGCGGCAGCAGGCCGCGACGGGTGGTTTCGACTTCGGGCAGTTCAGGCATGACCGATATTGTGCGGCCTGCCCCCGTCCCGCCTGGATACGCTGGCGTACAGTGGTGACGGCGGGCTGCGGAAGCGTCACCATTGGGAATCCATCCCCCTGTGCTTCCCCCTCGATGCTCGATTTCATTGCCAGCGGCTTCATCGGAGCCGGCTGGGGCGCCATCGCCCTGTACCTGTTGCTCGCCACCCAACTCACCATCTTCTCGGTGACGCTCTACCTGCATCGTTCGCTGGCGCATCGCGGCGTGGATTTCCATCCCGCCATCGCGCATGTGTTCCGGTTCTGGTCGTGGCTGACCACGGCGATGATTGCGCGCGAATGGGCGGCGATCCATCGCAAACACCATGCCAAGTGCGAGACGGCGGAAGATCCGCACAGTCCGATGTTCAAGGGCATCGGCAAGGTGTTCTGGAATGGTGTCGAACTTTATCGCGAAGCACGCGCGGATCGCGCCTCGATTGATCAGTACGGCAAGGGTTGTCCGGACGACTGGATCGAACGCACCCTCTACACGCGCTTTCCCACCAGCGGCGTGGTGATCCTGCTGTTCGTGCTGGCTTTCCTGTTCGGGGCCAAGGGCGTGGCGGTGTGGGCGTTGCAGATGGCGTGGATTCCGTTCTGGGCCGCAGGCGTGGTCAATGGCCTCGGCCACTGGTGGGGCTATCGCAATTTCCACACCAACGACACCGCGACCAATCTGTCGCCGTGGGGCGTGTGGATCGGCGGCGAAGAACTGCACAACAACCATCACGCTTTCCCGAGCTCTGCCAAGTTCGCATTGCGCAAGTGGGAGTTCGACATCGGCTGGGCGGCGATCCGCATGTTCCAGTCGGTGCGTCTGGCCAAAGTGCTGCGCGTCGCGCCGACGCTCAACATCCGCCCGAACATCCGCGTGCCCGACATGGATACGCTGAAGGCATTGCTGGCGCATCGTTTCCAGGCGATGACCGATTTCCATCGCCACGTGGTGAACCCGGCACTGGAAGAGGAAGCCGCTGCGCGCGGCACCAAGCTGAGCCGCCTGTTGCCGCGCAAGCTGCGCCACGGGCTGGCGGACGAAGGCCGCTGGCTGACGCCGGATGCACGCGCACAGCTGGAACAGTGGGTCGCCGAATCGCCGCGCATTCGCACGCTGATCGAGAAGCGCGCGCAGCTCACCGCGGTGCTGGAAGCGCGTGGGCAGAACGCGGCGGAAACGCTGGCGCGACTGCAGGCTTGGTGCAATGAAGCCGAGGCCAGCGGCGTGCGTTCGCTGCAGACATTCGCCGGACGCCTGCGCGGTTACGCGCTGCGTGGTTCGCCGGCGGCGATGGTGGTGTGATGCTGCGACGCGGGGCGTGGATCGTGGCGGCATTGCTGCCGCTGTCCGCGCTGGCGCAGGTGCGTGATCCCGGCGCCTACCTGCGGTTGATGGATGCCAACCACGACGGCAAGGTGCAGTTGTCCGAATACCAGGACTGGCTGTGCTACGGCTTCGACCAGATGGACCGCAACCATGACGGCGTACTGACGCCGGACGAACAGCCTGGCGGTCGCGGCAAGGCCATCACCCGCGATGCATATCGTGCCCAGCTTGCCGATCAGTTCCGCAAGCTCGACCGCAACCGGGACGGAACGTTGGATGCCAGGGAGCTGGCTTCGCCGCCGCGTTGAGTCAACGCATGCTTGAATTGGGCGTTTTCGGGGGGACAGCCGTTCCGGAGATCGCGTGATGCGCCAGTTTCGCCCACTTTCCATTGCCGTCGCACTGGTCCTGTCGGCTGCGACCGTCGCGGTCGCCGCACAAAGCGGTAGTCTTCGCAGCCGCATCGGGCAACGCATGCAATCCGGCATCGCCGCGCGACAACATGTCGAACTGCCGGCGGGCGTGCGCCGCCTGCCAGACCTTGCCTATGGCAGCGATCCCGCGCAGCGCCTCGACGTCTATCTGCCGGCGCATGCCAGCGGTCGCATCATCGTGATGGTGCACGGCGGCGGTTGGCGCAGGGGCGACAAGGCGATGGGTAATGTCGTCGACAACAAGCTCGCGCACTGGAGCACGCGTGGCGACATCCTGGTGTCGGTCGATTACCGCATGCTGCCGCAGGCGGATGTTGCGCAGCAGGCCAGGGACGTCGCCGCGGCATTGGTCTATGTGCAACGCCATGCGCGCGAGTGGAGCGGCGATCCCGCCAACCTCGTGTTGATGGGGCATTCCGCCGGCGCGCACCTGGTTGCATTGCTGTCGTCCGATCCGTCGCTGGCACCGGGCGCACGGCCGTGGCGGGCGACGGTGTCGCTGGATTCCGCAGCGCTCGATGTCCCGACGATCATGCAGGGTCGCCACCTGTCACTTTACGACGACGCTTTCGGTCGCGATCCGGCCAACTGGCGCGCGCTGTCGCCGTTGCAGCAACTGACCGCCAAGGCGCCGCCCATGCTGCTGGTCTGTTCCAGCCAGCGGCGCGATTCCTGTCCTGCCTCGCGCGCATTCGCGGATGCCGCACAGCGCTTGAAGGTCCGCACCCAGGTGCTACCGCAAGACCTCAGCCACGGCCAGATCAACACCGAGCTTGGCCTGCCTGGTGCCTATACCGATGCGGTCGATGCCTTCCTCGACGGACTGCCATCGCGCTGACGCCGTTCTGACTTCCGGCAGTGGACTTCGCGACGTGGGCGGATTAGGTTCGGGGACGACTCCGCCTCTACCGGAAACCCAATGCGCCGCCTGCGAACCCGACTCACCCTGCTTGCCTGCCTGCTGCCGACGGCACTGGCGGCGCAAAGTCTGAACGTCCCGCCGATCCAGTACCAGCAGCGCACCCTGCCCAACGGCCTGCAGGTGTTGTCGGTCGTGGACCATTCCAGCCCGACCGTGACCGTGCAGATGTGGTACCACGTCGGCTCGAAGGACGATCCGCAGAACCGTTCCGGTTTCGCCCATCTGTTCGAACACATCATGTTCAAGAGCACCAAGAACATGAAGCCGGAACAGATGGATCGCATGACCGAGGACGTCGGCGGCTACAACAACGCCAGCACCGGCAGCGACATCACCAACTATTACGAGATGGTGCCGTCGAACCATTTGCAGCGCCTGTTGTGGGCGGAAGCGGAGCGCCTGTCCAACCTCAAGGTCGACGACGCCAATTTCAAGTCGGAACGCGCGGTGGTGCAGGAGGAATATCGCCAGAGCGTGCTCGCCAATCCCTATGGTCGCCTCTACAACGCGCTTGATCCTGCGTCCTACACGGTGCATCCGTACAAGCGCCCGACCATCGGCAACATCGAGGAATTGCAGGCGGCGACGCTGGCCGATGTCGTTGCGTTCCATAATACGTTCTACCGTCCCGACAACGTGACGCTGATCGTCGCCGGCGATTTCGACCAGAAGCAGCTGGATGGCTGGGTCAACGAATATTTCAGCGGGATTGCCAAGCCTTCCGCCGCGATTCCCAAAGTCACCGCGATCGAGCCGGCGCGCACCGCCGACAGGCGCGAGACGCTCACCAGCGAAACCGCGCCGCTACCCGCAGTCGCGATGACCTGGTTGATCCCGCCCGCCGCGGATGCCGACATCGTGCCGCTGCAGGTCGCCGCTGCCTTGTTGTCGCAAGGCGAATCCTCGCGCCTCAACCAGTCGTTGGTGTATCGCGCGCAGATCGCGCAAAGCGCGGATGCACAGGTCGATTCGCGCGTGGGTCCGGGATTGTTCACCCTGGTCGCGGTGATGGCCAGCGGCCACCAGACCGCCGAAGCCGAGAAGATGTTGCTGGATGAAGTGCGCAAGCTCGCCGGCGAGCCGATTCCCGCCGCGGAACTCGACAAGGTGAAGACGCAATTG
>JAFEBY010000020.1 GCA_018242465.1 Pseudomonadota bacterium | reverse complement strand
TGATACCGCTATTGTTTGGCCTCTGGCACCATCTTGCCCGCAATGCGCGGCTTGACCTCGCCGACATCGCCGCACTGGGCACGGTGGCGCAATGCCTGATCCATCAACACCAGCGCCAGCATGGCCTCGCAAATGGGCGTGGCGCGGATGCCGACGCAGGGATCGTGGCGCCCGGTGGTGACGATCTCGACCTGGTTGCCGTCCACATCCAGTCCCTGCACCGGCAAGCGCAGGCTGGAGGTGGGCTTGAACGCCACCGAGACCACGATCTGCTGGCCGCTGGAAATGCCGCCGAGGATACCGCCGGCGTGGTTGGACAAAAATCCGTCCGCGGTCATCACGTCGCGATGCACGCTACCGCGCTGCGCCACGCTGGCGAAGCCGTCGCCGATCTCGACGCCCTTGACCGCGTTGATCGACATCATCGCCGCCGCCAGCTCGCCATCGAGCTTGCCGTAGATCGGCTCGCCCCAGCCCGGCGGCACGCCGTCGGCCACCACCGTCACCCGCGCGCCGACCGAATCGCCGGACTTGCGCAGCGCGTCCATGTAGGTTTCGAGTTCCGACACCTGCGCGGAATCCGGCCAGAAGAACGGATTGGCTTCGATGGCATTGACATCAAAAGAGTTCGGCACGATCTCGCCGATCTGCGATAGCCAGCCGCGTACCGTCACGCCACGCTGCGCCAGCCATTTCTTGGCGACCACCGCCGCCGCCACCCGCATCGTGGTCTCGCGCGCGCTGCTGCGACCGCCGCCGCGCGGATCGCGGACGCCGTATTTCTGCCAATAGGTGTAATCGGCATGGCCGGGACGGAACTGCGCGGCGATCTTCGCGTAATCCTTGCTGCGTGCGTCGGTATTGCGGATCAGCAGGGCAATCGGGGTGCCGGTGGTGATGCCGTCGTACACGCCCGAGAGAATTTCGACCTCGTCGGCCTCATGCCGCGCCGAGGTGTGGCGGGTCTTGCCGGTGGCACGCCGCGAAAGATCATGGGCGAAATCCTCCGGTCCGATCGCGATCCCCGGCGGGCAACCGTCCAGCACGCAGCCGATCGCCGGCCCGTGCGATTCGCCGAAGGTGGTGACGCGCAGCAGCTGGCCGAAGGTGTTCAAGAGGGCATCCGGAGGCGGACGATAGCGCCCGATGGCGCACTGCAACATCCAGACGCGACTTTAGCGCATCCGCGGCCTTCGCGAAGGCCATCGTGCCGCAAACCGCCAAACGCCCGGTTCGGCCACCATGCCTTTTCGTTCCTTGGCCAACGGTGGGCCGCCCTGGTTCAGGCGTGAAAGCGCAAGCCACGGCGCGACCGTATAAAATGGCCTGTCACAGACAGAATTCGCCATGTCCGCGATCCAGCTCAGCTACAGCACCTTCGGATTGACCAATCTCGATTTCCTCGATGCGATCGACGCCGTTGATCGCGCTGGCTATGCCGGGATCGAGATTTCCTTCCATCGCGATCAGTTCAATCCGTTCAATATCGACGATGCCTATCTCGATGCCGTGAAACAACGGCTGGACGCTCGCCGGGTGAAGGCCTGCTGCGTGGCCACCGCCTCGCATTTCTTCGACCCGCACCGGCCGCACGAACCCTCGCTGATGGCGCTGGAAAAGGCGGCGCGGATGCGCAGGATCGATCTGGTCAAGCGCGGCATTCACGTCGCCCGCAAGCTGGGGGTGAACCTGGTCACCTTCGGCAGCGGCTTCCTGCGCGACGATCACATGGCCCATCCCGAAGTGGATGCGGGCGCACTGCTGGCCGATTCGATCCACGAATGCCTGCGCGAAATCCGCGACGATGAGGACATCACCCTGCTGATCGAGCCCGAGCCGGGCATGTACATCGAAACGATGGCGCAGGGCCTGGCCTTGCTGGATCAGGTCGGCTCGGAAAAATTCAAGCTGCACATCGACATCTGCCACGCCTATTGCTCGGAAACCAATTACCTCGACGCGCTGCGTCTGGCCGCGCCGCAGGCCCGTTACCTGCACATTTCCGACGCCCGCGAAGGCTACAACCTGAAGATCGTCCACGACCACGCCGCGCTGGCGCCGGATCTGGGCTTTGCCAGCGTGCTGGTGCATTTCCCGGACACCGCCGATTTCCTGCTGCTGGATCACGAGCGCCCGATCCACTTCCCGCTCGACGCGCCCACGCCGGCCCGCAAGGCGCGGATCGACGCGCTGCTGCAACGCGCCGGGGTGACGCGGGACTTGCAGGTGGTGCCGTATTCCAGCCTGTATGCCGGCAGCTCGCCGCTGGACGATGAAATTTTCACCTATCTGATCTCGATGCCGGGCCTGAGCTACGACGTGCTCGAGCGCGCGCGGCCGATCTGCGGCTATCTGCGCGGCGCGAAAAATGCGCCGCTGGTGGACAAGATGGTGGCCAATACCCTGACCGGCATCGTGCATTTCCACGAGATTCCCGGCGAAGGCACGCTGGACCTGGCCGGCAGCTTCCGCGCGCTGGAAGCCGGCGGCTTCCAAGGCTATGGCTCGGTCGAGCTGTACCACCACGTCGAGGGCTGGCAGAAAGCGCTGGATGACAGCTACCGGCATCTGGCCGCGATCAACGGCGAGCGCTGAAAGCAGACATGGACGACAGGATCGACGTCGCATCCCTCGGCTGGCCCGCGGGGCTGGTGGGTGAACTCGACCACCGCCGGCTCAAGGCGCCCAGTGTCAAGCTGCGCTCGGCGCGCGCTGGCGAGCATGGCGACGTCACGTATTGCGTCGATCTGCGCATCCGCCTGCCGAATGCCGATGCCTTCCTCACCTCGACCGAGTTGCATTCGGTCGAGCATTTTCTGCTCGAAGGCTTCCAGCGCCTGCTGCCGGAGCACTTCGTCTCGGTCGGGCTGATGGGCTGCCAGACCGGCTTCTACCTCGGCTTCGTCAACGAAGGCCGCAGCGAAGTGCTGTGCGCCTGCCTGGTGCGCATCCTCGAAGAGATGCAGTCGGCCACCGCCGTGCCCTACGCGAACATCGAACAGTGCGGCCACTGGCGCAACCACAGCCTTGCCGACGCGCAGCGGGTGGCCAGGGAGATCCTCGCCCGCCGCGAACACTGGCTGGACGCCGCATGATTACCCGCGCCGACCGCTGGCAGGTGCGCACCCAGCGCCCGATCGCCTATGACGTGATCAAGGCGCCACGGCTGTTCGATGCCGACAATCGCCGCCTGCTCGACTATGGCCGCAGCGACGGCGGTCGCCGCTTCGTGGTGGTCGATGCCAATGTCGACCACCTGCACGGCAAGGCGATCCGCGACTGGTTCGCGCACCAGGGCATCGAGGCGCGGGTGGTAGTGTTCCCCGGTGGCGAGGAACACAAGACGATTGCGCTCTATCAGGACATCCTGCGCGAACTCGACGGCTTCCCGATCCACCGTCGCGATGAGCCCATCATCGCCATTGGCGGTGGCGTGCTCACCGACGTGGTGGCCTTCGTCGCCGCCACCTACCGGCGCGGCATCCCGCACATCAAGGTGCCGACCACCCTGATGGGCTACATCGACGCTGCGCTCGGGATCAAGGCCGGGATCAACTTCAACGGCAACAAGAACCGCCTCGGCA
This sequence comes from Pseudomonadota bacterium, assembly GCA_018242465.1. Classification (GTDB taxonomy): domain Bacteria; phylum Pseudomonadota; class Gammaproteobacteria; order Xanthomonadales; family Xanthomonadaceae; genus Solilutibacter. Next base: position 836 of record JAFEBY010000020.1, on the reverse strand, counting down.
GCTTCGAGCCTCCCGCTGCGGTCCTGCTCGACAAGCACTTCCTGCGCACGCTCCCCGCCCGCCACCTGCGCAACGGCGTGTGCGAGATCGTCAAGCTGGCGGTGGTCTGCGATGCCGACCTGTTCGAACGGCTCGAACGCGACGGCGCGCGCAGCATCGAAACCGCGTTCCTGGATGCCGCTGGCGATGCCATCCTCGACGCCGCGATCCAGGGCATGCTCACCGAACTGGAACCGAACCTGCACGAGGACCAGCTGGCGCGCAAGGTCGACTTCGGCCACAGCTTCAGCTACGGGCTGGAAACGCGCCACGAACAGCATCTGCTGCACGGTGAGGCAGTGCTGCTGGACGTGCTGGTCTCGACCGAACTCGCGCTGAGCCGCGGCCTGCTGGGGCAACGCCAGGCCGAGCGCGTATTCGCACTGGTCGCAAGCCTCGGCATCGACCTTGATCCCGGCGTCCTCGATGCCGAGGTGATGTGGCAGTCCCTGCTCGACCGCATCGAGCACCGCAATGGGTTGCAGCGCGTGCCGGTACCCAACGGCATTGGTAGTTGCACCTTCCTCAACGACATCGCCCGCCGCGAGCTCGACGCCGCGGTGCCGGCCCTGCACGCCCGCCTCAAGGTGACCCATGAACCAAGCTGTGAACGTCGATAGTTCCGAAGTCAGCAAATTCGATCGCGTCGCCCAACTCTGGTGGGACCCCACCGGCAAGATGGGCATGCTGCATGTCATCAATCCCCTGCGCAGCCAGTTCACCTTCGATCATGTCGAGAACATCAAGGGCGCGAAGGCGGTCGACGTCGGCTGCGGCGGCGGCATCCTGACCGAGAC